>NZ_JBIWOD010000008.1:0-381502 GCF_044767545.1 Streptomyces sp. NPDC101227 | reverse complement strand
CCGGAGCTGACCGAGGCCGCGATCGTGGTCTCCGGTGGCCGCGGCGTCAACGGCGCCGAGAACTTCCCGGTCATCGAGGCGCTCGCCGACTCCCTCGGCGCGGCCGTCGGCGCCTCCCGTGCCGCGGTGGACGCCGGCTGGTACCCGCACACCAACCAGGTCGGCCAGACCGGCAAGAGCGTGTCGCCGCAGCTGTACATCGCGGCGGGCATCTCCGGCGCGATCCAGCACCGCGCCGGTATGCAGACCTCGAAGACCATCGTCGCCATCAACAAGGACGCCGAGGCCCCGATCTTCGACCTCGTCGACTACGGCGTCGTCGGCGACCTCTTCGACGTCGTCCCGGCCCTCACCGAAGAGGTCAAGACCCGCAAGGGCTGAGGCTTCACCGGCACTCGCCGCAGCACCGCACAGGCCCCGTACGCACCGCGCGTACGGGGCCTCGGCGCGGTGTCAGTCGCCCGTCGCCCCGTCGATCCGCTCGCGCAGCAGGTCGGCGTGGCCGTTGTGGCGCGCGTACTCCTCGATCATGTGGACATAGACCCAGCGCAGGTTCAGCTCCTGGCCGCTGCGGTCATGGATGAAGGTCTCGTCCAGCCCGCGGCCCGCCATCGCGGCGTTGCAGGCCGCGATCTCGGCGACGAGCGTGGCGTGGTCCGCCTCGGCCCCGGACGCCTCGGCGTCGTCGAAGTCGGCGTCGATGTTCCGCTCGAGGTCGTAGAGATCCTCGACCTTTTCGCCGGCGAAGCGCTGGCGGAACCACGTGCGCTCGACCAGCGCCATATGGCGGACCAGCCCGAGCAGGGTGAGCGTGGAGGGCGGGGTGCTCGCCTCGACCAGCTGGTCCGGGGTGAGCCCGGTGCACTTGGCGAGGAGGGTTTCGCGGTGCCAGTCGAGCCAGCTCTGGAGCATCTCCCGTTCGCCGGCGGCGGCAGGCAGTTCGCGGCGGGTTATCTGTGGTGCTGTCCAAGTCATGGGGTGAGTCTGGCGGGGGCGGAGCCGCCGTGCCACGGAGTTACGGGAAGCGGGCGCGGGCGTGACGCGCGTCGCCTCGGGCCGGGGGGTGTTGACCTCGCTACCCGACACAGTTAACTTCGCTATACGGATTGTTGATTCCGTGAAGCGGAAAAAGAGCCCCGGCGTTGTCGGGCGCAAGAACCGGGAGGGTGCCGAAATGGGGCAGCAGGAGACCGTGGCGACGAGCCTTGCGGACACCGTACGCGAGGGAATCGGCGCCGCTCTCGCCGCGGTGGACGCCGATCTGGCGCGGCGCTACCCGGGCGACCCCGGTACCCGCCAGCCGGTCCACACGGTCTACGTCCCCGGCGACGCCTTCGCCGCCGACACCATCCGCTCCTGGGGCGACCAGGCGCTCGCCGCGCTCGATGAGCACGCCCCCGACGCCGCCGCGCTCGCCGCCGTCCTCGGCATCCCGGACGAGCTCGCCGGGCCGGTGTACGACCGGGTCCGCGCCAAGCTGGAGCGCGAGCCCGTCGAGGACCTGCGCATCGACTTCGAGGACGGCTACGGCATCCGCCCGGACGCCGAGGAGGACGCGCACGCCGCCCGCGCCGCCGCCCTCGTCGCCGCCGCCTACCGGGACGGCACCGCCGCCCCGTACATGGGCATCCGCATGAAGTGCATGGAAGCCGCCGTCCGCGACCGCGGCATCCGCACCCTGGACATCTTCCTCACCGGCCTGATGGAGGCCGGCGGCCTGCCCGACGGCCTGGTGCTGACGCTGCCCAAGGTGACCTACGCCGAGCAGGTCACCGCCATGGTCCGGCTGCTGGAGGCCTTCGAGAAGGCCCGCGGCCTGGAACGCGGCCGGATCGGCTTCGAGATCCAGGTGGAGACCACCCAGTCGATCATGGGCCCCGACGGCCGCGCCACCGTCGCCCGCATGATCGAGGCTGCCAAGGGCCGCGCCACCTCCCTGCACTACGGCACCTACGACTACAGCGCCTCCTGCGGCATCAGTGCCGCCCACCAGTCGCTGGACCACCCCGCCGCCGACTACGCCAAGACCGTGATGCAGGTCGCCGCCGCGGGCACCGGTGTCCGGCTCTCCGACGGCTCGACGAACATCCTGCCGGTCGGCACCACGGACCGGGTCCACGAGGTCTGGCGGCTGCACCACGGCCTCGTCCGCCGCTCGCTGGCCCGCGCCTACTACCAGGGCTGGGACATGCACCCCGGCCACCTGCCGACCCGTTACGCCGCGGTCTACGCCTTCTACCTCGAGGGCCTCGAGCAGGCCGCGGCCCGGCTCACGGCGTACGTCTCGAAGGCCGGCGGCGATGTCGCGGACGAGCCCGCCACGGCCAAGGCCCTCGCCGGCTACCTGCTGCGCGGTCTGGACTGCGGTGCGGTCGACACCGGCGAGGTCGCCCGGCTCACCGGTCTGACCCGCGCCGACCTCGACGCGCTCGCGGGGCGCACGGTGCGCTCGGCCTGAGCCGCTCCGCTGCGCTTTGCCTGGGCCGATGTGTTCGGCTTGCCCGCCGTGGGGGTTTGCCGCCGTGGCGCCTGCGGCGGGCCGGTTCGCTGCGCTTTGCTTGAGCCGATGTTTTGGCTTGCCCGCCGTGGGGGTTGTTCGCCGTGGCGCCTGCGGCGGGCCGGTTCGCTGCGCTTTGCCTGAGCCGTTGTTTTTGACTGTCCCGCCGTGGGGGTTTGCCGCCGTTGCGCCTGCGGCGGGCTGGTGCCGCTTGCGCGGGGCTGTTCGGCTGCGGGACCGGGCCTCCGGACTCCGTCCTGCGGCCCGCCCCCTCCCCGTTGAGAGTGGGAGAAAACCAGTGGGGCGTACGTCAGCGGTCAGATGCCTGTTGTGGACACAATCAGCGGTACCGGACACACAACGCTCGCCCCCACGAGAATCCCCCCACCCACGGGAGGGGGCGGACCGTAGCGGCGGAGCCGTGTAGGGCCGTCACCGCACCCGACAACACCACGCCCGCCGCAGGCGCCACGGCGACAAACCACCCACGGCGGGCAAGCCAAAACATCGGCCCAGGCAAAGCGCAGCGGACCGGCTACCCCTCGGAAGGGGGAATCTCCCCCGAGCCCCGAGCGATCAGGCGGGTCGGTAGGACGAGCCGCCGCGGCGGCTCGGCGGCCCCCTCCAGGCGGCGGAACAGCAGTCCGGCCGCCGTCCGGCCCAGCCGCGCCGCGTCCTGGGCGACGACCGTGATCGCGGGCCGGACGAGGTCGGCCAGCTCGAAGTCGTCGAAGCCCACCAGGGCGGTGGGGCGCGGCCGTTCGCCCAGGACGCGTACGGCCGTGACGGTGACGCGGTTGTTGCCCGCGAACAGTGCGGTGACCGGCTCGGGGGCGTCCAGCATGGCGGTGGCCGCGGCCCGGACCCGCTCGGGGGCGGTGGAGCCCAGCGCCACCCAGGACTCGTCGACCGGCAGCCCGGCGTCGGCCATCGCGGTGCGGTAGCCGCGCAGCCGCTCCTTCGCGGTGTGGATGCGTGGCTGGTCACCGATGAAGCCGATCCGGCGGTGGCCGTGCGCGATGAGGTGAGCGACCGCGTCCCGGGAGCCGCCGAAGCTGTCGGAGAGCACGACATCGGCGTCGATCTTGCCGGCCGGCCGGTCCACGAAGACGGTCGCGATGCCCGCCGCGATCTCCGGCTCCAGATAGCGGTGGTCGTCACCGGCCGGGATGACGACCAGCCCGTCCACCCGCCGTGCGCACAGCGCGAGCACCAACTCCTGTTCCCGGCCCGGGTCCTCGGCGCTGGAGCCGTTGATCAGCAGCGCGCCGTGGTCGCGCGCGACCTCCTCGACGGCGCGGTTGAGGGGGCCGTAGAAGGGGTCGGCGAGGTCTTCCAGGACCAGGCCGATGCTGGCCGTACGGCCCTTGCGCAGGATGCGGGCGGAGTCGTTGCGGCGGAATCCCAGGGCCGTGATGGCCTCCTGGACCCGTCGCTCCGTGTCCGGCGTGACGCCCGCCTCGCCGTTGACCACGCGGGACACCGTCTTGAGGCCGACCCCGGCGCGCGCCGCGACATCCTTCATCGTGGGCCGGGTGCCGTAGCGACGAGAGGTGCCCTGCGCGGTGTCCGTCACGGTGTGCGGTCCTGATTCTTTAGGAGGCTGCTGGAGGTGTCGGGGGGTGCCGTCGAGCATAGCCCCTGGACAACGTTGTCAACTGCGGTAAGACTGGCGTTCTCGCGCCGGTACGATCCACCCCGGCCCCGGGCCCACCAGGAGATTCCACACCGATGCAGACGGACCTCAGCGCAGCGCTCGACATTGGCGGCACCAAGATCGCCGGTGCTCTGGTGGACGGTCGCGGCAGGCTGATCGTACGGGCCGCCCGGCCCACCCCCGCCGACGAGGACGGGGCGAGCGTGATGCGCGCGGTGGCCGAGGTGGTCCAGGAGCTGGCCGCGGGGCCCGACTGGGCGCGGGTGGCGGCCGTGGGGATCGGCAGCGCCGGACCGGTGGACGCCTCGGCCGGCACCGTCAGCCCCGTCAACATCCCCGGCTGGCGCGACTTCCCGCTGGTCGCCGGCGTACAGGCGCTGGTCGGCGAGCGGCCGGTGGTGCTGGTCGGCGACGGCGTCGCGATGACCGCGGCCGAACACTGGCAGGGCGCGGCCCGCGGCCGGGCCAACGCCCTGTGCATGGTGGTCTCCACCGGGGTCGGCGGCGGACTCGTCCTGAACGGCCGGCTGCATCCGGGTCCCACCGGCAATGCCGGCCACATCGGCCACATCAGCGTCGACCTCGACGGCGACCCCTGCCCCTGCGGCGGCCGCGGCTGCGTCGAGGGGATCGCCAGCGGCCCCAACATCGCCCGCCGGGCCCTGGCGAACGGCTGGCGGCCGGGTCCCGACGGCGACGCCGGCGCGGCCGCCGTCGCCGCCTCGGCACACGCCGGTGACGACGTCGCGCTGCGCTCCTTCGAACGCGCCGCCCAGGCGCTGGCCGCCGGGATCGCGGCCACCGCGACGCTGGTCGAGATCGACATCGCGGTCATCGGCGGGGGAGTGGCGGGCGCCGGGGACGTCCTCTTCGTCCCGCTGCGCAAGGCCCTACGCGACTACGCGACCCTGTCGTTCGTAGCGGACCTCAAGGTCGTACCCGCCCAGATGGGGACGGATGCCGGTCTGGTGGGCGCCGCCGCGGCCGCCGCGCAACAGTCCCGTCTCGATGCCTTCGTCCCCATGCCCTGAAGCCACCACCCGCCCCCGTGCGCCCCTTAGTCTGTTGCCGACCGCGACGTACACCGTGAGCTACGCGGCGTACCGGCAGACACACGGGTATCGAGGGGATCGGCGACGATGACATCGGGGGAGCCTGAGCTGCGCGGACCGGACGAGCCGGAGGAGGCCGGCGGGGCGGGCGACGGGGTGGCCGCCCCACCGCCCGGCGACGGCGCGCCCGTTGCGGCTGCCAAGAGCGGACCCCGGCGCGGCACGGACGCCGATCTGACCGGCCGGGTGCTCGGCGGCCGCTACCGCGTCACCGGCCGGCTCGGCCGCGGCGGAATGGGCGTGGTCTGCCGCGCCGTCGACGAGGTGCTGGGCCGCGAGGTCGCCGTCAAGGTCCTGCGCGCCTATACCGACGCCTCCGCCCCGGAGCTCGCCGATCTGCGCACCCGGATGCAGCGCGAGGCGCGCGCCGCCGCCCGTATCCGGCACTCCGGCGTGGTCACCGTCCACGACGTCATCGACGAGGACGGCCGCCCCGTCATCGTCATGGAACTGGTCGACGGACCTTCGCTGGACGACGCCATCCAGCAGCAAGGGTCCCTCGAACCCCGGGAGATCGCCCGGATCGGCGCCCAGGTGATGGACGCGCTGGACGCCGCCCACCAGGTCGGCGTGCTGCACCGTGACGTCAAGCCCGGCAATGTGCTGCTGGACCGCACCGGACGCGTGGTGCTCACCGACTTCGGTATCGCCAGCATCGAGGCCCCGGGCGACGGCGCCACCACCAACATCACCCGCAGCGGCGAACTCGTCGGCTCCCTCGACTACCTGCCGCCCGAGCGGGCTCAGGGCCAGGACCCCACCCCCGCCTCGGACATCTGGTCGCTGGGGATGACGCTGTACGCGGCCGTCGAAGGCGGCGGAGCGCCGTTCCGCCGTACGTCGGTGTGGTCCACGCTCACCGCGATCGTCACCGAGGCGCTGCCGGAGCCGCGGCGGGCCGGGCCGCTGACGCCCGTGCTGCATGCGCTGATGGCCAAGAACCCGGCCGACCGGCCGTCCGCCGCCCAGGCGCGGAGCATGCTGACGGCGGTGGCCGAGGGAAGCGAACCGGCGGCGGTGCCGATGCCCGGCGCGCCGCACCTGCCGACCGCGACGAACATCCGGCCGGTTGCGCCGCCGCCCCCGCCGCAGGAGTTCGGGCCGGGGTCGGCGGGCCAGGGCCAGGGTGGGGCCGCGGCCGACGGCGCCGCGCCCGCCGGTCCGGTCAACTCGGCCGCTCCGCCCGCCAGTTGGCTGTCCGGCGGCCCCGGTGCCGCGGGCGCGGCCGCGCACTCCGCCGTGCCCGACGCACCCACTCCCGACTCCGCCATCAGCCCCGGCTTCGACCCGCCCGGCGTGGTGAGTGGCCCGGCCGTCGGCAGCACGGGCACCCACCCGCAGCTGCGGAACCCGTCCGAGGGTGACACCGAGCGGCTGCCCGCCCGCCGTCGCCGTCGGACGCTGCTCGCCGCGGCGGCCGTGCTCGCCGTCCTCGCCACCGGTGGCGGAGTGACGTACGCGCTGGTCGGCGGCGGGCCGAGCGACACCGTCGCGGATGGCGGACGGCAGTCGGCGCCGCCGGCCGGAAAGCCGACGCCGGCCGCCGACCCGAGCCCGGACGGCAGCAAGAAGCCGGGCAAGGGGGACGACAAGGGCGGCGACAAGGGCCAGGAGAACGGCGCCGGTGCATCGCCCTCCGCATCCCTGGGCCCCTCCGGCGACCCGACCGGAAAGAACCCCAAGCCCGGTTCTCCCGGCGGGAGTTCGGGCGGCAAGGGCGATGGCGGGAGTGCGGACGGCGGCGCCGCCGGCGGCTTGTTCGGCGGCGCCTCCGGTACGTCCGGCGGGAACAGCGGCGGCGGCAGCGGCAGTGGCAGTGGTGGCAGCGGCAGCGGCAGTGGTGGCAGCGGTGGCGGTGAGCCCACGCCGAAGACCTCGTGCGTGTCCATCGGCGGCGGCAAGACCAACTGCGACGTCTGGCGTACGGCGACCTCGTACACCTCGTCCTTCCAGCAGGCCGGCACCGTCAACGCGGGCACCAACTACTTCTACTGCCAGGCGAAGCTGGGCCGCCGCGAGACGTACGGGAAGTGGACGAACGTCTGGTGGGCCAAGACCGATGACGACAGCGGCAACACCGGTGTCTACATCAGCGTCGTCTACCTCACGGGCGGGGAGAACGATCAGCCGGTGCCGGGGCTGCCCACCTGCTGACGGCCGGCGGCCCCGGGTCCGGGCTCAGTGTCGCTGGACGGAGACGCGGTAGACGGTGGTGCCGTGTGCCGGGACGGTCGCGGAGATGGTGCCCGTGGTGGCCGAGTCACGGTGCTGCCACAGGTCGCGCAGCCGGTAACGGTCCGCCGGCGGCAGCCCCGCGTCCTGGGCGGTGGTGGTGATCGTCTGCTGCTGGTCGGTCTCGTTGAAGAGCGCGACGGCGCGGTCTCCGTTCGCCAGCGTTTTGACGAGCGTCCAGCGGCCGGACTCGGACTGCAGCACGGTGGCCTGCTTGCCCAACGGGTCCTGGTCGAGGGCGATGACGTCCTTGTTGTCCAGGATCGTGAAGGTCTCCGGCGTCGCCTTGCGCAGGTCGGAACCGATCAGCAGCGGAGCGGACATCATCGACCAGAGGGAGAAGTGGGTGCGGTATTCGGTGTCCGTCATGCCGCCGTTGCCGACTTCCAGCATGTCGGGATCGTTCCAGTGGCCGGGGCCCGCGTACGGGGCCAGCGGCAGGTTCGCCTTGGCGATCCCGAGCATGCTCGTCCAGTCGTCGCTGATGTCACCCGTGGTCCGCCACAGATGCCCTACGTCCGACGCCCACTCCCAGGGCTTGTTCTCGCCCCATTCGCAGATGCTGTAGACGATGGGGCGACCGGTGGCCTTCAGTGCGTCCCGCATCGCGCGGTAGCGCTGCTTGGCGTCCACACCCTGGTTGTTGCAGTTGTCGTACTTGAGGTAGTCCACGCCCCAATCGGCGAACTGCCGGGCGTCGGACGTCTCATGGCCGAGCCCGCCGGGGAACCCGTTCTCGTTGCAGGTCTTGGTGCCGGCGCTCGTGTAGATGCCGAACTTGAGGCCCTTGGCGTGGACGTAGTCGGCGACGGCCTTGATGCCCTGGGGGAAGCGCTCGGGGTCCGGCACCAGCTTGCCGTTCGCGTCCCGTGCGGGCAGCGCCCAGCAGTCGTCGAGATTGACGTACCGGTAGCCGGCGTCCTTGAGGCCCTTGGTGAGGAAGAGGTCGGCGATGCCCTTGACCATCTTCTCGTTGAACTCCGCCCGGCAATGGGTGGAGTTCCAGTTGTTGAAGCCCATCGGCGGCGTCTTGACGAGCCCGCCGGGGAGGCGGGGCGCGGGCGTGCCGGCCGCGGCCTGCGGGGCGCTCAGCCCCGCCGTACACAGCAGCGCGGCGGACAGTGCTCCGATGATTCTTCCGCGGCCCTGCCTGCGGATGGTGCGGATGGTGCGGATGGTGCGGATGGTGCGGATGTGAACGCGCATGCTTCGCGTCCTCCGTCTTCGCAAGGGATGTGGGGAGTCGTGTGAGGTGCTGCGAGCCGGGACGGGGCATGCCCAGACATGACGAGCCGCGACGAACAGCGGCGAGTCATGTACCCGTCACTGGCGAGTGTTTACGGTAGGGCTTGTTGGAGTCTGTTGGAAGAGGGGCGGTTGCGGTGAAGCTCCGACCCGTCAACGCCCGTGTCCGACCGCGCTGTTCGGAGCAACCCCGCTACTCGCGTTCGGTTCTGTTTGTTTCTCTCCCGTTCCGTCTCCGTGGAGGGGGTATGGCGGGCCGGTCGACGCCCGGTGGCGCGCGCCCATCAGGGAGGGGAGGGAACATCGGATGTCCCACCGGGTGCCGTCATGGGGCGCGCGGCGCTCGGCACGGCGGTGAATTCATGTGCCGCGCCGGAAGTCGTCCGCACTACTTCACCGATTCACCGATTCACCGATTCACCGATTCACCGATTCACCGATTCACCGAATCTCCGAATCTCCGAATCACCGATGCGCCGAAAAGGAATCAACTAGCCCGGACCGCAGCGGAATTCGGTGTCCCGTCATTCCGTTGGAACCGAAGAGCGGACCGACGTCTTCCGTATTCCGCGAGCGGGACGGCCGGCCGCCGCTGGGCGCTTTCGACCGCCCCGGTAGGTGATCGTCACCCCGCTCTATGTCCAGTTCAGCGGGATTCCACTGCCATAGCGGAGGGGAGGGATCCCCGCTGCCGGGAAATCCGCGAGGCCGTAAGCGTCGAAGGCGCCGGCGCCCGGACCCGGTAACCGGCGCGCCCCCATTTCCCTGTTCGGCACCGCTCCCGGCGCCCCCCATTCGCCTGGAGGTACAGCGACTTCCTGCGGCCCTGATGCCCCGCCACCGGCGATAAACCCCGGTCACTTCCGTGAGCAAACCTCCTGCGCGGCCAGTTCTTCACCGACTGCCACCTCCTCGCGACAGGTTCCGTGGGCAGGGAAGAGCGAAAGCAAGGGGTGGCGAAGAGGACGGGCAAGGGGCGCGGGGGTAAGTGCCGCAGAACTGGCAGTTGTTCCCTCGATGCTCCGCCGTCATATGCGGCAGACGCCGGTATGCGGATGGGGGTTTCGGTACAGGAGAGGCGGGGGAGCGCTTGTTTGCCGGGGGCTTCGCGGCGGGGGATGCACTGACCGGCATCCGTCTTCCCGAGCGTTTCCGTGGCAGGGTGTTGCGGGCAACTCACCTGGGTCTAGGGAAGAGGGGAAACCGTGATCGTCTGGCTGAACGGCACGTTCGGTGCGGGCAAGACCACTGCGGCGCATGAAGTGCTCGACCTGCTTCCCGGAAGCACGCTCTACGACCCCGAACTCCTCGGCAGCGGACTGCGGTTGATGCTGCCGGCGAAGCGGTTCGAGGAGATCGACGACTATCAGGACCTGCCGGCCTGGCGGCGCATGGTCGTGGACACCGCCGCGGCGCTGCTCACCGAGGTGCCGGGCCCCTTGGTGACACCAATGACGCTGCTGCGCCAGGAATACCGCGATGAGATCTTCGGCTCCCTCGCGGCCCGCCGGATTCCCGTACGGCATGTTCTGCTGCATGCGGAGGAAACGATCCTGCGGGAGCGGATAGCCCGGCGTACGGAGCCCCAGGGGGATCCCGAGGCCGATGCGTCCGTACGCCGGTGGTGTCTGGAGCACCTGGGCCCGTACGCCCGCGCGCTGGAGTGGATCAGGGACGACGCGCATGTCGTCGACACCACCCGGCTCACGCCCCGCCAGACCGCCGAACAGGTCGCCGAGGCCGTCCGTACCGGAGCCGGCGCCTGCGAGATCGTGCAGACCCCCGAGCCGACCGCGGAGACCCTGGCGGCCGGTGTACTGCTCTTCGACGACCAGGACCGGGTGCTGCTCGTCGACCCGACCTACAAGCCCGGCTGGGAGTTTCCCGGCGGCATCGTGGAACCGGGCGAGGCACCCGCGCACGCCGGAGTGCGCGAGGTCGCCGAGGAACTGGGCATCCAGCTGCCCCGTGCACCCCGGCTGCTCGTGCTGGACTGGGAAGCGCCCAAACCGCCCGGCTTCGGCGGTCTGCGGCTGCTCTTCGACGGCGGCACGCTCACCAGCGAACGGATACGGGAGGTGCTGCTGCCCGGAGCGGAGCTGCGCGACTGGCGCTTTGTGACCGAGGCCGAGGCCGAGACGATGCTGCCGCCGGTGCGCTGGAACCGGCTGCGGTGGGCGCTGCGCGCCCGCGAGCGCGGCTGCCCGCTCCATCTGGAGGCGGGAGTTCCGTTGGGCTGAGGTCCAACGCCTGACGCCAACGCCCAACGCCAAGGGCAAAGGGCCAAGGGCAAAGGGCAAGAGCCAAGGGCCGCGGCCCAGGGAACAAGGGCGGGGCGCCGCCGGCACGCGGCGCCCCGTCGCCTCAGGCCCGGCTCTCCGCGTACTGCCGCAGGAACAGCGCCTCCGCGAGCGACAGCCGCTCCAGCTCCTGCGGCGAGACGCTCTCGTCGACCGCGTGGATCTGTGCCTCCGGCTCGCTCAGCCCGATCAGCAGGATCTCCGCGTCCGGGTAGAGCCCGGCAAGCGTGTTGCACAGCGGGATCGAGCCGCCCAGACCGGACGTCTGCATCTCCTGGCCGTCGTACGCCTCCCGCATCGCCGTCGCCATCGAGGCGTACGCCGGGCTGCTGGTGTCCGCCCGGAAGGGCTGCCCCTGCCCGATCTGCTCCACCGCGACCCGCGCGCCCCACGGAGCGGCGCTCTCGAGGTGGGCGGACAGCAGCTTCGTCGCCTGTGCCGCGTCCGTGCCCGGCGGCACCCGCAGGCTCACCAGCGCCCGCGCGCCCGCGTGAACGGACGGGGTGGCGCCGATGACCGGCGGGCAGTCGATGCCGAGCACGGTGACCGCGGGGCGCGCCCAGATCCGGTCCGCGACGGTGCCGTTGCCGATCAGCCCGACGCCGTCCAGGACCTTGGCGTCCTTACGGAAGTCCTCCTCCGGGTACTGCAGGCCCTCCCAGCGCGCGTCCGCGGCCAGCCCCCGCACGGTCGTCGAACCGTCCTCGGCCCGCAGCGAGTCCAGGATCCGGATCAGCGCGGCCAGCGCGTCGGGCGCCGCGCCGCCGAACTGGCCGGAGTGCAGATTGCCCTCCAGCGCATCGACCTGCACCCGCACCAGCGTCATCCCGCGCAGCGTCGCCGTCACCGTCGGCACCCCGACCCGGAAGTTGCCGGTGTCGCCGATGACGATCGCGTCGGCCGTCAGCAGCTCCGGGTGCGCCTCGGCGTACCGCTCCAGCCCGCCCGTGCCCTGCTCCTCGGAACCCTCCACGATCACCTTGACGTTGACCGGAATGCCGCCGTGCTCCTTCAGCGCGCGCAGCGCCGTCAGATGCATGATCAGGCCGCCCTTGCAGTCGGCGGCGCCGCGCCCGTACCAGCGGCCGTCGCGCTCGGTCAGCTCGAACGGCGGTGAGGCCCACGCGGCCTCGTCCAGCGGCGGCTGCACGTCGTAGTGCGCGTACAGCAGCACGGTCGGGGCGCCCGCCGGGCCCGGCAGGAAGCCGTACACGGACTGGGTGCCGTCCGGGGTGTCCAGCAGCGCCACGTCCTGGAACCCGTCCGCGCGCAGCGCATCGACGATCCAGTTGGCGGCCGCCTCGCACTCGCTCTTCGGGAACTGCGCCGGGTCCGCGACCGACTTGAAGGCCACCAGCTCGGTGAGCTCGGCCAGGGCGCGGGGCTGCAGCGCGGCGACGGTCTGGGCGAGCGGGCTGCCGGGTATGCCGGGGCTGCCGGACCTGTCAGACATGGAACGCTCCTTGTGGGCGCGACGTTGTGTACGTAGGCCGTCCGTCCTGGTGAGCCGTACGGGCCGGACGTACGGGGATGAGTGCCCCCGATCTTCCCACAGGCGGCTGGAGAAACAGCGGCCCGTAGGATGCGGGCGGGACGCGCAGCCAGGCATTGAATGGGAGCGAACGCACAGGTGAGCAGCGAGCACGCAGCCGAGGACAACCAGCAGGTGTGGGACGTCGTGGTGGTGGGCGCGGGGCCCGCGGGCGCCTCGGCCGCGCACGCCGCGGCCTGTACGGGACGCCGGGTGCTGCTCCTGGAGAAGGCGGAACTGCCCCGCTACAAAACCTGCGGCGGCGGCATCATCGGCCCCTCGCGGGACTCCCTGCCGCCCGGCTTCGAACTGCCGCTGCGCGACCGCGTGCATGCGGTGACGTTCTCGATGAACGGCAAGCTGACCCGCACCCGCCGCTCCAAGCACATGCTCTTCGGGCTCATCAACCGCCCCGAGTTCGACGCCGGACTGGTCGAGTGCGCCAAGGACGCCGGCGCCCGGGTCCGTACGGGCGTCACGGTCGCGCGGGTGGAACAGCACGGCGCCGAGGTGCCCGACCGCCGGACCGTCGCGGTGGTGCTCAGCAGCGGCGAGGTGCTGCTGGCACGGGCCGTGGTCGGCGCCGACGGCAGCGCGGGCCGGATAGGGGCGCATGTCGGGGTCAAGACGGAGCAGGTCGATCTCGGCCTGGAGTCGGAGATCCCGGTGCCCGAGACGGTCGCCGAGGACTGGGCGGGCCGGGTGCTCATCGACTGGGGCCCGATCCCCGGAAGCTACGGCTGGGTCTTCCCCAAGGGGGACACCCTCACCGTCGGCGTGATCTCCGAGCGCGGCGAGGGCGCGGCGACCAAGCGTTATCTGGAGGACTTCATCGGCCGGCTGGGCCTGGCGGGCTTCGAGCCGAGCATCTCGTCCGGGCATCTGACGCGCTGCCGCTCCGATGACTCGCCGCTGTCCCGCGGCCGGGTGCTGGTGTGCGGTGACGCGGCGGGGCTGCTGGAGCCGTGGACCCGGGAGGGCATCTCCTTCGCGCTGCGCTCGGGCCGGCTCGCGGGGGAGTGGGCGGTACGGGTCTCCGAGGCCCACGACGCCGTGGACGCCCGCCGGCAGGCGCTCAACTACGCCTTCGCCATCAAGGCGGGGCTGGGTGTGGAGATGGGCGTGGGGCGGCGGATGCTCGGCGCGTTCTCGCGGCGCCCGGGCATGTTCCATGCGGCGATCACGGGGTTCCGGCCGGCCTGGAACGCCTTCGCGAAGATCACTCGCGGGACGACGACGCTGGGGGAGCTGGTCCGTACGCACCCGATGGCGCGCCGGGCGCTGGACGCGTTCGACCGCTCCGAGGCGCGCCGGGGGGAGTGACCGCCGGGCCGGGGCAGTGACCGCCGGGGGCCGCTGGGCGGGGTGGACGGGCGGTGGCCTGACGGTCGGGCTTGCCGCCGGTCGGCCGTTGGCGGTCCGGTTGCCCGCCGACCGTCGGCCGGTTGACTGCCGTTCGGTGCCTGGCGTCCGGTGCCTGCCGTCCGGTGCCTGGCGTCTGGCGTCGCTCTGCCGCCTGCCGTTCGCCCTCTGCCGCGCCTGCCGTTCGCGCTCAGGACTCGGTGATACGGAAGACGGGGTGGCGGGGGGCCGCGGCGAGCAGCTCCTCGTCGCTGGAGTCGGCGGTGATCTCCCCGAAGTACGACTTCACCTCCCAGCCCCAGCGCCGGAGATAGGCGCGCAGCAGCGCCGGGGTCTCGGCGGGCGGCAGCTCGACGGCGGTGAACGGGCGGGTACGGCGGCCGACGCGCAGTTCGCCGCCGCCCGCCGCGCGCATATTGCGCACCCACTCGGAGTGGCCGCGAGCCGAGACGAGATAGCGGCCGTCCTCGTACGTCATCGGGTTCACGGGGACGCGCCGCCATTCGCCGCTCTTGCGGCCGCGGACGGCGAGGTCCGCCGAACCCGCGAGGCTGATGCCGCGCCGGGCGAGCCAGCCGATGATGCCGTTGAGGCGGGTGGCGAAGCGGTTGGGCTTGAGGTAGTGGGACATGGCTGGGCCTCCGGTGACTTCGGTGGCGCGGTCTGTTCGGCTCGTGGGCCGGCTCGTCGCGTACTGCCTGCGGCGTGCCTGCCGGTCGCTCCGTGAGCGCCACTCCAATTCGAGAGCAGTGCTCTCGCTTACGACCAGCAGTGTGCACGAGAGCGTCGCCCGAAAGCAAGAGCAGTGCTCTCGAATATCTCCACCGCTCTCTTTCCTGTCTGATGCTCTGACTTTGGTGCACCGCTCCGCGTCGTGCCAGACTGCTCCCATGACTGCGATCCGAGGGGCCAGGGAACGGGCCCGTAGCGAAATCACCGCGGCCATCAAGGACGAGGCCCGCAGACAGCTCGCCGCCGAAGGCGCGGCGAAGCTCTCGCTGCGCGCCGTGGCCCGCGAACTGGGCATGGTCTCCTCGGCGCTCTACCGCTACTTCCCCAGCCGCGACGACCTGCTGACCGCGCTGATCGTCGACGCCTACAACGCCGTCGGCGAGGCCGCGGAGGGCGCCCGCGACGCCCTGACCGGCCCCGATGCCAAGCGCCCCGTCGCCCGCTGGAGCGCCGTCTGCGCCGCCGTACGCACCTGGGCGCTGGCCCATCCGCACGAGTACGCGCTGATCTACGGCTCCCCGGTGCCCGGCTACACCGCCCCCCGCACCACCGCCGAGCCCGCCGCCCGGGTCGGCCTCGCGCTGATCGGCGTGGTCCGCGAGGCGCACGCCACCGGCGCGCTGAAGGAGCCCGCCGAGCCGCTGCCCGACGCGGTGGTGGGCGATGCGCTCGCCCTCGGCGCGGAGCTGGGCGTCGAGCTGCCGGGCACGGTGCTGGCGCGGCTCGTCGGCGCCTGGGCGCAGCTGTTCGGGCTGGTGAGCTTCGAGGTCTTCGGCCAGTTCAACCGAGTGATCGAGGCCCGTACCGCGTTCTTCGAGCAGGCGGTCCTCCAGCTGGCCCGCAGCGTCGGCCTGACCACCCCACGCTAGCCGCTACTCCCCGGGGAGTACGGCCGGTCACTGCGCCGGGCGGACGCCGCCGGGTCGGGCCGCGGTCTAGCGTTACGGGCATGGAGAACGCACGGCCGCCGTGGGCGCGGCGCTGCCTCGGGCCGGTGTGGGAGCGGTGGTCGCCGGTGCGCGCGGAACCGAAGAGCTGGGCCGGCGCCCGGCTGCCGTGGGTGTCGACGGTCGTGGTGACGGCTTTTGTCACGGTCGGCTCCGGCTTTGCCGCACACAACCAGCCCGATCGTGTCCCGCTCGATGCCTTCGTGCGGGCGCTGCTGGTCGCCGGCGGCGCCCTGCTGCTCTTCCGGCACCGTTATCCGCGGGCGGTCGCCGTCGGCACCGCCGCCTCCGCCGCGGTCTACTTCGCGGCCGGATACCCGTACGGACCGGTCTTCGTCACCGTCGCGCTGGGTGCCTTCGGCGCGATCCTCGCCGGGCACCGCGTCGTCGCCTGGTGCGCGCTCGGCGGCCTGTGGGCCGGCCATCTCCTCGTCGGCCACTGGCTCTACCGGTGGCTGCCACCGCGGGACGGTGCCGCCCCGTGGGGGGACGAACTGTTCGTCGCCGTCCTGATGGTGGCGGTGGTGGCCGTATCGGAGCTGGTACGGGTGCGCCGCGATCAGCTCGCCAGGGTCCGCGCCGAGCGGGCCGCAGCCGAGCGGCGCAGGGCCGACGAGGAACGGCTGCGGATCGCCCGCGAGCTGCATGACGTCCTCGCGCACAGCATCTCCGTCATCAATGTGCAGGCGGGCGTGGGCCTGGCGCTGCTGGACAGCGACCCCGAGCAGGCCCGTACGGCGCTGACCACCATCAAGGCCGCGAGCAAGGAAGCGCTCGGCGAGGTGCGGCAGGTGCTGGACACCCTGCGCACCCGCGGCGACGCACCGCGCTCCCCGGCCCCCGGCCTGGACCGGCTGCCCGAACTCACCGAACAGGCCCGGGGCGCGGGGCTCGCCGTGGACGTCACCACCGAGGGCACCCGCGCCGCGCTGCCGCCGGGCACCGACCTCGCCGCCTTCCGCATCGTCCAGGAGGCGCTCACCAACATCGTCCGCCACTCCGGCTCGCGCACCGCCCGGGTTCTGCTCCGGCAGGCACCGGCCGCGCTGGAGATCCAGGTCGACGACGACGGCCCGGCGACCGCCGTCTCGGGGGAGCCGGCCGGTGGCGGCAACGGCCTGGTCGGGATGCGGGAGCGGGCCGCGGCCTTCGGCGGCACGGTCGAGGCGGGCCCCCGCGCGGACGGCGGCTTCCGGGTCCGGGCCCGTATTCCGCTGGCCGGGCCGAAGGGGCCGGCCGCCGGTACGGATACGGTGATCCCGGCCGATACCGAGGAGGAGTCGTGATCCGGGTACTGCTGGCCGACGATCAGCTGCTGGTCCGGGCCGGTTTCAAGGCGCTGCTGGACGCCCAGTCCGACATCGAGGTGGTCGCCGAGGCGTCCGACGGACAGGAGGCGCTGGCCGCGGTCCGCGAAAGACGCCCGGACATCGTGCTGATGGACATCCGGATGCCCGTCCTGGACGGTCTGGTGGCCACGCGCCGGATCACCGAGGACCCGCGGCTGTCGGATGTCAGGGTCGTCATGCTGACCACCTTCGAGCTGGACGAGTACGTCTTCGAGGCGATCCGTTCCGGGGCCTCCGGTTTCCTCGTCAAGGACACCGAACCGCAGGAGCTGCTACGGGCGGTGCGCGCGGTCGTCGACGGCGACGCGCTGCTCTCGCCCGGCGTCACCCGCCGCCTCATCGCCGAATTCGCGGCCCGCTCCAAGGAACCGGCCGCGGCCGACGCGCTCTCCGCGCTGACCGAGCGGGAGCGTGAGGTGATGGCTCTGGTGGGCATCGGCCTGTCCAACGAGGAGATCGCCCGCCGCCTGGTCGTCAGCCCCCTGACCGCCAAGACCCACGTCAGCCGCACCATGGTCAAACTCGGCGCCCGGGACCGCGCCCAACTGGTCGTGCTGGCCTATGAGTCGGGGTTGGTGCGGCCCGGCTGGCTGGGCTGAGCGCGTCGCAGTACCCGCACCACCCGGACCGCGAAGAGCGCCGCCCCGATGGCACCGCTCGCCCTCAGCCAAGGGCCTGCCCAGGAGCTGGGCAGGGGCGCCCACACGGCCGCGCTGCCGATCGCCAGAAAACCGATGCCGCCGATGAAGAGGCCGGTGACCAGCGCGAAGGCGATCTCGACGGTGAGGGTGTCGCGTTCGGCGAGGGTGCGGGTGGGGGACATACCGCAAGTCTGCCAGGAGTGGCCGCACTTGGCGCCGCAGGCGTGCCGCGGCGGCATATAGGCTCGCCGGATGGCGGTGCTGCGGTGGGGAGCATGGCGCGGGCGGCCGCGGTGGGCGCGGTGGGTGGGTGCGGGGTATGTGCTCGGCTTTCTCGAGGGGACCGGGGCGCATCTGCTGGATCTGGTCCGGGGCGGGCTGCATGCGTATGCGTCGTTCGGGCCCGTGCCGCTGCAGGCGTTCTTCGTCGCCCTCGTGCTGCTCGACCCGCTCGTGGCCGTACTGGTGGCGCTCGCACGGCCGCTGGGCGTCCGGCTGGCGGTGGGCGTGATGACGCTGGACGTCCTCGCGAACTGGACCGTCAACTGGCCGGAGCTGCAACAGCATCCGGGGATGCTGCTGCGGCCCGTCGGCCTGCTGCCCATCACGCTCTTCGGGCTCTTCGTCGTCGGCTGCGCGCGCCCCTTGACCGGGGCGCTGCGGCCCCTCCCAGGGGCGGCGGAGCTCAGATGCCGCCGCGCTCCCGCCACAGCGCTATCAGCGCGTCGTCGCCGGTGACCTTCAGCCCGTCCCACGGCAGGCGGTTCCAGAGCGCGAGATAGATCTCCTCGGCCGGGCCCTCGATCGTGCAGTCCACCGGGGCCGCCGGCTCCGGCCGCGGGGCCTCGGGCGCCGGTCCGGCCGTACGGACGGTCGCCGGCACCCCGTCGGAGAGCGACACCGTCCACTCCGCGTCGGCGGTGTCCGTGGCGCGCACCCGTAGCGTCTTCGGCGTGTCCGTGCGCAGCCGGCTGCGGTCCATGGAATGGATGCCGGCCAGGAGCTCGTCGATGCCGTCGGCGGCGAAGGCGGACGGGAGGGGCGTGAGCGCGCTGCCCGCGGCCTGCTGGGCATCCACGCGGTGCACGGACGTCTCATGGGCCTGCCGCCGCGCCCAGAACGCGAGCGGGGACGGCGCGGGCAGGAAGGCCCAGGTCTCCAGGTCCTGCGGGGCGGTGTGCAGCGCCACCACCAGGCGGTGGTGGCCGTCCCGCAGCCAGGGCACGAGCTCGTCGTCGGCCATGTCCGGGGCCTCGGCGGGGCCGCCGGTCCGGTGGTCCACGGGCTGTGTCACGAACTCCGCGGCCCAGCGGTGCACCCGCCCGACATGAGTGACCAGATCCCGTATGCGCCACTCGGGGCAGGAAGGAATCGGGGCGTCGGGCCCGGCCTGCTCCGCGGCGTCGGCCAGGAGTCCTCCGTCCAGCCGCAGCGTTTCGACGAACTCAGTGATCTCC
The DNA here is from genome assembly GCF_044767545.1 of Streptomyces sp. NPDC101227. Classification (NCBI taxonomy): domain Bacteria; kingdom Bacillati; phylum Actinomycetota; class Actinomycetes; order Kitasatosporales; family Streptomycetaceae; genus Streptomyces; species Streptomyces sp. NPDC101227. The sequence goes on along the minus strand of NZ_JBIWOD010000008.1, from coordinate 362,440 downwards.
ATGCCGACGAGTGTGCCAGCCGCCACTGACAACGCCTCGCCGCGGGCCCCCTCGACCGCGGCCCGGGGCACGGTGGACGAGCCCCAGGAGCAGGGCGTTCACGAGGGCCGCCACCGCGGTCGCGGCCATCAAGTAGCCCTCCGGCGCACCGGATTCACCCCAGAGCGCATCTCCCGCGAACCACAGTGGAACGACCGTCGGGGCGGTGAGCAGCAGCGCTCAGACACCGGAGAACGAGGCGTCGGGGTGGTGCACGGCCAGTTCGTCGACGACCGCGAAGGCCACCGCGGCGATCACCAGCGCCAGATAGCCGAGCGATACGGGATTGCCGAAGGCCAGCCGTACGAGCCCGCGCAACCGGTCCGGCCGGTGCGGCTGCGCTGGTCTGTCCGGCTGCGGTGGCCGGTCCGGCCGGCCGTTGTCAGCGTCCACGACCACCGCGTACCCGGGCCCCCGCGCCTCACGCCCGCCCGGTGCGGTGCGCCCCGCGCGTCCCGTACGCGATGAGCACCGCGGCCGCCGAGAGCAGGGCGACCGTGGTCAGCGCGAGGGGCAGGGTGAACGCCTCGGCCAGGAACCCGATGGCGGGCGGGCCCAGCAGCATGCCGCCGTAGCCGATGGTGGAGGCCGCGGCGACGCCGCCCGCGCCACCGGCCTCGCCGGCGCGGGCGATGGCGATGGGGAAGATGTTGGCGAGCCCGAGGCCCGCGACCGCGAAGCCGAGGCAGGCCGCCCAGGGGCTGGGCGCCAGCGCACCGAGCAGCATCCCGGCGCTCGCCGTCGTCCCGCCCGCGATCAGCGCGCGGGCAGGTCCGAAGCGCTGCACCACGGCGGTGCCCGACAGCCGCCCGGCGGTCATCGCCAGCGCGAACACCGCGTATCCGGCGGCGGCGAGGCCGGGCCCGGCGCCCAGGTCCTGGGAGAGGTGCAGCGCGCCCCAGTCGGCCATCGCGCCCTCCCCGTAGGCGGTGCAGAGCGCGATGAGGCCGAAGACACACACGAGGCGGCCGGGGCGGCGCCTGGCGGTACGGTCCTCGGCCGCGGGGAGCCGCTCCGGTACGGCGGGCGCCGGATGCGCGAGCAGCGCGCGCCCCGCGCCGGCCGCCACCAGGAGGCCGATCAGGGCGAGCAGCAGCAGATGGACGGTGGGGGACAGGCCACCGGCGATCAGCCCGCCGAGTCCCGCGCCGAGCATGCCGCCCAGGCTGAAGGCGGCATGGAACGCGGGCATGACGGGCCGCCGCAGTGCGCCGATCAGGTCGACGGCGGCGCTGTTCATGGCGACGTTGAGCGAGCCGTACGCCGCGCCGAAGACCAGCAGGACCAGGCCCAGAGCGGTGGCCGAGTGGGTGAGCGGCGGCAGCGCGAGGCTCAGCGCCATGGCGATACCGGAGGCGACCGTGACGGCACGGCTGCCGAACCGGCGGCACAGCCGTCCGGTGATCATCATGAACGCGACGGCGCCCGCCGAAACGCCGAGCAGGGCGAGCCCGAGCGCGCCCGCGCCGGCGCCGGTCTGCGCCTTGATCGCGGGGATGCGGACGACCCATCCGGCGAAGAGGAAGCCGTCGATGGCGAAGAATGCGGTGAGCGCCAGGCGGAGCCGGGTCAGCCGCGGGTCGGTGGATTGGTGGGGTGTGGAGCGCGTCTTGCGGGTCACGATTCCCGAAAGGGTGATCCGTATTTTGTTTAGCGTCGGCACAAAGTCAGAATAGGGGTGTGACCCAGACTCGGACAACCAGGTTGGAGCGGGGCCGTGGCGCCCTCGGACCCGCACTGGAGCTCGTACACACCGGCCGCGCGCCCACCCGCGCCGTTTTGACCTCGGAACTCGGCGTGACCCGCGCGACCGCCGGCGCGGTGGCCGCCGAGCTCGAGGCGCTCGGCCTGATCACCGTCGACTCCCGGCCCACCGCCTCCGCCGGATCCCAAGGGCGGCCCTCCCACCGGCTGTTCGTCAACGAGCGCGGCCCCGTCGTGTTCGCCGCGCAGATCCACGCCGACGGCTTCCGGGTCGCCCTGGTCGGCCTCGGCGGCCGCATCGCGGCGACCGCCGCCGGCTGCGGCACCATCCCCGCCGACCCGGCCCATGTCCTCGCCGAGGCCGTCGAGGCCGGATCCGCCCTGCTGCGCGAGACCGGCCTCCGCTGCCTGGGCGCGGGCCTGGCAGTGCCCTCCGCCGTCGCGGAACCGGACGGCGAGGCCCTCAACCCGCTGCACCTCGCCTGGCCTTCCGGCGCCCCCGTACGCCAGCTCTTCCTCCGCGCGCTCGCCGACGCCGGCATCCCCGGAGTCACCGAAGCGATCGGCTTCACCGGCAACGATGTCAATCTCGGGGCGCTCGCCGAACACCGGCACGGCGCCGGCCGCGGCGCCCGCGACCTGCTCTGCGTGGCCTCCGGCCACCGGGGCGTCGGCGGGGCCCTGGTGCTCGACGGCCGCCTGCACAGCGGCAGTTCGGGCCTGGCCCTGGAGGTCGGCCATCTGACCGTCAACCCCGAAGGCGCGCCCTGCCACTGCGGCAGCCGCGGCTGCCTGGACGTCGAGGCGGACCCGCTCGCCTTCCTCGGCGCCGCCGGCCGCCAACCGGGCCCCGAGGGCTCCCTCCTCCACCAGGCCGCCGACCTCCTGCGGAACGACTACGCCGACCCGGGCGTCCGGGGCGCGGCCGACCTCCTCATCGACCGGCTCGGCCTGGGCATCGCCGGCCTGGTCAACATCCTCAACCCCGACCGCGTCATCCTCGGCGGTCTGCACCGCGCCCTCCTGGAGGCCGACCCGGAGCGGCTGCGGGCGGTGGTCGCCGACCGCAGCCTGTGGGGCCGCAGCGGCAGCGTGCCGATCCTGCCGTGCAGCCTCGACCACAACAGCCTCGTCGGCGCGGCGGAACTGGCCTGGCAGCCGGTGCTGGACGACCCCCTGGTGGTCGTCGAGCGTTAGGGCCCGGCCATGATCCCCGCGTCAGAACCCATCCATCCCCCGGCGGACCGCAGGGCCTGTCCAGGGGGCGTCGCCCCGAGGGGCGGCACCGGGCGCGGGATCCCCTCTCCGGGCCCGGGCTTGCCCACCGCGGTGGGAAACGACCGGGCACCACCTTCGGCGCAGGATCACCCGGCCGATCGGAGACACTGCCTCCATGGTTCCCGAAGCGCTCGCCCGCAGCCCGTACGTCAGCCTGGTCACCTACCGCAGGAACGGCAACCCGGTGGCCACCCCCGTATGGGCGGTGGCTGACGGGGACGAACTCCTGGTGTGGACGCGGGACGACAGCTGGAAGGTGAAGCGGCTGCGCAACGATCCGCGGGTGACCGTCACCCCGTGCGATGTCCGCGGCCGCCTCGCCGCGGACGCGGCGGCCGAGGAGGGCACCGCCCGGCTCCTGGAGGGGTCCGGTGAACTCCTGCGGGTGCGCAAGGCGATGGCGGGCAAATACGGCCTGCGGTTCCGCTTGCTGGACACCGGTGGCGCGCTGCTCCGCCGGGGCAAGCGGCCGCATGTCGGCATCGCCGTCAGCCTGTGACGCGGCCCGGCGGCCCGTTAGCCGGTTGGTCTGTCGGCCCGTTAGCCGGTGGTGTGCCCGTCGCGCCCCCAGTGCGCCGCGAAGGCCCGCGCGGGGTTCTGCGTCAGAAACCGGGTCACCAGGTCTTCCCCCAGGGCCAGTTCGAGCCGCGCCCGGTGCCGGCGCAGCAGATACGGCATGCCGGGGCCGCCGTTCACGGACCGGGCTCCGGCCGTCGTGGTGTCGCCGCCGAGCAGAATCCGGTCACCGAAGCCCGCATCGGCCAGCGCGGCCAGTGCCTCGGGCAGCCGCCAGTCCGTCGCGTGATGGGCCCGCGAGGGGCCGTCGAACGCCAGATAGGCCCCGGCCTCGGCGGCCGTCCGGTGCGCGACGAGGTCGGGCGCGCGGTTGAGGTGGCCGAGGATGACCCGGTCCGGCGCGACCCCCAGCTCACCGCAGAGCAGATCGAGTACGTCCGGCGCGCCGGTGCCCAGCTCCAGGTGGACGCCGATGGCCGCCCCGGTGGCGTGCTGGGCCTCGGCGGCCGCGGCCATGGTGTACCGGGCGTGCCGGTCCAGGCCGTGGAAGCCCCCGGCGACCTTGATCATCCCGGCCCGCACCCCCGTCCCGCCGATCCCCTCGGTCAGCTCGGCGACGAACACCCCGGCAAGATCGGCGCGGACCCGCTCCAGCACCTCGGGCGCGTAGTGCACCGCCTGGTGCAGCCCGGTGGCGGCGACGATCCGCACCCCCGACTCCCTTGCCAGCCGGGGCAGTTCGGCGGCGCACCGGCCCATGCCGTACGGCGTCCACTGGATCACCGATGCGCCGCCGGCCGCACGGAAGGCGGCCAGTTCCGCCGCGGCGGCCGCGGCGTCGGCCAGCTCCTGGCCCGCCAGCTGCGGGCTGCGCAGGAAGAGATGGTCATGGGCGTCGCAGACGCCGAGGTCGGCGGGGGCGATATCGCCGAGGACGGTACGGACGGCGGGACCTGTCGGCCGGTCCACGGCGGCCGCGCTCACCACTGCCGCCCCGCGCCCAGCCGGCCGAGGCCCGGCGCGGACAGATGCAGCGCCTGATAGCGGTCGCCCGCGCCCTGGGGGACGGCGTCGGCCCAGAGGGTGAAGTGGACCAGTTCCCAGCGGCGGGGGTCGAGCGCCAGAGAGGTGGTGTGCACGCCCTCGGTGGCGGCCAGTTCCTCGTGGCGGGTCACGGCGTTCGCGATGACGGTGGCCGGATCGGCGCCCTCGGGCACGTACTCGGTGCGCCGCGAGTAGGCGCCTGGCGCGCGGCCGGCGGCCGGGCCGGGACGGTGGAACAGCCCCTGCCAGTGCTTGACGGCCGGCCGGCCGAAGTCGCGGATCACCCCACGGAACCCGTCGCCCAGGAGGAAACCGTTCATGGCCTCCGCATCGGCCCAGAGATAGAACGGCGCGTACTGATTGACCGGCGAGCCGTCGACCCCGCGCTCCCGTATGCCGTACGCCTTCAGGCCGAGGCCGGCGAAGTCGTCCAGCAGGTGGCCTTTGGTTCGCACCCGATGTCGAATGATCTCCATGTCGTAGTCGGCGGGCAGGGTGACGCTGTACTGCATGGCGTGCATGGGGAGCTCCTGGGTGCCTGTGACCAGGCATTTTTCCTGGGTGGCTGGCGATGGTTTCCGCGTGCTGCTCATGATCGCATCGTACATACTAGTAGTTACAGAAGTAAGTTCCGGTGACCCGCATACCGGGCTGACGCGTGGCCCCCGCGTCGTACACCCCTCCCGCCCTGCGTACAGGCCGACTCGAGTGTCGACCTTTTCTCGCGGATCAGGGGGCTGCAGACCCCGTTCCAAACCCTTTCAAACCGGACCGTGCGGCTACGTAAGTAGCCATGAGGGTAGCCATCAGAGACGAGGCCGGAGACGGGCGGCATTGGGGCCGGGCCGAGACCAGACGGCCGCTGTCCGGGGGCGTTCGGTTGCTCCTGCCGCGGTGTCCAAGCACCCACTGAAGCCTCTTCCGGCTTGTACCCACCCGATAGTCGGTTGGGCGGGGAGCCCTTCTCCGCTGATCGTCAGTGGCCTGGTCGCTGCTTAGTGAGATCCGTCGGGGAGCGAGGAGGCCGGCGGCGCGGCCGCGGCGCAAACCACGGAGCCAGGCCAGACGGCTGAGAGATGCGGCAGCGGGGCTGAGGCCGTTGCCGGCCTCAGCCCCGCTGAGGTTCGCCTGTTTGCCGCTTATGAAGTAGCAGCGCGGAAGGGTTGTGGGGTGTCACGCCGCGATCTCAACACGGGAGGAGTCGGCCGCGCTGTCAGGCTGGCGGCTAGTGCCCCGTGCGTGTCGGCGTGGTCCTTCAGAAGGTGGCTGTACGTGCGTCGAAGCTCCTCGACAGAGTCGCCCACCCACGCGGCCACGGTGTGCTCAGGGATCCCGTTCTGGAGGCACGTGGAGATGAAGGTATGTCGGAGGTCATGGAACGTCGGGAGGTTGCCCTCCTCGTCCTTGATACCCAGCTTCCGCAGCGTGGGCTTCCACAAGCGTTCGTTGAAGTAGTTCCGGCACAGAAGGTTGTTGTGCGGCGTCACGAAGAGGGCGCGCGTTGATCCACGCTTGCACGTGTCGATCTTCTTCTTGTGCTCCCATAGGACGGTCTTCATGACCTGTGGCGGGTAGCGCTCCATGTGCTCCGCCAGGGCTTCCGTGAGGTACGGAGGCATCGGCGCGTCCTTCGAGTTGAGGCGTGGGCTCGTCTTGAGGCGGTCTACGAGGAGGGGCTTGTAGCCAGTCTCGTTGGTTTTGAGCACCTGCCGACGTACGGTGAGCAGCCCTCTGCGCGGGTCGATCACGTCATCGCACACGCCGAACGCCTCTCCCTGCCGGGCACCACAGCCGAAGCCGATCATGGGTATGAGACGGTAGCGCTCAGGGAAGGCGTCGTAGAGCGCCCAGCACTCGTCGGGGCTGAAGACGTATGACGTCGACTCGCCTACGTAGGGCCCTTCGACCTCGTAGATGGGGTTGGCGTTGATCTTCCCGTTCTGAAGGGCGTCCTTGATGACCATCTGGAAGACCTTCCAGTGGCCCTCAGCGGTGGAGTTGGCGAGGTGCTCGTTGGCCTCCATCTCCTGGACCCAGGCTTCAACCTGGGCCTTCCTGATGGCGCTGATGCGATGGTTGCCCCATCGTGGATTGAGGTGTAGCCGGATGGCTATCTCGTACTGCGCAACGCTGGTGCCCTTTGCCCGACGCCTGCTGAGCCAGTCAGCCGCCCACTGCCGGAAGGTGAGGTTCACTTCGATGGGTTCGGTGGCTGCGCCGGGGGTCATTCCGTCCAGAACAGCTTGCGCCTGGGCCTGGGTGATGCCGACGGAATCGGGGATCGAGGCACGGGTTCGCCTGCCCTCGCTGTTCGTAAGGTTGTAGCTCCAGCTGTGGTTACAGCCGGCCTTTTTGGGCCTGTTCTGGTCGGGGCAGTCGCACCGCTTGTAGACAGTGGGCTTGCGTGCCACGGCATGCCTCTCGCGATCTCGGTCGATTCTCAGGTGACTCCCTGGCCAGGGGAGTTGGACTCTACGTAGGCGCAGCCATGGCTGGTCAAGCCGTCGAGTGAGGGGCGGAGCGGTCGGTTTTACGCCCTCTATTCGCGGCTATAACGCCCGTGCCGGTGCGTGGAATTCACTCCGTACGCGCGTCGAGCCATGCCTCGAAATCGCGCTCCCGGACGCGAAGAATGCGATCGCTGATGCGCACGACGGGGATTTGCCAGCTCCTGTAGTTGTCGAGAACGGTGCGCTTTGTGAGTTCCATCCGTTCGGCAATCGTCTCGAAACTCAGCAATGTATTTGAACCACCGCGAGGCATGGTCTTCCCTGTTCGTGCGTAGGTGTCCCCCGGCGGACCGTTCCAGCCGGATGGGGCCGGTTGCGTTCAGTCCGGCACCGACAAGTACGTGGATCAGCGGAATCTGTTACACCCGCGAGAAACCCAACGTGCCTGCCTGCACGATGGAGTGGCTTCGAGGTGGCGGCGGAAGCGTGCGAGGGCATCGGTCGAGCTGGCAGTGGAGACCTTGGATGCTGTGGGGTTCGACATCGGCCGTGGGCCAGTTCAGTGCTCGGTGATGGGGTCGGCGCCGGGCGGCGGTTCTCGTGTGCGGAGCCGTGCTGGTCGCTACTTCTGCGACCCCATCGGGCGGCGCGGGCCGGGGTGGATGCGCATGACCTGCTGGGCCGCTCCCTTGCCGCGCGTGCACAGAACACCGCGTCGTCGGCCCGCCCGCACCACACTGATGGCGGTGTCCTTGTCGATCATGGCGCGCCTGGCGGCCACTCTGATGGAGATCCACTGCTCGTACGGCAGGAGCATCAGGGTGTGGTCGGTGGCGTTCATGGGCGGAGGCAGCATGGTCGCGGTCCCTTCGCTTCGGGTCTGGGTCGGCGCCGGGTTGCTCTCCCAGCGCCTGTCCGAACCATATAGCACAGCGCGCGTCGCGAGGATCGCTGACCTGTTCGGGACATGCCGCAAATGGCCGGTTATGCTGCCTCAGCGCCGCCTCGGAACCTGATCCTCCTTCTGTGGGGAATCGGTGGAGGTATCCCGAGGGCTGCGCAGCACTGGCTCTTGGGGGGACATCACGCCGTGACGGACATTCTGGAAGCCCTGGTCGCACGCGCCGCAAACGGCGGGGAGGGTGGGGCCGACGCCATCGCGGCGTTGTACGACGAGCTCAACGACACTGTGTACCACTGGGTGCGGTTCTACATCCGGGACGGGCACGTCGCGGAGGACCTGAGCCAGGAAGTGTGGCTGAAGGTCGCCCAAAATATCGGTAAGTACCGGACAGGGACGAACTTCCTGGCCTGGCTGCGCACGATCACGAAGAACACCGCGCTCGACTACCTGCGCTCCGTGCAACGGCGCCCTTCAGAGGTGCTGTACGCCGACCATCTCGAACTCGACCGGCCGCGCGTGGACCAGAGCCCGGAGGAGTACGCCGAGAAGCGAGCACTGGCGGAAGCTGTCGCCTCCCATTTGCATAAACTGCGGCCCGAGCAGCAGCAGGTCCTGATCCTGCGGTTCTTCGACGGACAGAGTCCGGGGCGTACCGCGGAGATCATGGGGAAGACGGACGGCGCTGTCCGTACCTTGACGGTACGGTCATTGCGCAAGCTCGCTGAGGTCATGCCGGCCGGGGAGTCGTCTTCCCAGTTGGTCGAGGAGCTGCTGACGGCGGCAGTGGCCAGAAACAGAGTTGTCGGTACACGGGTTGAGACACGAGAGGCGAGGGCGCATGTCGCGACGCGCTGACCAGAGCGAGCGCCTGGAGCGGGCGCTGGACGGCGGGCCCACCCCTCACGATGAGGAGACCCGCCAGATGCTGGCCGCCGCGGGCGCGCTCCGGCCCGGCTACCAGCGCAGCCCTGCGAGGGTTCGCGCCACCAGGGACGCGATGCTTCGCGAGTACGAGCGTGCTCAGAATCCGCAAGAGACCCGCGAGGATGCCGGAACGGGCGACGGCCTGGACGAGCCGGAGATCCACCGTGAGGAGATAGAGCTGCCCGGCGGCGGCCACTTGGTCCTCACTGACATCGAGGCCATCACCCCCGAGCGTGCCGAGAAGACGGCCGCCCACATCGCGCGCATCCTGCAGAGCACCGAGGAAAGAGACCGGCAGAGTTGAGCAGCGAAATACCCGAGGGCCTGCCGCCTCTGCAGATCCACGTCCTCAGCCCGGACGAGCACGACGGTGAGCACGGCGATGTGCCGCTCACCGACGTGGGTGTGGTCAACCTCAACGGTGAGCGTCACCTGTTTTTGAGCCCGCAGTCCTTCGGCTCCGCCGTACGCCAGGTTAGCTCCGCCATGCCGGACCTGCCGCTGGAACAGGTCGAGCGCCTGGTGCGCGAGCACTGCGCCGAGTTCAAGGACTTCGATGAGCTGCTGGGGCCCGTCGAGCCTGCTCCGCCGGTCGACCTGCTGCCGCCTCCGGCGGAGCCTCCTGCGTCTGCTCGTCCTCGCGGCCGCGCGAAGAGGTGGGCTATTGCGGCGGCGCTGCTTCCCGCGCTTGCCGGAAGCTGGGCGGTGGGCCACTTCACCGGGCATGACGTGGCCGAGACGAGGGCGAGCGCCCCTGACGTGAGCCCGAACTCCACCGAGGCGTCCGACAGGATGCGCTCGGCGGCGCAGCCGTTCAACGATCCGATGTTCATGGACTTCTCTGACGCCGGGCAGATTGACTGCCAGACGCTCGGCACGCTTCAGGCGGAGTGCACCGACTCGGACGGCATGGTGATGTCGTCGAAGGCTGCACTCGGCCCGGACAGCACGATCTTCACGTTCTCGTACGGGGCGGAACAGATCGGGTTGCGCATCTTTGGCGATCCCGACTACGCGAAGACATGGACCCAGCAGGACGGGACCACGAAGCTGTACCCCAACCTCGTCCGTTCCGGCCGGTACGTGCTGTGGGGCACGGATAAAGACCGCCTGCAGGAATACCTGAAACTGCTGCACACCTCGTCGTCGAAGAAGTTGCCCGCCGGCGCGCACGCCATGGGCAACGCCACCCCGCTCCCGCCTCGTCTGGCCGCGCTCACGCTGGGCACGCTGGGGCTCAACGAGCACGACGTGCACACCATCCTGTTCTCGCCGCCGGACGCCACAGCCGACACGCCTGTCTTCCTGGCCGCGCGGGCGGTGCTTGGAGTCCGGGAAGATGTTCCGTCGCGCGTGAAGGATGGTGACGACGACATCGTGGCGCTCGCGGCCGGGATCGAGCCGCAGCCGGTCGCGACCACTCCGGACCAGAAGCCGAGTACGAAGCCTCCGGTGGTGCAGGTCACCGACTCTGGCTCCGGTTCGACATCGGCGGGCAGCTCCGGGGCATCGCAGGCGACTTCGACGGCGCCCGCGCCCGACCCTGCGCCGGAGCCGAAGCCGACCGAGGAAGAGCAGAAGCCGGTCGAGGAGAAGCCCAAGGATTCAGAGCAGCCCGTGACGGACCCGACGCCCAGCACGGACACGCAGTCGGAACCCGCGCAACCAGAGCAGCGGGAGCAGCCGACCGAGCCTCCGGCCGGTACGGTCGTCCCGGCTCCGTCGTCGGAGACGAGGCCAGCACCGCCGAAGGAGCCGGGCCCGGCCGATCCGCAGGTTCCCGCCGAGGGCGCTGGTGGCACCCACGAGCTGGGCCTCCCGGGGCCTGGCAACGCCACTCCCGTCGAGGACGGAGACGAGGATGGGGATCTGATGGCGTTGCCGCAAGCCTGGATCGCTGCCGCGTAGGCTGAGCGCAGCGCGGCGGCCGTACGCTGCGCAACGCTCCCTGGTGATCCTGCTGCCAGCAGGTCTCACCCTCCGACGTGTTGCTTGTTCCCCTGCCGAGCCATCACCTCGGCGACCGTGCTTGTGATGCTCTCGGCGAGTTCCGTTCTGCCTCCCCGCTGTACAAGCCATGCCTGTAGAGCCGCAGGTCCTTCAGCGGTGAACACCTCGATCATCTTGTGCAGGCTGTTGAAGTACCGCTCACGTTCCGCAGGCGACCAGTGTGGGAACTGTTCGGCGAGGTAGAGCGGTACGGATCCGTTGTTCGCGTAGGTCATGCCAGGGATCAACGGGAACCGTGCCAGGCCGTCACGTCTGTGCTCGGGAAGTTCGGCCAGTCGGAGCAAGCACCGGCCGTACCGGGATGGATGCTCTTTCCGCCTGGCCGTTCGCCGCGCGGTGTAAGACGTTAGAACGGGGGCTGCGGCACCGCCCAATGGTCGTCAGTCACCGGATGCCCTGTGGTGGTGGCCGCGCGCTGAGCACCGGTCTTGGCGATCTTCGCAGCGGCATTCTTCAGGCTCACACCGACGTCCTCGACATCGAGTTCGTACACGGTGCGCTTGACGCCCTCGCGGTCCTCGTATGAGCGCTGTTTGAGGCGGCCTTGCACGATGACGCGGGTGCCGCGCGTCAGGGACTCGGCGACGTTCTCCGCGGCCTGTCGCCACACGGCGCAGGTCAGGAACAGGCTCTCGCCGTCCTTCCACTCGTTGGTCTGCCGGTCGAAGGTGCGCGGGGTCGAGGCGACGCGGAACTTCGCCACCGCGGCGCCGGATGGGGTGAAGCGGAGTTCGGGGTCGTCGACCAGGTTGCCGATCAGGGTGATGACGGTCTCGCCTGCCACAGGAGAGGGCCCTTCAAATTCGGCGGTCGGCCCGCCGCAAGTCGGGCCGACCGGAGGGACAAGGTCAGGAGAACAGCAGGCGCCAGGTGAGCGAGCCGGGGATGCCGTCAGGGTCGCCGCGCAGCTCCTTACGGGAGCGCTGGAAGTCGGCCACGTTCTGGCGGTCCGCGTCTGACCACTTCGGGCCGGGCCCGGAGGTGTAGTGCCGGCCGAAGCCCTTCTTCACGAGCTGCTTGCCGAGCAGCGTGATGTGCGAATTGTTCTTGCCAGGGCCGAAGTACGAGGCGCCGGGGAAGGGTGGCATGGGCTTCGGCTTGCTCGTGCCGCCGGAACTGGACCCGTCGGAGGAGCCGCCGGGCACCTTGGCCTTCGCCTTAGCCAGGGAGATCAACTTGGCGAAGTCGAGGCCACCGGGATCCCCATGGACGTTCTCCGGGACATGGGAGTGGCCGCACCAGCCGTTGAAGTTGATCCACTCCGAGGACGACATCCGGGCCTTCGTCTTGCCATACGACGACGGGTAGGCGAGCCAGGTGTTCGGGCCGGAGAGGGGGATGCCGTTGTTCTTGTACTGCCACGCCAGGAACGCGGCGAGATCGTCCAGTGCCCACTCCGGCGCGTCCGGCCAGTAGATGTAGTCCGTGCCAGCCTTGGCGCCGTTCCAGATCTTCGCGTGCGTGGGGTCGCACGTGCCAACCAGCTCGATCTGGATGCAGTTGAGGGTATTGGTCTCGACGCCGCCGGCCAGGTTGACCAGGGCGCGGGCGGAGCGGTTGAACGCGTAGTGCTGGTAGAAGTCCAGCCGCTTCTTTGCGAAGTTGGGCTTTGCGGTGATGTTCGGGGCCTCGGCACCGCTGCCGTACGACGGCAGGGACGTGCCCTCGGTGGTGTGGAGTACGCCGCAGTTCGGCTTGACCACGTCGCCCTCATAGCGGGACGAGTAGTCGTACGCGCGGCTGGCGCCGGGGTAGTAGTTGACGGTCACGATGTGCTTCCTCCGGTGCTGGTGAGCAAGGAGGGAGCACCGTGGCTGCCAGTGCGCATTAGTGTCGCGCGCTGGCTCGTGCGGTCGACATGGCACCACCGTGCGGCGCTCAGCCGTCGACCACCTCCGCGTCCACGACGCTGCCGTCCTCCAGCTCCGGCGGGTCGGGGTACTGCACGGCGAACAGCGTCTGGTTCAGACGCTCGGCGAGCGCGCCCAGATCGACGCGTTCCTCTTGGGCCGGCTCGTTGCTGTCCAGGCCCGTGATCTCGATTGCGAGCGCTGCGTCCTTGCCGTAGTGATTTCGGTGCTGCCGTTCCAAATACCAGGCGTCCGCGCGCCAGTCCGGCGCCGTCCGGTCCTCGGTGACCTCCTCGACGATCTGGCCGGTCTCCGGGTCGCGGAACTTCCTCGTCGTGACCTTGGTGACGATCCCGCCGTCCGCGACGCGCCTGATGTTGGCCATGGCGCGGGCCGCTGCCATGGCGCGGGCAGTGCGCACCTTCTCGAACAGCTCGACGTACGGGTCCTCGTCCCGGTTCGCGGTCTGCCCGTCCTCGCGCGCGGCGACTTCGGCGCGGCCGCGGGCCATCCACCGGTGATAGGTGGCGCTCGAGATGCCGGCCGCCTCGGCGGCGAGTTCTACAGCGATGCCGGTGCGGGAGGCGGCGATGATGCGCCCTTCGACCTCTTCAGATAGCAGGGTGGGGCGTCCGGCGCCGGAGCGGCGGGGCTTTCGGCGGTTGGTCATGGCGCTATTCCTCAGCGTCCGGGCGTGAACGCGTGGCCGCAGGCCGGGCAGGTGGCAAGGCGGGCGCGTCCCTCGTCGTCTGGGCTGAGGCCATCGCCGTCCAAGCCGTGATGACTGGCGTCCGGCAGGTGCAGCACGGGTGCCTGGCCGTCGTTGATGGCGCCCGGCAGGGTCTCTGGGTCAACCTGGCGCAGCAGACTTTCCAGTTCGTCCTCGGGGATGGCGAGGGAGTCGAACAGCTCGGCGTCGGCGGTCACGATGTCTTCGAGGTAGGCGGCGAGGGAGCGCGGCTGCCATCCACCGTCAGCCCCGATCTTGTTGAGCTTGATGTTCAGGGCCTTGGCCTCGGCATCGGAGCGGGAGGCCCAGCCCCGCTGGACGGGGACGAGCCACCCGCCGTCGTTGTCCAGGAGTAGCCCGCCGGGGAGCCGTTCACCCCGCGCCTGCATTTCGATCAGTGCCTCGCGGCGGCCGTGGCCGCCCAGGATGGTGCCCGTTCGCTCGTCGCCGATGGGTTGGTCGACGAAACCGTGTCTGCGGATGCTCTCGATGATGCGCTCGACCTCGTGCTTCTTCGGGTTTCCGGGCGCGGGGGCAAGATCTTCCAGCGGCACGTAGGTGGTGTAGCGGGGCGCGGGCACGGTCTCGGTCACGGATGTCCTTCCGGCGGTTCGTGGTGCCGGCGGCGGGCGTGGTCTGCGAGCCCGCGGACTTCAACCGCGGCGCCCCGCCTCGCAAGCGGGACATGCCGTCATGGCCGGGCCGCGCCCGCCGCCGGGCCGGTGCCGTCCTCGTTCCGGATGGGGCGGCGCCGGAGCCCGCCAGCCTCTGGCGACGTCACCAGGGCAGGAGAGCCGGGCGGAAGGTATGGCGCGCGGACCGTTTGTGTCGCGGCGGCGGCCACACTCTTCTCGGGAGCCAACGGAAGGCGCGGTGGAGCCGGTTCGGTCTTCGCTGGGCCGGTTGGCGTCGTACGGATCCGATGGGGAGCGGCGCCCGCTACACACCAGGCGACGCGTGCTGTACTATTTGCCATGGCTGGGAGAGCGACCCAGCTACCTGGGCCTAGGTGTAACAGATTTCGCCGGTTGTCGTACTTGCTGGCGAAGCCCTCTACGCCCCGCCCAGGACAGACCCGAAAAGCCCTGGGCCAAGCCGAGGGTGAGAAAGGACCCACCATGTCGTACGACGACGCCTTCCAGGCGCCGGAGCCCGCCCTGTCCCTGGGCGACGCCGCCCTGCTCTCGGTCTTCGCCAAGCTGTTCAAGGACCACGTCGTGCCCGCGATCGACGAGAAAATCGCCGCCGTAAAGGGTCCGCTCCTTGACGCGTACGAGAACCCCGAGAGCAGCACCAAGTCTGTCGATGCCAAGGTCAACGGCGTCGCCGTCGCCACGCACACGGTGGCCATCTCCAAGGACAAGTACGTCGTTGGCGATGAGGACACGTTCAACGAGTTCGCCGAGGAGAAGGGCGAGGCGGAGGTCATCATCCAGGCACGCCCCGCCTTCCGAGACGCGATGATCAAGCGCGCCATCTACGACAAGGCGACGGGTGTCATCGTCGACAAGCTCACCGGCGAAGAGATCCCCGGCCTGACCCGTATTCCCGGTGGCAAGCCGACCGGTTCCGTAGCCCTCCGCTGGAAGGAGGGCGGCCAGGAAGCCGTGATGGAGGCTTTCCGCGAAGGGCAGCTCGACGGGCTGCTGCGCGGCGTGCCCATGCTCCCCGCCGCGCCCGACCGCGGCTCGCGACAGTAGCCCGCGCGCACAGTCGAACGACGCCCGGCCGCACCCTCCGTGGGGCCGGGCCCTTCCCCGAAGGATCACCCTTGTCCACCCACACCGACATCGGTCCGGCGCGCGCCGGGGGCATATCCGACCGTGCGTTCCGCCTGTACTGCTACCTCGCCCTTGAGAGCGACGGCGGATGGGTCGGCGTCCAAGACGTCGCCGACGCATGCAACCTGACCAACCACCAGGCGCGCGAACCCCTTTCCGAACTCCGCAAAGAGGGCATGGTCGAGTCGCAGCGCGTGTACGAGATGGGTGCCCACGGCCGCAAGACGTGGCACACCTACTTCCGGCTGCCGCTGGAGACGAGCGAGGCAGCAGCGTGACCAACCGCAGCGCGGTGCGAAGGAACCGGCGCACCTACTTCGTCCAAGTCGAGTCCCAGACCGCTCGTGACGACCGCATCAGCTTCCGCGCCCTCGGCCTGCTGACGTACTGCCTCGACCAGCACGAGAGTTGGAACGTCCGCTCCGAGCAACTCGCCCGGGGCGAGGGGCGCGAGGGGCGTGACGCCGTCCGCAAGGCGCTGCACGAGCTGGCCGCGCATGGCTACTACCGTCTGGAGCGGCGGCGCTTCCTCGACGGCAAGACGGCCATGGGGGCGGCGGTCAGCGAGTACCCCGTGGAGCAGTGGGCCCAGGACTACGTCACCTTCGGCGGAAAGCTGGACGTCCCCGTCGTCGAGCAGGAAGACGGTTCGTTCCGCGTCCGCTACGCCGATAGCACCCTCGGCCCGGACGGCTTCTCGCTCGACCCCGAGTCGACCGTGCCGGCCGACGCCGACACCGTCCCAGAGCCGGACCCGGAGTCGGACCCGGAACCGGAGGCGAAGCCGAAGAAGAAGCCGCGTACCGCCCCGCCGGCCGCCGCTCGCTCCGCCGCGCAGAAGAAGGCCCAGCAGCCGGAGAAACAGGAGGAGTCGACCGGGGAGGCCAAAGGGAAGACGCCCGCCCAAGAAGTTGCCACCTGGTACTACGAGCACGCCACGCAGTACCTGGGCCCCTACGCGGGCAAGCAGAAATCCGGGTGGTACTTCGGGCTCGTCAAGCTCAGCCAGCAGGCCCTGGAGGCCGAGTACACGCAGAAGCAGGTGGCCAAGGCGTTCCAGCGCACCGGAGTTCACTTCCCGACGGCGCACCAGTTCCAGCGCGCACTGAGCGACGAGCGGAACAACAAGCCGATGCCCGCCCAGTACGGGGGCAGACCCGCCCCCTACAGCGATGCCGCGACCTGGGGAACGCACGGCACCGGCGGGCCGCCCGCCCCGGGCGCCCCCAACGACCTCGACGACGGCGCCATGTTCGGCATCGTCCCCGCCTAATGCGAAAGGAGAACGAGCAGTGAGCACCCTGGCAGCCGAACGCGTCGTCCCCGAGCGTGAGCCGAAGCGATTGTTCGAGATCACGGACCGTATGGTCGCGGCCCTTCGGCGCGGCGGGGCCGACCTCTCGCAGCTCGGTGTGCCCGCGCCGACCGAGGCGGATGACCTTGAGCTGTGGGAGGACGTCTCGGTCCCGCAGGCCCGCGCCCGCGCTCTAGCCTGGTCCAACAGCATGAAGGCGGCCGACCACGACGATTACCTGAAGTGGCGGTTCTGCGACCTGGACGACAACCAGCGGCCCCAGGCGCTGAGCGGCTGGCTCGACTCGGTCGTCGAGGCCAAGCGGAAGAAGGCGCGTCCCAATGTGATGCACTTCATCCTGTCCGGGAACATCGGCTCGGGGAAAACCACCGCGGTGGCCGCGCTCGGCAACGAGGCCAGCGACCGGGGGCTCCTCGTACGGTTCGTGCAGCACTCCACGTACCTCACCTGGCGCCGTCCCGACGGGGGGCCCGACGACATGAGCCGGTACCAGGTCCGCAAGCGCCACGTCGAAGACCCGGACGTACTGATCCTCGACGAGCTGTGCGGCGAAATGGACGGCGTGCAGACGGAGTTCGTCCGTCGAGAGACCACCGATCTGGTCGGCTCCCGACTGGCGTCGGGTAGACCGACGGTGTTCTCCACGAACCTGCGACGCGACGGCATCAAGGCCGTCCTCGGCGAGCGACTGCTCTCTCGCATCGAGGACCGGGCGTACCTGGCCAAGGTTGTCGGACCCGACCGGCGCACGCCCCGCAAGCCCTTGGAGTGGTGAACAGCAGTCTACGTACCGGCTGGTGATGGGACATAGGGAAGTACGCCGGGCGCAGGACGCTATATCGTTTGGGCAACTCGAGGGCCGACGAGCATAGGTCCCCGGGAAGACCCGAACGAAAGGGACGTGTCTTGCCCAAGCTGCCCACCATACGTGCCATCACCCAGGGTGAGCGGGAGCTGCGGGATTGGCACCGCAACCTCCGTATCGGAGCCGCCGCCGCTGGCTTCGGGATGATGCTCGCCTCCCTGTACCAGCTCCACTGGGCGGGAACGCTCATCGGCTTCCCCACCTTCGCCGCCGGGGCGATGGCCGGGTCCCTGGAACTCCTCTTGGCCTTCAACGCCGGCGCCGTCACCAGCATCCGCAAGCGGAAGCCCGACGGCAAAGACGGCCGTTACTACTGGTCGCTGTGGGGAATCTTCGCGTTCCTGCTCCTCATCTCGATCGCCGCGAACGTCGGCCACGCCATAGTGGCGCTGTCGGAGTGGTTCAGCGCCGGTAGCGCCCCAACTGTCATGGCCCAGAACAAGGTCGCCGTTTACGTCGTCGGCAGTGCAGTCGCCGCGATGGTGCCCCTTGGGGGCTCCTTCGGTCTGCACATCTCGGGGTTCGTCCGCGCACGCGGCGCCGGATCGGACTGGGTCGACGAGGACGGGACCGGCGCGCTGCTGAGCACCGGGGCACCCGTGCCCGCGGCACCCCGAAAGACGCCGGCCATTCCGAGGCCCGTCGGGAAGATACCCACCGAGAAGCCGACCCCCGCGTCCGAGCAGGCAGAGTCGTCTGCGCCAGGTCCGAAGGGCGAGGCACCGGAGCAGACCGAGCAGGAGCAGGAGCAGGAGGCGGCACCGGAGGTCGAGCCGGTGAAGGTGCTGCCCGAGGAGGGGCTGTACGCCATCTACAAAGCAGCCAGGGACGCTGATGAGCACCACCGGTTCGGCCCTCGCGGTGACCTGAATCCCACCCAGCTCGGCCGCCGCTTGGGGCAGAGCCCGCAGAACGGACGGAAGAATGTTGGTCCTCGCTTCGACTCCCGCTACCGCGCGGAGAAGCAGGAGGAGCGCGGTGACGGTGTGAACATGGACGGTCTTGCGGCCGATAGCGAGGCCACTCAGGCATCCTGACGTCCGCCCTGCACGACTTCGCGGCGGGTGCTCCCGATTCTGGGGCGCCCGCCGCTGGCGTGCCGGAGGCGCTTTGAGGACGCTGATCCAGCCGTGGAAGGTCCGGCCTCTTGGTCTGCTGAAAGCAGATTGATTCTCCGCCCAAAGGCGCTAGAATAATACAGCGCGCGTCAGGACGGGAAGCTAAGGCCGTCCGCGCCGCAGCATCCGGGAGAGCAACCCGGAAGACCCGAAGCGAAAGGCCCCGTTCCGTGGCTGGAATCACCGCGCCCCAGCGCACCCGCAAGAGCCGGACGCCCACCGGCAAGCCGAACCCGCCGATCATCCTCCTCACCGGCCCGGAGAAGACCGGCAAGAGCTATGAGGCCGCGCGAGGCTCCGGCTCTGACCTGATCGGCATGACGTACTGGATCGAGATCGGCGGCACTGAGGGGACCGCCGACTACTACGGCCGCGTGCCCGGCGCAGCCTACGAGATCGTGCCGCACGACGGCTCATACCAAGACATCCTCGACGCCATCCGCTGGGTGAACCACCAGCCCCGCGTCGACGGGAAGCCCAACATGCTGGTCATCGACTCAATGACCTCGCTGTGGGACATGCTCAGCGACGAGATCGCCATGTACGCGCGCAACCGTGCGATCCGCAAGGCGCAGCGCAACCGTTCTCGCGTGCCTACCCTCGATGACCCGGTGGTCATCGACTCCGACCTGTGGAACCGGGCCAAGGACCGCTGGGGCGAGGTGTTGTGGCTCTTGCGCCGCCACCAGGGCCCGTGCCTGCTGCTCGCCCGCGCGGAGATCGTCACCGCCTTCGAGAACGACAAGCCGACCCGGAACACCACCCGGAAGGTGAAGGCGGAGAAGAACCTTCCCGCGGCCGTCGACGCGATCGTGGACCTTCACGCCATCGGCGAAGCCTGGCTCACCGGCGTGCGCACCCTCCACATGGAGATCCAGCCCGGCGAGACCCAGCGGTTCCACGACTTCACCGTGGATGCGCTGCTGCGCCGCCTCGGCTTGCAGGATGCCGCTGAGACCCGCTCCGTCTCCGAACTGCGCCCAGACGCCGATTTGCAGGAGTACGGCCAGCAGCCCCAGCAGCCCGCACCCCACCAGGCGCCCGTCCGGCAGGCCCCGGGCTTGACCGGCGAACAGGCGGCCAAGCTGATCCGCGACGCCCTGATGCACCCCACCGACCCGGAGGCCGCCCTGCGCGAGCTGCGCGAGGAGCACGGCCGCCGCACGCTCAAGGCCGTGAAGACGGACACCGGGTGGGGCCTGATGAGCGCCGACGACCTGATCACCAAGTCGCTCGACCACCTCAAGGCGAAGGCCGAGCAGGCGCAGGCAGGAATGGAGGGCGGCGAGCAGAAGGATTCGCCCAGCCACGCTGCCAAGCAGAACGTGCCCACGGAGGCGGGCGAGACCGAGCCGGTCGGCGAGGGGACGCCGCCGCCCCCGGACCCGGCCGAGGAGCCGCCCGTCCCCGAGCGGCCCGAGGAGGTGAGCGAGGCCGAGGAGCCGCAGGACCTCCCCCGTCCGCGGCCCGCCCAGGTGAACAAGGCGAACAAGGTGATGGCTGTGCTGCTCACTGAGGCGGAGATTCAGGCCCGCATCCTGGGCATGACGATGCAGGATCACCTGGAGCCGATCTCTGGCCCGGACGAGGGGGCGCCGCCGCCGATGACGAAGCTGCGGACGCACGTGATCGAACACCGCCCCATGGTGATCGGCTTGTTGGAGGAGCGTGGCGAGCGGGAAATCGCCAACGCCTATCGTCTCGCGGGCAGGCCGGAGCTGAAGATCGCCGAGATGTTCGCCCCGCTCTACACCGACCTCGCCACGGTCGGATGAGGTGACGTGAGGTGACGCGCTCCGGCCGCGCCTGAACCTCCCCGGCCGGGATGAGGCGCGCCCCGCCGCATCACGTCACGTCACCTGCCGAAGGCGCGCCCGCGCGGCTCCAGCCACCGTGCGGGCGCGTGTTCGGCTTCTTCAGGGCGCGCGCCATCCGCCTTCGCAGGCGCGCCCTTGGCGCAACAACGGTGCGCCACAGTCAGCCGGGGAAGGTGCGCGCCGCGCCACCGAGGAGGATCGCGCCACCGCTACCGCGCGCTTCCGGTGGCGCGCGCCCGTCTCCGGCGCGCGCCGCTGTGGCGCGCCGGCACTACGGTGGCGCGCCACCCACATGGCGCGCCACGCCCCTGGGCGCGCCCGCTACCGGGTGGCGCGCCATGGTCTGACCTGCGAATTCGCCCGGCGCGCCAGGCTCGGGCGCGCCCGGCTCTCCTGCCACCGCAGCAGGCGAGAGCGGCCGCGGCACGGCCTGACAGAGGCGCGCCGCGGTGGTGCGGGTGCGCGGGCACGAAGAAGGGCGCGCCCGTATCGGGCGCGCCCAAGGTGCGGGTGCGCGGTCAGTTTGCGGGGCGCGCCTGTGCTCGCCGCTCGGCGCGCCGTTGTCGCCGCACCTCCTCGCGCGCCTTCCGCGCGTCCTCCCGAACTGCGTTGCGCAAGCGGGAGAACTCCTCCGGATACCTCTCAGCGAGGAGCCGCATCGCCTGGAGCCGGTAGTTCGGCGCGGTCGGCATCCGCCCCCACCGCGCCACCGAGTAGTTCAGCGTGTACTGAAGGAACCGGAGCTCGGCCTCCAGCCGCGAGCGGAGCTGCGTGACGCGAGCGTGGTGGGCCTTGCGGGTCTCGCCCTCGACCGGGGGCAGAAACTCCTCCGGGGCCCGCATCATCCGCACGGCGAGGGCCTGTGTGCGTTGGGCCACCTCTGGCGAGCGGAACGCCAGTCCCTGGACGTAGTCACGGCCGGACCGCGAGCTGCCGGCCGCTGCTTGGACGAACGTCGACCACTCCTGGGCGAACGCCTCGTCGTCGAGCTGTGCCAGGTACTCGGCCTCGTCTGCGGCGAGATCTTCCACGGCGGCCACGATGGGCTGCCGCGCCTCCTGGAGCTGTTTGCGGAAGACGCTGATGCGGGCCTGGTGCTCTCGCTTCGACTCGCCATCCTGGCGGGCGACGACCGTCTTGAACTCGCGGGCGGCGCGATCAGCTGCGGCGAGTGTACGGCTGGCCACCTCCGACGAGCGGAACGCCGCCGCCTGCACCTCGCGCGGGGCCCGCCTGTCGGTGCCGCCTTGTACGTACGTGATCCACGCCTCGAAGAACGCCTGGTGCGACATCTCCTTCAGGCGCTGGGCCTCTGCCGTGACCTTCTCGGCAGGCGGCTGCGCGTCGGCCATCCCCGCGGTTCCTCCTGGTCGCTGCTCTCAAGCCGTGGCGCCGCGCGCGGCGGCCGGCGTGTAGTAGGCGATGGCCGCCTCACAACCGAACCCACTCCGTGTGCCGGGTCATCGCAGGAGCAACCACTCTCCGGCCCCGGGCACGTTTGCACGCGCGCAGTGGTCTCGGGCTGGTATCTGCTGGCCAGACCCAGGAGGAAAGGTTGACCCAAACTCCCTGGAACCAGCAGCAACCCTCAACGCAGTGGGTTCGGCGGCGAGGCGGCCACCTTCGTGCGGATGATACCCGCCAGCATCCCGGCGGGTTCCATCCGCCGGTCTACCCGGCCTGTTCCGAGCCCTTCGGGCTGGTAACCGACTCGATCGCCGGGGCGACCTTGCTGGGCTTCCAGATCAGGTCGTACGTGGCCTGCGAGGCGGCAAGGACGGCGGTGAGCGTCGCGAAGGTGAGCGTGCCGTGCTGGAACTGCTCCCAGCCGCCGGACGCCGCCACGGTGATGACGCCCGCGACCAGGGCCAGGGCGACGGCCACCACCTTCTTCACCTCCGTCGACCAGGCCGGACGCTGGACCATCGCGGTGAGCAGCGGGAGGAGGGCGCCGACCTGGGCGCCGGTGGTAAGGGAATCGAGGGTCGACATGGGAGTTCTGCCCTTCCGGTAGGTGATGTGGAGGGCAGAGCGTGCGGTGGCGGGTGGGCTTGTGTCGTGCGCTGGGCTACGCGGAGTCGCGCTGCTCGACGTCGGCGGTGATCTCGTCGGGCGGCTCGGGCGCCGGGCGGTGCACCGCGTCGCGGACCAGGTCGCGCAGGTCGTGGATGTACTCGATCGCGGCGGCCTTCCAGCGGCGCCACTGCCGCTGTTCCTCCTGCAAGTGCTCGACTCGACGCTCAAGGTCGCTGTACTTCGCTTCGAGGGACGCCATCCGCTCCTGGGTCTGGGTCGCGGCCGCGCGCTGCTGTTCCAGGAGGCTGGTGAATCCGTCGGTGACGGTCTTGATCGCGGCCACCTGGGCGTCGCTGTCGTTCTTGCGTCTGGTCTGCCGGTACACCAGCCACGCGCCGCCCAACGCTCCGATCATCCCGAAGAGGGGAGTCAGTACGGGCGCCAGCGAGACGAGTCCACCCACTGGCGCTCCCTCGGTCGATCGGTCATGGGTGCGCGGGAGCCGGGACAGTGGAGGCCCGCGGCTCCCCGCAGAGCGCACCCTTCAGGACCAGAAGGCTTGTGTCGCTTCGTGGCCTTTCTCCGGGCGGCCTATGAGGCCGAGGGGACCTCGGTGAGCTCGGTAATGATCTCGCCGCACTGGCCGCAGACAGCGATGTACTTCGGCTCGCCGACGTTCTCGTACAGCACGACTTCGCACGGCTCGGCTGCTGCGGCTGGGCAGCCCTCGGTGTGGCACTGGGCCATCCGTCGAATCGACGGGGGGCGCGTCTCCACGTCTTCAGTTCCCATCTCAGCTCCCGATGATCAACCAGTCCACTGTCGTGCGGACCTTGGTGTCGCTTCGTGTCAGCCAGATCGTCATGCCCTGACTCGTGACATCCGTGGAGGTACAGGCGACGAAGCCCGTACCAGGGACCGAGCTGTGCGGACCGACGAAGCCTCGGTGCGTACCGCCGGCGACGTTGAGACCGGTAATGCTGACCGCCTGAGGGACGTTGGCGGCCGCCGGCGTGATGTAGACGGTGCCGGTGATGATGTTCCTTGAGGTCACCATGCCGCTGACCAAGAGGTCGCAGCGGCTGTCCATGGCGTTGGAGGCCATTTCGACGCGCGGCAGAGAGGATCCGTCCGGTGGCGCGCCGATGAGCCACATGGCTGCCATGACGCCGCTGGTGGTGCCCACGGACCCTGAGAACAGCCGGACGTTGCTGATGTTTCCCCCGGCGACCAGGTGGTCGATGCCGGGCAGCCCTGCGTACGGGATCCCCTCTTTGCCGAAGCGGACGTAGCCGCGGCTGAGCAGTGAGTAATAGCGGCCCAGGCCCGAGGTGTTGTAGGCGGCGAAGCCGACGTCCGTGGTGGAGTCGGCGAGTTTCGCTTCGGCTGCCAGCTGCCCGTTGGCGTCGTAGAGGCGCATGGCTTTGTCGAGCACGATGCGTGCTCCGGCCGTTCCGGTCTGGACCGTGGAACCGGTGATGACCTTGCCGTTCAGCGCGTCGGCCGCGATGAGTTCGGCGACGATGCTGCCGGCCTTGATGTGCGTGGCGTCCAGCGTGCCGGCCTTGATGTGGAGCCCTTCGAGGGACTGGGCCTTGACCTCCCGGCCGGTTATCGAGTCTGCGGCGATCTTCCCGGCGACGACCGAATTGGCGGCCAGGAGGTCGGCGCCAATCGTCTCGCGCACGAGCTTGGAGCCCGGCAGGCTTTCGTCCTTGAGCCACACCGCCAGGTCGATGAGTTGCGAGAGGTCCGGACCGTCGACCTGGCGGGGCGTGCCCTGGACTGCGGTCGATGGGGGCCCGGCGACTTGGGCGGCGTTCACGGCGACCAGGCGCACCCACACGCTCGCGTACTCGGCGGTGGCGACGGTGATGGTTCCGCCGGCGACGTTGGTGATCGTCGCGGCGAGCGTGGATAGGTCAGGGGTGAACTCGGCGCTCGGGCCGATGTGGACCTGGACGAGGGAGAAGTCGCTGGGGGTAGCGTACGAGTCGTCCCACAGGCCGTCCCAGCCGACCAGTAGCCCGGCGAGGACCGGCTCGATGGTGGGCGGTGTGGGCGTGGGTGGCGGGTCGGTGTTGACCGGCACTAGGGCCACGCCGCCGTCGGGCTGGACACCGACGGACCCCTTGAGGGTGCCGTCGCAATCGTAGATGTCCATGGCGCCGCCCTCGATGGAGGTGTGGGCGGCCTGAGTGGAGCGTTCGAGGGCCTTGAGGCGACGGTCGTACTGGTCCAGGAGTGCAGCGAAGCGCCGGGCGTCTGACTGCGTGTCTAGGAAGTTGACCATGGCGCGGGATGCTGCGCGGTCGCGGTGCTTTGTGTCGTGCGCTGCGCCTGTGGTCAGTAGTGGAAGCTGTCAGAGCGTTTCAGGGTGAGGATCACGGTGCCGTCGGCGCTGATCTCGTCCGAGACGATCCGATGCCACACGTCGACGTCGCCGACCCAGGGGACGTGGACTTGGACGCGGATGTCGTCGCCGAGCTGCCAGGCGCCGAGCTGGGCGTTGGGGTGGTCGACGATCTGGATGGCCGGGATCTGCAGGGCCTGCGTGCGACCGGCGAGTTCCTGCTCGCCGCGGGTGCGCAGTGACTTGTCCGCGGAGAGCGTCTTGTCGGTGACGGTCGCGACGCGGCGCAGCCGTCCGTCGTACCGGTGGACTTGCGCCCGCTTCATCTTGCGGCCCTCACCTTTGCCGAGGATGACGACTTCGTTCGCGTAGTCGTCTCCCATGCCCTCCGGTTTGGCGATGGCGGCGATGTTTTCACCATCGGCGAATCGCAGGTCGGTGCGCTTGCGGCCGAGACGCGGGGTGCCGAGCCGGATGCGGTGCTCGATGGTGTGGCCGTTTCCGACCCAGGCGTGTGTCTCGATCCAGTCGAACGGCGTGGTGCTGGTCAGCGTGTCGAGGGTCTGCCCGCAGTCGGGGTTGTCCCACCACGCCAGCTCCCACGGATCGCTGCCGTCCTTCGCGCCGAGCAGTTCGCCGAGCTTGTGTGGGTCGATCTCCAGGCCGATGTTGCCGTACGGCCGGCTCTGGACGTGAGCCCAGATTTTCCGGAAGGCGTCGTAGACATCGATTCGGGGGCCGCCGTAGGGCTTGGGCGGCGGGGGGACGCGCTGCTTGCCCTTCTGGCCGTCCACCCATCCGTCGTGATTTTTGTCTTTGCCGGCATACGGATCTTTTGGCGTTATGAGGGCGCCGGAGATCATGTAGTCCTCGAACGGTATGCCCTGCGGATAGCAGGAGAAGCCCTCGCATTGGACGGTGGCCTTGGGGCCGTCGTAAGCGGTCTTCGTGACGACGCCGCCCCACCGGATCACGCCGTCGATTTCCAAGTAGAGCTTGGTGTCCCACTCTTGCAGGATCGGTTTCCTGTCTGGGCCGAGCATGCGTGCGTACTCGGGTTCTATCGTGCCGACCATCGCGCCGGGGCCACTCAGGTCGCGCTTGGGGTTCGAGCTGAGCGCGAACGGTACCTCCCAGTCCAGGATTTCCTCGGGCAGTGCGCGTTGGGCAATGAATCTCCACCCCGAGGGCATCAGAGTTCATCCTCGTCCGGGGCTTCCACGAACTCCACGTCGGCGACGATCGACGTGGAGCCGTCCACGCTGAGGTCGCCAGTCTCGGCCTTCGACATGTACGTCTGGAGGTAGAGGCGCTGGGTCGTGCCGCGCAGCGCGCTGGAGATGGCCATGTTGTCGGCGATGACCACGGTCTGGCGGCGGGTCTGGCTTCCGGTGTCGTCGTCGATCACCGTGTTCTGGCCCAGGGTCGTGCCGAACACGTTCTGCATTGAGGCGAAGACGTCAGCCTTGGTCATCCGCAGTCCCGCGATCGTGGTCACGATCTTGAGGCGCGTCGCCCACTCCGGCACGTCGATGTCCCAGCGGGCAGGCTCGCCAGGCCAGTTGTGCCACTTGTTGTCGGAGTAGGTGAGCGTCGACAGCGACGAGGGGAACGCCGTGTAGAGCCTGCGGTCGCGGCGGGGGCTGACCATCGTGCGCAGGTCCTTGATCATGGCCTGGGTGATGGTCGTGGTGTTTGCCGGGATGTCGATGCGGGCCAGGGTGATGGCGGAGTCTGAGCTGCGCACCTGCCGCACGCTCGTCGTGGTCTTCGGCACGCCGCTGACCACGCGGGTGTAGACGTACGGGCCGACCTTCGGCTCAGACGGGTTGGGCCAGGTCTCCCCGTACGAGTAGGGGTTCTCAATGCGGGCGACGATCAAGTCCGATCGGGCGGAGACGCCGGTGGCGGCGATCGGCACCTGGTCCGCGACTGGCAGGCGGGCGGCGTACGCCTGATAGGCGCTGCCCTGGGCCCGGTTGATGATGGCGCATGCGCCGGTGCGGACCTGCACGGCGGACGCGGGGGTGCTGAGCGCCTTCACCTGGAGGTCCGCGGAGCCGACCACGCCCTCGGCGCCGCCGAACGCCGCGTACGCCAAGAGCCTCGCGACCTCGCTCGAATGCTCTGCGCCGCCCTCCGTGAACCACGGGACACTGTCCCACGCCATGCTGCTCCTCCGCTGGTTGCTGGGTCGAACCGGCGGGGAGTGTTGAGCGGGCGCGGTGCTTGCGTCGCGTGCTGCCGGGCCACGGCCTGCACACCCAGCAAGAATGATCTTGGCGGGTGTCAGAGGTGGGCGTAGGCGTCGCGCCAGGCCACCGTCATGTGCGCGGTCCCAGTGGGGTCCGTGCCCCGCAGCACGAAGTCCTGCCGGCCGACGGGCAGCCGCATGTCCTTGAGGCGCGGCGTGCCGCGGTACAGCAGCCCGGCCACCGAGGCGTTGCCGTTGCGCAACACGGTGCGGGCCCAGGGGCGGGGGTCAATCACGACGCGTTCCCCGACGCCCAGTGCGAGGTCGAGGGACGCCTTCCAGTGGCCGACGACTTCGCACGCGGGTTGGGTGATCGGGCCCCAGATCGTAATGACAGGCCACGTTGGCTTCGTGCCGCCCACGGTGACTTCCCCGGGGACCTTGCCGCTGCTCTCGCCGGTCATGGTCAGCGGGGTTGTCAGCGGGCCGACGAGCCCACGGTGCGGCGGAGGCTGGATGTCGACGCGGACGCTCTGCTCGACGTCGTCGTACGCGGTGTCGTCCTGGCACGCGAAGGTCGCTACCACGGGGGTGTAGCCCTGCCGGGTGAGCTTCGATGCAGTGGGCGCCCACTTCCTCGGCCTGCCGTAGAAGCGGCGGGCCCGGCCGCCCTGTACGGTCGACAGCACCGCCGGGGTGGCGAACCGCAGGCGCAGCGCCTCGGCGTCCCACGCTTGCCCCATTGCCGACAGCCGGTCGAGGTTTGCACCGTGGCGGCCCTGCTGGGTGATCGCGGCGTCGACGGCGTCGACGCCGACCTCGAAGGTGATGGTGGCGGGGGCCTTGAAGTCCTGCCCGAACCGGATGCCGTCCGCGCGCGGCAACGGGACGTCGCCTGTGTCGGTGTCGCCGTACGCGATCTCGTGCGGATCAAGCAGGTAGTAGCCGGACCGGATGCTGCCGAACGTGAACGAGGCGCCGGGATGCACGCCGTTGGCGCTGTACGACAGATTCCACTCGCCCTCAGCCAGCGACATGGGCACCTCCCCGGCGTATGCGCCGCAACTCGAACATCGCGTCGTTCAGGGCCTCTCCGGGGCTCATGGGCTTGGCGGCCATTGTGAGGTTGAGGTCACCGCCGACGAGGGCCGAGCTGACGGCTTGCGGGACGGAGGCTCGGGGGGCGGCCGCGCGGGTTCCGCGGTGGATAGCCACTGCACCGTTGGCGTACTGCGTCAGCGCTCGTCCGGGGTAGACGACGGTGCCGCCGAAGAATTTGGCGACGGTGTCGAGAATTTCTTCCGAGCGCTTCCGCTTAGATGGGGCCAGTGGGATGTACGCCTCGCCGGGGTAGGTCTCGGGTTCCGCCCACAGGCGCATCTCGCCCGCCTTCGCGATCTGGGCGATATGGCGTTCGGCGCCGTTAGCGAATGCCTTAACGCGGCCGGCCGCGCTGCGGATGCCGCCGTTGGCGTATCGGACGATGCCGCCCTCCGCGTGTTCGGAGACGTACGGCTTGCCCTTGGTCGAATACTCAACCGTGACATGGACGGTCTTGCCCGTGAGAGAGTTGATCTTCCCCTGGATCGCCCGCACCTGCGATATCGCCGATCCGGTAGGGGCCGTAATCTCGACCTTCTTGCCCTTGAGTTCCTTGACCTTGAACCCCAGGTCCTTGATCATCTGCTGCGCCGTCGTAGTCGGCGCCTCCATCTTCAGCTTCTTACCGGGCGGCAGGCCCGCGACCTTGTCGCGGATCGCCTGGAGGTCTCCAGTCGCCTTCTTGATGATCGCGTTGACCGTGACGTTCTTCCGGTTCGGCGCATTCGCGATGTCTCGAGCCAGGGCGGCGATGCTCACGCGTGCCCCGCCGGTCGGCGCGGTGATCTTCACGTTCTTGCCGCCGGGCAGCGCCTGCACCTTGAAGCCCAACGCTTCGAGCTGCTTGCGCGCCTCGCCCGTGGGCGCCTTGACGGTGAGCGACTTTCCGCTGCCGAGGCTATCCAACTTGCCCCGCAATTCGAGCACTTCGGCGGTTGCCTGCGGGATTCCCTTGGTCGTCATCAGCGTGGTGACGGTCTCCGGGATGAAGCCCATCTGGTCGGCGAGCGCCTTCGCCTGAGCCTTGGGGATGCCCATGTCCATCGCGAGTTGGATCGCCTTCGCGCGGGCCCTTTCCATCGCGCTCTGCCCCTTGTCCATCGCCTCGGACATGGGCATCAGGCCCTGCTCTGCCGCCTCTTGGGCACGCGTGGCGACGCCGAGCATCGAGTCGCGCAGCTCCGTGAGCTGGCTGTTCAGGGTCTGACCGTTGCGGCTGGAGGTGGCCACCAGACCGTCGCTGTCGACGAGGGCCTTGCCCCAGCCTTCGGCCCGGTCGATGTTGCCCTTCATCGTGTCGTCGATCTGCAGCATCACGGAGTTGAGCTGCGCGGTCGCATCGTGGAACGACTGGGTGTTGCCGTTGAGGGCGTCCAGGGCACGTCGCAGGTTGTCGACTCGTTCGTCCGCGGCCTTGGTCTTGTCGCTGAAGCCCTGCACCGCGGACTGAAGGCGGTCGTACGCGGACGTGCCCGTGCTGGCCGCGCCGTTGGCCGCATCGTTGAATTCCTTCGCCCTGGAGGCCGACTCTTCGAGCTCGCCCTTCATCCCCTTCAGGGCGTCGGCTGCCGCCTTGTACTTCTCGCCCTGCGGGGACATCTTGAGGACGTCGACCTTGGGACCCATCGACACGTACCCCTCGGTCTCCTTCGCGAGGCCCCTCAGCTTCTTCTCCAGCCCATCGACGGATCCGCCCTGATTGAGATAGGCATCCGTCACCTGCTTGAGGCTGACATCGGCGTCGCGAAGAACGTCGACCAGCTTGCCTTTGCCGGCAGAGAGCTTGACGTCCTGGAGGTACTGCGCCGCCTGCGCCCTGACGTTCGCGTCGATCTGCCCGTTCGAGTCCCGGAGGGCCTGCGCCAGGGAGCTAATGCGCTCCTCGTGCGCGGCTGCGGCGCGGGCTGCGGCTTCCTGCTTCGCTGCGAGCAACCCGAGCCCGATCGTGACGCCAGCGATGGCGATGCCGAGGGGGCCGCCCAGCGCGGAGACCATCCCGCCCAGAGCGCGCGACGCGACCCGGTTCGCGGCGCCGATGCCGCGCAGCGTGCCGGACAGGCGGCCGCCCTCGGTGGAAGCGTTGCGGTAGGCGCCGCCGATCCGCTGCCACAACGTGGCCTGCGGGCCGATCGTCCCGGGCGAGAGCGTGCCCCGCATGGCGTTACCCAGCGATGTCGCGGAGCGGCCGGCGGTGGCCACGGCCGTACCGAAGCCACGCAGCGCCGTTGAGACTGCGGTGACGACCTTCAGGGCGAGCATCGTCCCGAGCAGCACGGCCAGGACGGTGTTCGCCCCCGGGATCACGCCCATCAGTGAGTTGAAGACGTGCAGTAGGCCGTTGAAAGCGGCCAAGAGGACACCGAGCCCGCTGCCGGCAGCCGACAGGTTCCCGATCGCGGTAGCCAGGTTGGAGACGAGACTGATCAGCGCCGGACCGATCGAGTGGCCGATCGAGTCGAAAAACGTCCCAAGGGCCGGCATCAACTGCGTGCGAATCTGCCGGATCAGGTCGGTGACGCCGTTGTCCTTCGCAGCCCGGCCCAAGCCGCGGAAGAAGTCGCCGACCAGGCGATCCAATTCGTGGAAAGTCGGAGCAGCGTCGGAGAAGAACTGCTTCATCGACGCCTGGCCTTTGGCCGAGTTCGCCCACCGCTTGAAGCGGGTCATGGTGCCCTCGAACCCGTCGAGCAGGGCGTCGCCGCTGTCCTGGGCGGCCTTCCCGACGCCGCCTAGACCCTTGACGAGGTCCCAGGTGGATCGGCCGAGCTGCGCCGCCTTATCGCCGGCATGATCAAGGAACTTGGCCAGGGAACCGGTCTCTCGTCCGGCCTGGACGGAGGCCCGCGTCCACTGCGTGAAGCGTTCAACCCCGCTGCTGACCCGCTCGACAAAAGGGCCAGACGCCACCAAGAAGTCGAGGCTCGCGTGCCCGAGGTTCGCGAGCCCATCTGTCATGTGCCCGATGGCCGTGCTGTTGGTGGCCGCGATCTTCTTGAAGTCCCGGCGGAACGGGCCGGACTGCATGAACTGCGCGCCACGCTTGGCCAGGTTGCCCATCTGGCCAGCGGTGTCGCCGAGCGAGTCCTTCAGGAGAGGAAGCACCGCGGACGACAGCGGTTTGATCTCGTCCGCGACCTGCGAGAAGAAACGTTCCTGCACGGACTGGCGCATCTTGCGCCATGCGCCGCTCAGGGACGCGACCGTCGTCACGCTCTTGCGGGCGGAGCCGGACAGCCCGTTGAGGGACTGCGCCAGGGCCTGTTGCTGGGCCTTGGTCTGCTTGGCCCCGGAGGCGGCCTGCTGCTGGGCCTTGAGGGTCTGCTTCAGGGCCTCGCCGAACCCGCCGAAGGCAACCTTCCCGACGATCGCCGCGGTGCCGGCCGCGACGATCAGCCCGGGTATCGCACCGAGGACGCCGACGGCTGGCGCAGCTGCGGAGACGAGCGCGGTCAGCCCGGCGCCGTACTGGGTGAGCACGGCGACGGCAGGCTGGGCGAGGGAGAGAAGCGAGCCGATACCGAGCATCCGCAGCGACCCGCGGCGGCGCGGGAGCCGCATCTGCACCGGCACGTTGACCGGGGTGCGGTCAGCTTCGCCCTGCGCGCCGCGGATCAGGTCGCGGACGCCGGAGAGCAGGCCCCCGCTGCGGCTGTGGCTGTCGGAGTCGCCGTCAGGCTGGACGGGCACGCGGACGTCTGTATTGGCAATGAGCCGCGCGATGTTGTCCAGCTCCGTGCGGAGGCGCTGGTCGTCGACCTTGATCTTGACCTTGGCGCTGACGCCCTTCGATGCCTCTTTGACCGCGGTCTCGAGCTTCTTGCGCAGGCCCTTGGAGTCGACCTTGAGTTTGACCTTCACGGCCAGGCCCTCGGCTGCCGTCCCGACCTTCGTGCGCAGGTCGCGTGCGAACCCGGCGAGGTCGGCGACGACCGGCACGTCAAGGCGGCCGGCCTGCAGGCCCTCAGCCACTGCGGACCATTCCTCTCTGCATCGCGGCCGCGAGCATCTGGCGGTGTCCCGTGAGCTTGGGGGCGGGCTGCGGCTGCGCGCCGGGCCGCTGGGGAGCGGCGTCGGCAGGGTTGAACGGGCGAGGGATGGACGTTGGCTCGTCACGTCGCCGGTCGGCGGCCAGGATGCTGACCTCTTCGATCAGCTGCGCCAGGAGTTCCGTCTCCTTGGTCCACCCGTTGAGCTGGGCGGACTGGACGCGGGAGTCCTCGGGGAGGCCGTCGATCAGGACGATCAGACGCCTCAGTCCGAGGAAGCCGGGTTCTCCTGGCTGTCGCCAGACTCCTCGGGCGTCGAGTCCGTGGAATCGGCTGAGGTCGGACTCGAGGTCTCCCCATCGCTCTCGGAGGAGGCGCCCAGTCCGAAGGACTTTCCCAGGTCAACGCCGTACACCTTGATCAGGCCAGTGGTGAGGCGGACGTACGCGGGCAGGGAGGGGCGCAGGGTCTTGAACCGCTCGTACTCCTCGTCGCCGAGCAGGATGCGGTGTACCTCGTAGATCGCCTCGACGAACTGGCGTGGCAGATGCGGCCGCTTGAAGATCAGGTCGATGACGACGGAGGCGGTCGGGTTCTCACTCGCATTGATGACATCGCGGAGCAGGCCGACCAGGTCCAGGTCGTCGGAGAGCAGCGGGTCCAGGGTCTCGGCGGGCAGCTCGGCCGGGTAGATGAACTGCTCCTCGCGGTACTTGATCGGGATGCCGTGGGGGTACTGGACCTCTCGGCGTTCGGCGGCGTCGAGGTCGATGACGAAGGACATGGCGGGCGGGCCTCTCGTGTGTGCGGGCTGAGTCGCGGGGATGCGGCAGCGCGCGGACACTGGCAAGCCGGTGGGGCTTGTGTCGCGCGCTGCCGCGGCGAGAGGTCAGCCGCCCGCTGGCGGCGCGGGCGGAGCAAAGCTCGGGTCGTTGGTGATCACGTACCAGGCGTCGGAGTCGTCGCCGCCTTGCACGGCCAGACGCAGGGGAAGTACGGCCTCCTTGGTCTTGGCGAGTTCGGTGTTGACGCCCTCCATCTGCATGGTGCGCGGGACCATGTAGCGGTAGTTCTTGCCGCCGTCGATCACCTCAATGCAGGCGGCGATCTCCGAGCGCGAGCCGATCCTCGGCGGCGTGAACTTGTAGTGCTTCTTGGTGTCTTGGGCGGTGACTTCGACGATTTCGCCGCCGCCGTACACGGCCCGGAAGTTCTGGCCGGACCACTGCTGGAGGTCGACCTCGATGGTCGACGCATCCTGAGTCTGGAAGGTCCGGGTCGGATATGAGGACTGTGCGCTGCGGACCTGCTCGAAGTTGGGTTCGTTGTTGAACTTCAAGCTGTCCTCGGTGGTGAGGCCGACGGCGCGCCAGCCCGCGGGCATCACGACGGTGGCGTCGGCCGGCGCGGCGGTGCCGACTTCGGCGAGCCACACGCGGGTGAGCGAGGGGATGACGATCTCGTTGTTATTGGCGGTCTCGCCTGCCATGACGGGCTTCTCCCTGGGGTCCGGTGATCGGGCCCGGGAACCTTGGGGAGAGCAGGGGGCTAATGTCGCGCCCTGACCGGACGTCCACGGCCGGGCCCCTCACCTACGGGTGCAGGGTGACCAGCAGGCCCAGGAGCCAGCGCGGCTGCCCGTCGACGAGCGGGGACCACACGAGCGTGCCGGAAGGCCGGACGCCACTGATGACGGGCTGACCGGGAGCGTGTGGGGCGCCGACCAGCTCGGTGGCCGCGGCCGCGCAGACGAGGATGATCCGCCGTAGCTCGGCTTGCCCCGGCCAGCCACCGGGGTCGCCGTACACCTCCAAGGTCACCTCGGGCTCCATCGCCCACGTCAGGGTGCGCATGTCCCCGCCAGGGCCGTGGGTAACGCGCAGGTGCGGCCACGGCGCCTCGGCGATCCCAGACACACGGCCGGGGCCAAGGGCGTCGGCCACGCGCGGGTGCTTCTGGAGCCAGGCGAGGACCGCCGAGACCGGATCGGTGTCGGCGAGGCCATACGGCGCAGCCATCAGGTGCGGGCGACGTAGCCCTGCCGGCGCAGGCGGCGGGCGTAGTCGGACGGCACTCGGACCTTCGAACCTGGCAGGTGGTCGGTGCCCTCGATGTTGAGGTGATGAGACAGCGTGATCGTCTCCATTGGGGCACTGACGTCGACGGAGGCGACGCGGGCAGTCTTGATCTCGCTGGCCGGGGCCTCCGGCTCCGTGGTCTTGGAGAGGTTTTTCGTAGTCATGCCGGGCACTGTGAGAGGTGAGCGAGGCTTACGTCGAGTGCTGGCATGCGGCTGCTAGATACCCCACCTGACCTGCAACGTTCTTATAGGACGTCCCGAAATTCCGACCGGGCGCCAGTGCAGTTAGGCGGGCCCCGTCGCTGATCACATGCGGTCCAGCGTCCGCCGCCGCACCCTGGCGGTATGGACATCCAGCGCCCGCCGGTCGTGGTGCATCCCCTCTCTGAGGGGACACGCCGAGTGACGGTGCATGATGAGCCGGTCGGCCGGGCCCGCGATCTGGCCGACGTCTACGAGTTTCTACGGCGAGCTGGCCTGGAAGATCCCGACCTCCAAGATTCTGCGCTGATCGAATGGCGAGGCGGCGACAGTGGGGTGTGGGCGCCGTGACAGTGGTCTGGTCCGGCACGGTGAGCATCAGCATGATCTCCCTGCCCATCCGACTCTCACCCGCTACGCGGGAAGCGCGCGGCGGCCAGGTGCACGAGCTGCACGCATCAGACGGTGGCCGCGTACGGCACAGGCGTTTCTGCTCCGTCGAGGGGCGGGAGATCCCGTACGAAGAAGTCGCCCGGGGCGTGGACACGCCGACTGGGACGGTGGTGTTGACCGATGAGGATCTGGCACGCCTGCCGCTCCCAGCGCGCCGCGTGCTGTCGGTCTTGGCCTTCGTCCCGGTGGAAGCCGTAGACCCGGTCGCCTTCCGCAGCGCGTACCACGTGGAGCCGGGGCCCGGCGGTGACCGGGTATACGCCCTGCTGGCCGCAGCAATGGCCCGCACCCGCCGTATGGCCGTGGGGAAGTTGGCGCTGCGCGACCGTGAGAGGCCAGCGATCCTGCGGTCATCGGGCGGCCGTCTCGTGCTGCACACCTGCTATTGGCCCCACGAATTGCGAGCCCCTGAGCACCAGGCGCCGTCCTCCGCCTTCGCTGACCGGGAGCTGGCCATCGCCGAGCTGCTCGTGGATGCCCTGTCCAGCGATACCCCGCCCGAGCTCGACGACGAGTATTCGACTGCTCTGGATGAGCTGGTGGAGGCCAAGGCAGCCGGCGGTGAACTGGCGCCGCCCGCGGAGCCCCCGCTCGCAGCGCCCGTCGACCTCATGGCCATGTTGGAGGCAGCGGTGCGCGAAGCGCGTGAGGATCGTGGTGACCGAGGCGGAAGTCAGGGGCCAGCTGGTGTGTGAGCTGCATCGGGCCTTCTACGGGCGTCAGCGACGAGCGGCGACGATCGCCGCGGCGCGGGCCATGAAGTGAGCTCCGTCGGCGATCAGGTTGCCGGGGTAGACGGTGCCCACTTCGGCCTCGACAACCATCGGACCGCGCGCGGTGACGGTCACGGTGACCTTCTTGCCTGTGATGATCGGCTGCCCGGTGCTGATGTTCCGGGCGATGCCATCCGGGTCGATCGCCGTGGTGCACCGGCAGTGCTTCAAATTCGCAACTGCACGGGATGACTGATCGCGGGGTTGGAGCATGTACGTGTTCGGGCCGACGCCCCGGTGTTTGCGGTCCCAGTCCATGCTGTTGATCGTGAAGCGCAGGTTGTCAGGCACGACCTGGCCCTGCGCCTGGGCGTGGGTGGGACGCACTTTGTCGTCGGCCATCGTGACCCACCGCTTCGTGGGTGGGGCGAGGCGCTTGGCCTCGACCTCGACCTGGTGGGCGATGCGCTGGACGTGTGGGGCGATCATCCGCGCCAGCATCGCCTCGAGTGCAGGGTTCGGGGTGAACTTGGTCATCTCACGGCACCTCGGGCGGATTGCGGGTGGCGGTGGACTGCACATAGTCGATGGCCGGGCAGCCGGGCACGCGGTGGAGGCGTGCGGTCGTGACGGTCCACGTCATGCCGTGCTCGTCACCGATGACGTCGCCGGGCTCCACTGGCCAGGCGGCCGGGTCCAGGCGCAAGGACCAGGTGGCGTCTGGCTGTTCCAGCGCGGCGCCGGGCCAGGTGCCGTGTGCCTCGGGCCGCTGGTTCGGGTCGGGCGGGACGGGGACGCCGTTCGCGTCTCGGGCCCATGGGTGGTCGAGCGCGTAGAGCGTCAGTCGCCTGTTCGGGAGGACGACGGCCACCGCACTCAGCCTTTCTTCGTGTACGACTGGGATAGATCGCCCATGGGCCGTTCCTTCCTTCCGGTCAGCGCCAGCGTCGGGTGCGGCTTGACGAGTACGGCCACGGGGCGCGTGGCGGACGCGATAGGGGCTGGAACACGAGGCGACGCAGCCTTTTGAGGCTGTCGATCGTGGGGAGCGAGCCCGCCTGCCCGGCCACGGGCGCCGAGTCGTAGGAGATGGATTGTCCCTCCGCGCTCACCGAGGAGACCCGACGGGCCGGCCCCACGCTCTGGTCGGGGCGCTGCCGGACGGACTCAGCGGCGTGCGCGACGATGTACCGCACAACCGTTTCCTCCTGGGCGCCGTTCAGGCCGACGAGCAGATCCACGTCGTATGTGCCGTCCGGGTTGGCCCGGTAGGAGACCACCTCGGCGATGTCGTCGAGGTGGACCGGCCAGGCTTCGATGTCGTCGAGTGCATCCGTCCAGCAGGGCGTGACGCCGCGCAGCGTCGTCGCGGTCGGCACCAAGGTCCTGTTCAGGTACGCGGCGACGTCAGCCTGGGCGTTGCGGATCTCCTCCTCGTAGGCGCCGCGCTGAGCGGAGGTGAGAGGCAGCGGGACGCCGAGGGCGTCGGCGACCGCTTCGGGCGACCCGACCAGGCCCTGGCCCGTGGGAAGGTCGAGGCGCACCGACGCGTCCGTTACGGGCTGGGCAGCCGAGTTGGGGGTAAAGGTGACCGCACCCCAGTACCGGCCAGGCGGGACGGCGGGCAGGTCGAACCGGTACACCCCCGCTCGGAGGCGAACGGCAGGTGCGGCCGAGGCGACCACCGACCCATCGCGTTCGGGCGTGGCGTACAGATCGAGGCGCGTCACCTTGCCGCCGGCCGGGGCCGGGTCGCAGTGCGCCCCAGCCCACATGGGCTTGTGGTCATAGACCGACACCCTTCGTCTCCCTTACCGGTTGCCGCTGGTGCGCGCGGCCTGCGCATCGAGGCGTTCGCGGATGCGGGCGGCGATGTTCTCGGAGACCACAGCGCCCTTGGGCTGGAGGAGCCGGGTAACGGGATTGCGGTGCGGCCCGAGAAAGGTGCGCTCGACCAGGCGGACGGTGCACTGGAGCGTGGAACCGAACGGGGTGAGCGGCACGAACACGGCGTCGACATCTGCGGGCGGCTGGCCGGTGGCGTCGTCGAGGATGACGTCGGAAAGGTTCTCCTCGTCGGGGATGACCTCGGTGGGCGTGACGTACGGACTCGAGGTCGGGGGCTCCGGGGCTTCGTCGACGTGCGGCGGCTCCAGCGGTGCGGCGTCCGGCACGGCGGGGGCGGAGTCGGCCTCGGAGGCGGTTGCCTCAGCTGGTGTCTCCTCGGCCGCCGACTTCGCGGTGGTCTTGCGGGTGCGGGGGGTGCTTGCCATGGGTGGCTCCTCAAAGGGATGTCGGTCCGATCGCGCGCACCCTGCACAAGGCGTTCGGTTTGTGTCGCGCGGTGCGGGGCGCGACGCAGGGCCTGCACGTGCAGTGGGGCCCTGTCGTCTCTGTCAGCCGCCGGCCGGAGCCTCGTAAGTGAAACCGTTGGACTTGGAGACGGCACCGCTGTCGTCGGCGAGTTCGACGGTGACGGCACCGGCCTCGCCCGGAGGCGTCTTCACCGTCAGCTCACCGGCCGAGCGGATGTGGAGATCGGTGCCGGCGGTCCCGCCGAAGCTGACCGCGGAGATCCCGTCCAGGTTGCTGCCCTTGATTGTGACCGTGGCGCCACCTGCTGCCGGACCCTTGATGGGGTTGATGCTGGCGATGACCGCTGCATTGAACATGCGGTCGACAGCGGATCGAAGGACTATCGTCCCCGCCGGGTAGAGCATGAAGCGCTTTGATCCCTCCGGCCGCCCGTCCCCGCGCCCATACGGTTCGGAGACGTAGACGTCCTCGGTGACCCGCACGGGCGGATCGTCGAGCGCGGCGGCAGGGAACGTCGCCTTGGTGATGCGGGAGCCGTCCTGGCGATACAGGCCCATGATGTCCTTCCTCCGGTGTAGTGGTCGGAGAAGGGTGCGCGCTGAGGTCGGCTTGGGTCGCGTGCTGCGAGCGGCAGAGGGCGATTACAGCAGCCGCAGATGATCCCAGCCGTTGGGACCAACGCTGAAGACGAGCAGTCCGGTGGAGGAGACTTCGCCAGAGCGGGCGGTGTACCAGTCGCTCCCGTTGTCGAGGGTGGGGGCCTGGATGTGAAGTCGCCCGTTCCCGAGCTGCTGAGCGCGGAAGTGGTGGTAGTGGCCAGTGATGAGGATGGCGGCGTCCGCGACGGCCTGACGGCCGAAGGACTGCGCTCTCCACCAGTCCCCGGCCTTCTCCGGACGCGGGTACTGGTGGCCGTGTGCGAGTCCTACCGTGGACCCGGCGACGTCCAGGCTCACAGTCTCCCGCCACTTCTCCGGCAGCACGAAGCTGACGTGTCCGAATGCGTCGGTGTTCCGGGAGTAGGCGTCGGCGACCTGGCTCATCACCTCGATGCCCCAGTCATCCGTGGGCGGACCGACGGCTTCGCGGCCGCGGCGGACCCGACCGTGATTGGAGCCGCACGTCGCTGCGACGACACGGCCGAACCGCCCGGCGAGACGGTCCAGTCCCTCGAAGGTGATCCGGCGGTGCACACGGATCATCTCGGTCAGGCACAGGTCGTTGGTGTACGCCTGCTGTGCAGTGTTCTCGTAATTCTCGACGCAGTCTCCGGCGTCCATCCAGTACGCGGCCGTGGGCCCTTGACCGATGGCCTTCAAGTCCCGTATGTGGTCGTCGAGTCGGTCGAAACGCTCCGCCACGCGCCCGATCAGTTCCGGGGTCCCACCGCCCCCGCCCACCTTTCCGGCCTGCGCGTCGGCGTACACCACGACCAGAGCACGTTCCGCGGAGTCGACGGCAGGGCGGGGCTTGCGGCGCCGGCGCATCGCATCGCGGACCAGGGCGTCAACGTCGCCCGCGGAAAGCCAGGCGGGGGCGGCGGGCTCGATGACGTACCGGCAGCGCCAGACAGGCCGGGTGACTGCGTCCTCACCTTGGCCATCGCGATGCCACGCGGCCGGATCGTGACGAGCCTCGGCGAGGCGCACCCTCCAGCCCTCGGGGATAGCGAGCCCGAGTTCTTCGACGCGGGCGCGCCAGTCAGCTTCGCTGTTCGGCGGCTGTTCGGCAGCGGGGGTGGTGACGACCATTGTGCCGCCTGGTTCGTAGCGGACTCCGGACTCCCAGCCCCGGGGCGCCGGGGCGGGTGGTCGCAGGACCTCGCTGGGCTGCGACTGGGCGGCGGGGGTGGGCTGGAGCAGGGCTTCCAGGTCGTTGGTCAGGGTCATCGCGCGCACCGGCATCCGTTGGCGGCGCCGCGGCGACGATGGCGAGCGATCGTGTACGAGGTGACCGCCTGACCATGCTGGTTGAGGACTTCGGCGATGGCGGTGGAGGAGACCGTGGGGGTGTCGAGGATGCGGCTCAGTGTCGCCGCGGTGTCCTCGTCGACTGACGTCAAGGCAGAGCCGACGCTGCACGGCGGTCCTTTGCGCGCGGCTGGCGCTTCGGTCAGCGCATCCAAATCCGCTGCAAGTCCCACCAGTTGCTTGTCCGTCACCGGGTTCCTCCGTGTCAGGTTGTGCAGAAAAGGGCGGGGGAGGCGCCTCCCAGGGCGGTGGGCGGCGCCTCCCCGTCAGTGGGATCAGCCGGTGGGCTGGGTCCAGGTGCCGATCACGAAGCTCTCCGGGCGCGGGACTTCGAGGGCTACCCGCTCGTCTGCCCGGAAGGTGATGAGGCCCCGCTCGAAGTTGTCCGCGTTCTCCGAGGACACGGTGACGGAGACGGATTCCCTGTCGTGCAGCTGCGCACCAAGGCCGAACGCGCCGACGAGGAAGTTGTCATCCGCCATCGCCGTCGTCTCGACGACATCCAGCCGCCAGACGCGCTTGGTGGCGCCGACCGCGATCTGCAAGGCGACGCGGAATGCTCCGGTCTTGTCCTCCTCGACCTCGACGTGCTCCCACATGGTTGGGCTGAGGACGATGCCGGTCGGGTCGTACTCGGCGAGCAGGGCCTTGGTGATCGAGCGCCGGATCTGGACGCTGTACTGGTCGGTGTTCAACCCCTGGTACTGCTGAACGCCGGGGGTGTTGAAGATGCCGGTGAGGGACTGGCCGTCGCCGACGCTGTGCAAAAGGTCCCAATCCTCCTGATATTTGACGCCCTCGATCATCCTGGAGTTGATGAAAGTCTTGAGCCGGGGCTCGTCGCTCAGGATGTTCTTGTGCGCGTCGAGTAGGTGCGCGATCTCGCTGACCGGGTACATCACCGGGACCAGCGAGAGCTTCGAGCGGGGGGCCCGGCCCCAGGTGTCGGTGTCGGCTCCGGTCGCCGGGCTGGTGCCGTCGGCGGCGTAACGTTCCTTCACCTGCTTGGCGTTGTTCGTCCAGCCTGTCTCGCGTGCACCGTAAAGCACGGCCTGCTTGGTGCTGCTCTTGGGGAAGAGGTCGCGGATGTGGAACTTGCGGTACTCGCGCTCGGCAATTCCCAGGTTCTGCGCGGAGCCGAGGGTCTGGTGTGTGACGGTGCCCGCGGAGAGGCTGAAGATGCTCTTGCCTTCCATCTCCGCGCGGACGTACGGACGGTCGCGGAAGCCGGCCTGAGCAGCGTTCTTGTAAGCGTCGCTCTCGACGAAGAGGTCACCGAGGCTCTTGCCCTCCATGGCGCCCTGCGGCTTCTGCCCGTAGTGCTTGCCCGCGGCGGGCACCGAGTCGGGCTCGGCGAGGTACTGCTTGACCTCGTTCATGCCCGTGGCGTTGGTAATGAGCTGCTTGAGCTCCATCGCTTCGGCGGACACCTTCTTGAAGGCGTTGGCCTGCTCGGTACTGACGACGAAGCCGCCGTTGTCCTCCACCTTGAAGGTCTGCGAGATCCGCTCGGCTTCGGCGGACTTCTCGGCGAGCTGGGCCTTGAGGCTGTTGATCAGGCTCTTGTTCTCAGCCATTGCGGGGTGCTCTCTCCCTGATGCTGGGTGCGGTTGACGTGCTGCGTCGCTCGCCCGGCCAGCACCGGGACGACCCGACAACGCGGGGCATTTGAGAGAGCGGGGGTGGTTAACGTCGCGTGCTGCCGTTCCTCATGCATCGGAGGACGGCAGCACGAGGGCTCTGACCTGCTGTTTTGTTGTGACCGGTGGCGGTGTGGCCGCGGGGTGGCCTTCGAGTCGCCGACGTGGTGCTGAGGCTGAGTCGCGCCCGTTACCCCTGGATCGCCGCGAGTTGGGCCTTCACCTCGGCAGGGTCGAGCCGGACCGTGTCCTCGTCGTCTTGGCCGCCCAGTCCCTCGACGTCGGCGGCGCCGTCGGCGCCGGGCGCGGAGTCGTGGGGTTCGTCGTAAGGGTCGTCGTCCCACAGGTCGATGCCGCTGCCGGCCATCGGGGGAGGCGCGGCCGCGGGCTGTTCCTGGTTGTCCTCGTAGGCTGGGCCGATGTCGAGCCCTTTGGAGGAGAGGGCGGCGAGGAGTTCGCCGACGGTGGCGCGCACGGGCTCAAGCTGGTCGGCGTCGTCGGCGGCCTGAATGCGGGCGGCGGCGTCGGCGAGGGCGCGCATGGTCGGTTGAACGACTCGACTGTCCGTGGTCTCGCTGCTGTCGGCGGCGCGCGCAGATCCCTGGTCGGGGATGATCACGGTGGTCAGCTCGACGGGCTGCGGGGTGCCGAGGGATATCTCGGGGCCAGTGCCGTCGTAGGGCACGGCGTAGTTGACGGGGTCGGTGCCGTCTTGGTAGACGGAGACGATGACGCGGTCGGGGTAGGTGGCCTCGATGCACGTCCAGGTTCCGTCCTCGGGGGCGAGCAGGCTGCGGACAGCAGTGCCGACACGGTCTCGGATCTCCTCGTATGAGGCGGGCAGGGGCTGGATCGGTGACACGGTGGCTCCTGGAGTGATGCGGGACTTGGCTTCGAGGACGGCGGCGCGAGCGCTCTTGATCTCGGCGGCGTGGGCGGCGGGGTAGAGGCCGGTGGCCTCGCGGTGGCGCAGGTTGCAGTAGCCCTTGGCCTTCTCTGGGCTCATGTGGCGCCCGGCGATCGTCACGCAGCGGTCGAAGTCTCCGGCGGTGCCCCAGGCGATCTGGGCGGCTCCTTTGCCGCGCACGTACCAGTGGCGCAGCTGCTCAGCGTCGCCGCGGTTCTTGTCGAGGCTGCCTGCTGCCTTGGCTTCGAGCACCGCGGCGCGGGCGGTCTTCGCCTCGACGCTGGCCCGCATTCCAAGATCGTTTTGGGTCAATTGTGCAAGCCCGGTCTGCGGGGCCGGCTCGTCGTCGGTGGCCGGGCCGGTGAGCCGGATTGGGCTGGCGTCCGGGCCGCGCACGACGTGCACAGTGTCGAAGGTGACGGGGATGGGCGGGACTACGGGGGTGTCCGGGGGGAGGTCGTAGCCGAGGGTTATGTGCGGGGTGAACCCGTGGTCGGTGCGCAGCGCGCCGGCCAGGGGCGACAGGGCGAGTGCGCTGACGACTCGTTCGCGGAGTTCGCTCAGGCCGGGCACGTCGACGGGGACAAATACCGGTTCGCCGTCCCCGGCGTCGGGGAAGCGGCCGATGCCTCCGAGCTTCCCGTGGAGCGGGGCAGCGGCGTCGAGCGCCGCGGTGACGATGCTGGTGAGGTCGTCGGGGTGGCCAGGGAGTTGGTCGGCGTCGCCGAGGTAGACCAGGGTGATGTGCAGGTCGCGTGGGGCGGTGCCGTCGCGGTGGGCAATCTTGGCGGCGATGTCGGCGGGTACGTAGAGCGCGACCATCGCGCCGCGTCCCACCTGCTGTTCGGCGGCCTTGACGTCGATGTGGCCGCTGGACGCTGTGGTCTTGTGCTCCAGCTCGACCGAGCCGGGGTCGGCCTTGACTTCCAGCGACCTCGTCATGGGGTGTGCGCCGTGGAGGACCGGGGAGACC
Source organism: Streptomyces sp. NPDC101227 (assembly GCF_044767545.1). Classification (NCBI taxonomy): domain Bacteria; kingdom Bacillati; phylum Actinomycetota; class Actinomycetes; order Kitasatosporales; family Streptomycetaceae; genus Streptomyces; species Streptomyces sp. NPDC101227. The sequence continues at coordinate 319,192 of NZ_JBIWOD010000008.1, read as the reverse complement.
TCGTACAGGTCGAGCTTATGGATCACGCGGACGCCGTCGGAGCGCTTTGTCGCGGCGGCCGGCGGAACGCGGTAGCCGATGGAGAACTGGGCTTCGCCGTGCTCGTGCCACTGCCGCACTTGCTCGTACACGTCGCGGCCCTTCGACGTGCGCAGGTTGAACTGGATGGTCGCGACCAACGCCCCCGCATCGCGTGGCCAGTTTGGGATGTCGGCGAACCGGGAGTCTCCCGGCTGCCACTCGGCGATCTCCAGGACGACCCCGACGGGTTCCTTCCACTCGTGGTGCCAGACGGTTTTCACGGGTCTGGTCGCCAGGGTGTGGGCGAAGGCGCCGGGGACGATGAGGTCCGCGACTTCATCGACGAGGCCGGTGACGGCGAAGATCGCCCTGCAGATGCCCTTGCGGGGCACAGGGGCTCGGAGTGTGGGGGCGGTCGGCACGGCGAGGAACCTCCGGCGGCGGGTGGACATTTAGCCGCCGGGGACCGTGCCGTGCTCGTCCGTCTACTGTCCTGCGCTGACCTCTGCCTCGGGGGTCTTCGCTTCCGCGGCCGTCCGCGCCGCGAGCCACCCCTGGGCCCAGTAGCGCGCGCCGAACTGCTGCTCCTGGTTGGCGCTGTACTGGTCGTAGGGGCAGGCATCGGAGGGGTCTCCTGCGGCGAACGCGGACTTGCCCTCGTTGAGCAACGCCAGATACGTCTTGCGGTTCAGCTCCACCGGTACGCCTCCTAACTCTTCGGCGGGAACAGCGGGTCTTGCCCACCGTGGTCGGTGGACTCGGCCTCACCGCTCTCGCCGTTGGCCTGGCTATGGGTCCGGGTCATCTGCGCGTCGTCGACGTCGATGGCCCACACGTCCGGGTCGGTGTAGCGCCAGACCTGGCCAGTGGCGTCACGAACCCACCCGGTCAGTGTGCCGTCCGGAGCCTGGTCGAGCCACGCTTCTTCGCCGTCGGCCCCCTGGTACGCGGCGAACGCACCGGATGGTTCTGTCTCGTCGCTCTCGTCGTACATGTCGCCGGACCACGGCCGGGAGTCGTCCTCCGGTCCGGGCGGCGGGTCGGCAGCGGCCTCGCGCATGTCGCCGTCGGCGGGAGCCTTCGCGTACGGGGGCTCCGCCTCGGTCATCCCCTCGTCGGCCGCAGCCTCCGGGGCGTCTTCGGCGGGGCTGGACGCGGGGTCCTCGTTCGGGGTGCCCTCGTCCGGGGGCGCATCGGCGTCGGCGCCGTCCGCCGCGAGGACGTCCTGTTCCTGGTCTTCGTCGTCGTCCCCGAACGGCTTGCCGCCGCCCTTGGGGAGCGCCTTGATGGCGAATCCGTATCTGGTCACCGGCGGAGGATGAATGGCCCGTACGCCTTGTGTCCCTTCTGCCAGCGCCGCAGGCTCCGGAACCTAGTGGTAGACCTTGGCGTCGTTGTGAGGTGAGATCCCGAACCGTTGTGAGGTCAAGTGCCCGACAGACGCCCAAGGTTACGTGTACGCCAGGTGGCCGCGCGTCCTCCTCTTTCTCCCTCTGCACGCCCTCAGGGAAGGCGCGGCGGCATAATCGGCCGGCTGAAGCGCTGGTATCAGCGCTCCGACTGGGCAAGGCACACGGCCGTATTGGCTGCTGTGGTGGCAGCGGCCAGTCTGGCGATAACGGCGTGGGGAACGTACAAGGCCGCCCAGGTTGCAGATGATCAATTGGCCCAGTCCAAGGAGGATAGCGAGAAGGAGGAACGAAGCCAGGCCGCCCGCATGACGATGTGGGGCGACGGCAAGGTCTCTGTGGTTGCCAACCGGTCCTTGGACCCTGTCTGGGCGGCATTCTTCCTCAACGACCAGGCGAATCGGGAAAGCCGCAGCCATCGAGTCACGTACATCTTCGTTGGGGTAGTACCTCCATGCACAGCCGTGACCGTGCCGAAGACTGTCACCCTCTCCAAAGCGGCCGCCCTCAGTCCTGGCCCTAACACGGATTGGATCTTTCAGGGGCTGCACTTCATGACGGCCGACGGTCAGGCTTGGGTGCGCTGGAACGACGGCCGGCTAAGCAAGGTAACCGGCCCACCCTCGAAATCGGTCGTTCGGCAGCAGAAGGGCGGCGGCTTGATCGCCGACGAGCAGACGGAGCAGAGTCACCTCGCAGAGTGCAAAGCGATCTAGATGCCCAACTGAGATCGTTCTTGCGTAATCCTGCAAGCCGCCGGAATCACGCCTGCGGCGGACTCGCTCGCCGCGGTGCACCTCGCCCTGCCTCCAATGCGTAGGAGTACCTGCGCAGGACTGCGAGCACCGACGCTTCGTCGCTGCCATCGACGGTGCGCAGGGGGCCGGTCGGAGACAGGACAATGTCCTCGCCCTGGTGGAGTTCCACGAGGGCCGCAGCCCGGTACGACCCGATCACTGGGCGGTCGGCCCGCCCGGTGACTTGCACCTGGTAGGCGGAGCCGTCGTCGAACCGGCCGGTGACGGTCTGCGGCATCGTCTTCTCCTTCATCGTGTGGCGAGCAGGCCGAGGAGGAACGCCCTCAAGTCGTCGTCCTCGTACCAGTCGCCGTTGAACATGGCCTGCATAGATCGGGCGAGGCTGTCACCCGTGTCCGTCTGCGTCTGCTGCTGGGCCAGGATCCGCCCCAGGGCGGTGCGGTCGAGTGTGCGGGCGCCGGGGCGGCCGGTGTGCGTCCGCGTGAACCAGAAGGCGCGCTGTGCGGCGTCCAGGTCCGGCAGATGCCCGGCGAGGTGCTGCGCCAGGGCATGCGCGGCCGTGCCGACTCCCTCGTCGCCGAGGTCGGCGACCGTGGCACGGCGTACATCGGGCTCGTACCGGCCGGCTTCGCCATCGACAGCGGTGAGCCTGCGCCCGTCCGGGGTGGCGAGCCAGTCCCTGGGGATGAGGCGCTGCACGTCGCGTACGGCCCGCTCGGCGTCTGGGTTGGTGTCCGGGCCGAACACGAGGCCCGCGTTGCCCTGGGGGCCGAGGTCGCGGACGTCGGCCAGGGCTGCCGCAACGGCATCGGGCACCGCCGCGGCGTAGCGGGTCCGCAGCTCCTCCCATTCGCGGCGGGCGGCCGCGGCCTCCATGCGGGCGGCCGCGATCTCCACATCTACGTCCGGGGCCTGGATGGTGCTGCTGCGCGCGGCATGGAGGTTGAGCAGGCGCCGCTCCGTGGCGGCTACGTAGTCATCCGCGTGCCGCAGGGTGCCGTGCGGGTCGCCGCTGAAGTCCTCGCCAAGCGCATCGGCCAGACGGCGAGTCACATCCTGATCGACGTCCGTGCCGGCCGCCCGCAGCGCGGCCATGTGCCGCAGCGCGGCGAGCCCCGGACCGCCGTCGGAGGCGCGGTCCGGTATCCACCGGGACTCGCTGGAGCGGCCGGGGAGCCTGCCCGCGGCGAGCTGCGCCCACGTCGTTGGCCTCCACCAGGAGACATGACGGGGCGCCTGCCCGAAGCGTCCGCGCTCGGGCAGCAGGCCCGCCCACTGGGATACCCGCGCGGCGAGCGACTCGCCCTCGATGTCCGGGAGGTCGAGCGCGGCGTGCAGTCGCGCCAGGCGGCGGGACTCCGGCCAGTCGCGCACCCGGCGCACCAGGCGGCGGAGGAACGCCTTGAGGCGGGAGAGCCGGTCACGGCTGTTGCGCCACAGTTCGGCGATCTTCTCGGCGGCGGCCTTCACCAGCTCGATGAGGCGACGGCCGATACGCCTCAGTATGGCGATCACGTGGGCGAGAAGGCCGGGCTGCTGGGCGGTGTCCGGGGCTGTGGCTGCAGCGCGGCGGACGATTCGCCGGGCAGTGGCCTGACGGGTTCTGTCGAGCTGTGTCGTCAGGAGCCGGGTCAGCTCGTCGATGTCGGCAGGGTCGGCCCCGGCCTCTTCGAGCTGGCGCAGGAGCGCGGTCACTGCGTCGTCGACGTGCGTGGTGGCGTCGTCGGAGGACGCGTCGCTGTCCGGGACGTTGCGGCGCTGCGACGGGGACGGGGCGTCAGCCTGATCCGGGATGAGCCGCAGCAGGTCGGCCGCGCGCTGGGCCAGGTCCTCGTCGGGCTCGCCGGGGAGGGGTTCGAGGTCATTGATGGTGCGCAGCGCAGCCCGGACGGTCCGCTCGTGCGCCTTCCCGCGGGCCCGGCGGAGGGCCTGCTGCACGGCTGCGCGGTCGCGGCCGGTGATGCCCGCGGCGTCCAGGGCAGCGTTCGCGTGCTGGCGGGCGGCGTTGCGGGCATCTTGCAGGGCCTCGGGGGTCAGGCGCTGCGCGATCTGCTCGCGCAACGCGTGGATGTCGCCGGGCGGCTCGGTCCCGGCAACGGCCTCGTCGATGATGCGCATGGCCACGGTGCGGCTGTGGTCGGCGACGGTTTGGCGCCTCACCGAGGCGATCTGCGGGTTGGGGCTGCGTGGGGCAGTGGCGGGCACCGGGTCTGGGGCGTCGTTGCTGCTGTTGGTGGCCGGGGCGGGCTCAGGGAGCTGCCACATGGGCATTGCAGCATGGACGATGCGGCGCTTCCACTGCCTGTTCTCGTCCTCCAGGAGCAGGCTGCGCACCCCGCCGGGGCCTTCCTCCACGTCGATGACGCGGTAGACGTGGACCTCGTCGCCGCGGCGCTCGTCCGGCATGGCGATGACGTCGCCTTCGCCGATCTGTGCGGCGTTGGACGGGCGGGGGCGGTCGAGTCCTTCCGGCGCGGTTCGGCCGGCGGCGTGGTCCAAATGGTCGGCGGCGCGTAGCGCGGCCCGCCCCTCGGTGGTCGCCGGGTCTGAGTTCGCCCGGAGTTGGGAGGCAAGGGCGGCGGCCTGGTCCGGCGTGACGGGTAGGTCAGCGCCGAGTCGGGCGGCGGCCTGCTGGGCGTCGGGGTCGTCCTCGGGGCTGCTGCCGTTGTCGGCGATGGCGTCGCGGTCGGCCGGGGTGAGGTCCGGGTCGACCGTCGGGCCGGTGATGGGGTCGAGGGCGGGCAGCGGCTCGTGCACTGTGAGGTCGTCGGCGGCGGCCGGTGCGTCGTCCGAGCCGAGGTCCGGGGTGGCGCCGTTCGGGCCTTCGGCCTTGTGGACGACGGCCGTGGCGTCCATGTCGATGGCGCCGAACTCGCCCGTCGTGGTGTCGACGTAGTCGAGGGTGACGCGGTCACCCTCGCGGTTGGTGTCCAGGACCTCCACGGTGGTAAGGGCGCCGTCGAGGTCGAGAACGACGATGTCGCCCTTGTTGATCTCGTTCGCGGCGGGCTCGCTGATGCCCGTGATGGGAGCGCTCTCGGGGGTGTCGTCGCGGACTTCACCTACGACGCGGAGGTCCGTGGCGTCGCGGGTGACGGTGCCCCCGGCGGTGGTGACCGTGATGCGGTCGCCGTTAGCTTCGTCGACCGGGCCGAGGAGCGCGCCGTTCTCGTCGGAGACGACGTGGCCAGGGCGGATTCGCTGACCGGTCGAGGTCCAGCCTGCGGGGCGACGGTCATCGGTGTCGTCCACTGTGAGGGAGGTGGGCGCGACGCCGTTGTCGGTGTCGCCGTCGGCCCACCGCACGGAGACGGTGGTGTCGGTGACGCCGGTGACCGTGCCTTCGCGGTCGCCATTGCCGGTGACATGACTGCCGGGGAACAGGCCGCGGCCGCGGGTGTCGGTGGCAATGGTGTCGGGCAGGTCGCCACTGATGACGTCGCCCTGGGCCCCGCTCGTCGGGGCGCCAGGGGCGGCCGTATCCGGTGCCTTGGCGCGGGCGGCGGTGGCGTTGAGCGGCGTGTAGACGGCGCCGCGGCTGCCAGTGCGGCCGTCGGGGCTCTCGCCGATCGTCGTACGCCACATTTCCTCGGTGCGACCCCGGCGGGTCACAGTGACCCGTTCCGGTGAGTCAAGGACGTACCCGGCGCGGGTCACGGTACGGCCGCGACGGGTCGTGCCGTCGAGGCGCGCCATGTCGCCAGACTGGAGCTGGTCGACACTGGCCCAGTGGGCGGGCTGCCCGCCGATGGGCTCCGGCTCCGGGCGGGGCTCGGGCTCAGCCGCGTCTTCGTCGGAGGGTTCAGGTTCGGCGACCGCTCGTGCGAGGGCGAGCTGGTCGGGCCGGCTGGGCTCGTCTGGGATTGTGCCCTCGAGCTGGGCACCTCGACGCGCGTGCTGGTCGACGCCGGAGGCGTTCTCCTCGCCGAGGCGGGGCTTGCGCCGCACCACGCCCAGCACCAGGCGTGCGTCGTGCGGGCGGTCGGTCCGGCCGTCCGGAGCGGTCCACGTGAGGTCCGCAGGGTAGCGGTAGTAATCACGCGAACCGAGAGCCTGGATCCCGGTGGGGTTCCAGATTTCGGACTGGTCGCTGGTGATGGTGCCCCTTGCTGTGCCGAGGGGCTTCGCACCACTGCGCAGGGAGCGGTCAGGGTCGGCAGCCAGAGGGAAGCTGACCTCATCGTCGGCCTGGAGCTCCGAGGGATCAGCGAGGATCGTATAACCGTCGGCTTCCTGCTGGCGGTGCCAGTCGTCGGCGGTCTGCCGCCATGCCTGGCGCTCCTCAGCGCGGGCGCGGTCGAACTTCCACTGGCCTTCCCTGCTCGGGTTCTCCGCCAAGACGTGCGCCATGGTCTCGGCCAGGCTTTCGCCGTCCGGGCCGCGGAAGGCGCGGGCACGATCGACCGCGTCTGGTGCGTCCCACGGGAACGTCTGACCGTCCGCGTCGCGCACGTCCTCAAGGGTGTTCGCCGCGTGGAGTGCTTCCTTGAGGGTGGAGAAACCGTCGGAGTGGTCCTTGAGGACAGGGAGCAGGCTGCCGGGGGCAGCCACGATGTAGCGCCGGTTGTATTCCTTGCGTTCGCGGGCGGCGCGGTTGCCGTACACCAGGAGACGGCCACCGCGGGACAGGCGGGTGTTCTTGTCGTCCGCGATCTCGCGCCGCTCCTCCGGGGCGGGCGGCGTGGTGTGCATCCCGGCGCCGGGCGCCGAAGCGTCAAGCTGACCGCTGCGGATGTGCTCGCGGACAGCTTTGAGATCGGCGAACCGCCGCTTCGCTGGGGCGTACGCGGGGGCTGCTGGCGTTAGCCCCGACGCTTCGGGTGCTGCGGCGTCGTCCGGCTCAGGCACGGCCGGGGTGCCAGCGGCCTGGCGCTGCGCCTCGTCGTACTGCTCGCGCTCGATCTTCTCGTCGGTGCGACGCTTCTGCTTGAACTGGTTGTACGTCAGGCGGCCGCCGTTGTTGTCGAACCACTCGATAAGTTCCTCGCTGGCGTAGTCCCGCCACCGGCCAAACCGGGACAGGGTGCCGCCGGAGAACAAGTCGCGCTCGCTGACGGGCGGGAGCCGTCTGCTTGCGCTACTGAAGAAGTAGCCGTTGGTGGCGTCGATCGCGGCGGAGTACCGGGCCTCGTCGAGGTCCTGGAACTCGCGCTGCAGTCGTTCCTCGCGGGTCTGCGGGCGCCGGGTGACGTCCGCGGTGCCGAAGCGGAGCGCGGCGTCCATCGCCTCACCACGGCGCCGCACCTCTTCGGCATCGGCCGCCGGTGTGGCGGGGATGGCGTCGCGGACGCGCTTGTCGGCGTCGTCGCGCCGGTCCATCTCCTCCATGACGCGCATCTGGTCGGACTCGGACAGGCCGGTGCCCCACGCGGTGGCAAGGTCCTCGTCAGACAGGCCGGTGAGGTCTTCCGGCAGGGCGGCGGGCTGCGGTTCGTCGGGGATAGAGGCAGGCTCGGGCTGCGTTGGGGAGTTGGCGCCGTCGCGTTCGCGTTCCTGCTGGAAGGCATCGCGCACCGCGCGCAAGGCTTCGGGCAGCGGGCGGCCTTCTGCGTCGCGCCACCGAGCGATAGCGTCGGGCGTGAGCGGCTGGTGCCAGTCGATGGGCATCCGGTGCCCGTCGGTGATGTCCTCGAATCGGTCGGCCAGTTCGCGAGCCTCGTCCGCGTTGCGAGCGGTGACGCTGACCTTCCCCAGGCGACCGCCGTTGCGGGCCTGCGCGAAGCGCCACTCACGTCTGCCGTCGGGGCTGTCCGTGAAGTCGTCGGTCCAGGTGATCAGGCCACCGCCGGAGGACAGGGTCAGGGTCGGGTTGTCGGCGAGTTGCGCAAGGAATGCCCGCCGTTCCGGGGTGTTCTCATCGGCGGTCAGCCGGTCGCCGCGCCGCCAAGTGTCGCGCAGTTCGGCCACGGTGCGGCCAGGCTCACGGTCGGGTGTCCCGCCGTTGCGGTCTGCATCGTCCCGGCCGCCGGTGCCGGCCGGGATGCGGGGCAGGTGCGGCAGGTCGAGCCGGGGCAGTCCGGGGCCTCCCGGCGTGCCGGGGCCCTCCCCGCCGCCGCGGTTTCCACGGCGGCGGCGGCCGCGGCGCTGGTCGCGGTCATGTTCGTCGTTCTGAACGTTGGGCTTGTCAGCAGCATCCGTGTTGCCCTCCTCCCGGCCGCTGTCGGTGGTGTCCGGCATCTGCGGTCCGCCGCCGGCACCCTCCGGGGTCTCGTCGGGCGCTGCGGAGTCCGGACGCGCGCCCCGGTCGCGACGGTGCTGCTCGTCGTCGCGCTGTTCCTCGTCCGTGTCTTGCTGCTGGGTGTCGTCCTCGTCCTGCTGCTCAGGCTCCGGGGCCTCGTCGTTGTGTGTGGCGTCCTCGTCCTGGGGCGCAGCGGGGCTGTCGTCGTCTGCCGCGCTGTCTTCGGGAGTGTTGCCGTCGTTGAGGTCCGGCGCCGACTGCTCATCGCGGCCGTCGTCGGTGATCTCCTCGTCCGGGTGACGCAGTCGGAGCTCGGCGTCACGCTTGTAGAACCGGTCCTCGCCGTCGCTTGTGACGATGCGGACGCGGCCGCGGCCCGTGAGCTTCGGCGGTTCGGTGACCGTGTGCGTAAGGCCGTCCGCGTCGGTGTACCGGTCTCCTTCTGTCAGGTCGGCCGGGTTGCGCATCTGCACCGGGCGGAGGCGGCTGGTGTCGCGACCCTCGTGATCCGCGAACATGTCCGGGGTGCCGAACTCGTCGTCCGGCTGGTCCAGTGGGTTGTTCGGGTCGGCGACCTGGGAGGCCGGTGCCTCCGGCTCGTCGACGTCGAAGAGGCCACCCGCCGGCTCGGCGGGTTCCGGCTTCTTCGGCTCAGGCTTCGGCGTTCGACCGGCGCGGCGGTCCTTTTCTGCCTCAAGGACAGCCATGCGGGTGCGGTCGGCACCGATCAGCTCGCCGTCGGCCATCTCCCGCTCCATCAGGGCCACGATCTCGTCGGCGATCTCCTGATCCGTCATGGCAGACGGAGCCTTGGCGCTGTTGGGGCGGATCGCATCGAGCTGCTGGGCGACCTCGTCCTGGTCGAGGCTGACCGTGTCGTCCTCGGCTGTGGCCCCTGACTCGGGCTGCGTCTCGGGCGAGTTGGCGCGGTCTCGGCGCTCGCTGGTCAGCTCGTCCGTCTGGAACTTCTCTGTGCGGCCGTCGCGGGTGACGAAGACGCGGCCGTCCGGGCCGTCGGTGAAGACCCGCCAGCCCTGGCCGTCCGGGTCGGTGACCGGCTCCTGGAACTGGAAGCGGCCCCCGATGAGGTCGCCGCCCTGCGGCGCAGGTTCGGCGGTGCCACTCGTGCCCGCCTCGTCGGTGTCCTCGCCGTCCGGGGAGGCTGGGGGATCGACGGGACGGATGTTATTGAGGGTGCCGGTGACGTCGTCTGCGGACAGCCGTACGCCCTCGGGGAGTTCGGTGCGCTCCGGCTCGGGGTTGTCGCGATCGAACGCTTCGAGCCTGGCCACGGCCTCTTCCACCCGGGCCTGGAGCGGAGCACGCTTGGCCCGGCGCTCCGATATCAGGCGCCGCCGGACCGGCTTGGCTAGGTGCTTGTCGAGCTCGGAGTCCTCAATCTCGGGGAGCGCGTCGAGTTCGGCGATGTTGCCGACGATGTCGTCAAGCAGGTGCGAGCGGGCGCGGGTGTGCTCGATCTGCGGCGTGTAGTCGGCCGAAGCGTGCGCCGACTGCAACAGGGCAATCTGCGTGTCGACCGCCGGCAGCTTCTCCCGGTCGGCCTCCTGGAGGGCAGGCGCCTTGTCCAGGGCGTTGGCCAGGCGGGTGATCACGCCGGAGCCCGCGTTCTTGTTCTTCAAGTCCTGCGGGCTGCGCGTGAACTCGGAGCGGGCAAGGTCCGGGAAGCCGACATGGGCGAGGAGCTTGCCGCTCGGGGTGCGCTCGGTGCGCACCCCGACGTCCAGGCCGCCGTACTGGCCCACGACGTGCCAGCCGGTTATGCCCTCCTGGGCGTGCTCGAGGAGCCGCTGGGTGACCTGCCGGTGCAGGGCCGCGGCGGCGTCGCCACGCTCGCTGTACGGCATGCCGTTGAGCGTCATGGCGAAGGTGCCGCGGACGTCACGGATGCGGGGCAGGGCCTGTTCGCGGCGTGCGATGCCGGTACGCAGGTCCTCGGACTCTTGTGTCAGCGCGGCGATGGCATCTGCCCGGCGGATGCGCTCGGCGGCTTCGTTGTGCTGGTCGGTCTCCAGGTCGCGGAGTTGGCGGCGGACCTTCACGAGCTGGCTCATGTAGGGGTTGCCGCCGATCTCGGCTTCCATCGTCTCGTAGTCGGGGTAGTCGAGATCGATGTCGATGACGGTGTCGCTGGTGTCACCGTCGGCGGTCTCGGGCCGCTGGATGTCGATCAGGCCCTCGGCCTTAGTGGCGACGAATCCGGCCTTCCAGCCGTCGAGGCTGCCCTTCGTGGCGAAGATATCGATCTCAACTTCGGCGTTCTGGTTGCCGTAGCGCAGGCCGCGGCCGTTGCGCTGCTCCATGTCGGCCGCGCCCCAGTCGAGGTCGACGTGCGTGACGCTGACCATGCGGTTCTGAGCGTTCATGCCCGTGCCGGCAGTGGCCGTGGAGCCGATGAGGACGGCGATCTCACCGTTGCGGGCACGGCGGAACAGCTCGGCGGCCTTCGCCGGCTTCTTGCCGTCCTTGTGGTCCTGAACGAACGCGATCTTGTCGGCGGGGATGCCCCCGGCCACCATCAGGTCCCGCAGCTCCGCGTAGGCGCTGAAGTTGCCCTTGTTCTTGCCGCCCGGCACACCCTCGTTCAGGAAGATCAGCTGGAGGGCTCCGGGGACCGGGTGGTCCTCGTCGCTGCCGTAGTGCGTCTTGTAGACGCGGTCCTTGAAGCGGTGGTACCGCTCGATGTGCTTCTCCGCGACGGCGCGGAGCTTGTTGCCAGCCGGGGCGTTCGCGTCGACGAGCCGGGGGTCGATGGCGACGCTGGTGCCCTCGTTGGCGACCGCCAGCATGTTGTCCTCGTCGCGGGTGACATCCCCGTTGTGGATGGCGCGGCCGCGCGCGACGAGCTTCTTCAGACGCTCCTTCTGGTCCTTCGTCGCGTCGACGAGGACGAGGTTCACCTTGCCGCCCGCGATCTTGGGGCGGGGGATACCGACGTCATCGGCGCGACGGGTGTCGGCGACCAGGCCCCACATGGTCTTCATGGAGCGCTTGTTGTGGAACTCGGCGAACCGCTCGACGACACGCAGGCCCGAGCCGTCGGGGGCGTTCTCGATCCGCAGTACCTTGCGTCCGAAGGTGTTCGCCCACAGATCGGGGGCGCCTGCGTTGTACGCATGGAGGATCCACGGGGCGGCGAACGACAGCATCGTGAACTCTTCGGCGATGCTGCGGGTCAGCGGTGTGCCAGTGCCCAGGGTGATGGTCGCGCGGCGACCGTGGCCGCGGACGCGGTGCATCCACTCGGTCTTCTGGTGCAGGTCGATGCCGCGGATCGTCGCGGCGTCACCACCGCCCTCCTTGGAGCGGAAGCCGACGCCCTTGAAGCGATGTGCTTCGTCGATGACGGCGTAGTCGAACCCGAGGTCATCCCAATAGATTTCGCCCGGCTTGCGCATGGCCGCGGCGTTCTTGCGGATGTTCCGCTCGACCGTCGCGATGCGCTGCTCGATCTTGGCGACGATGAACGGGTGCGAGTCGCCCTCGTACTGCCGCTCCAACTGCTCCTGCAACGCAGTCAGTTCACGCAGCTCATACTCGTCCTGCTGCTCCGGGCTCATCTTGATTGAGCCGAACGCTTCCTCGGTGAAGATCACGAGGTCGTGCTTGTTCGCCCGCAGCCACTCCAGAGTCGCGCCCCGGCGGCCGTCGGCCAGGTCTGCCGAGGTGATGAGCTGGAAGTCGGCGTTCGGGTAAAGCAGATGGGCCTCATCGAGGGTCTGCTGTGCCAGGTAGTCCTGGACCACGAGGAACGGCTTCTCGACCTGGCCCGACGCCTTCAGGGCCTGGGTGCCCATGACGTACGTGCTGGTCTTGCCGAGGCCCACCTCGTGGGCGAGGATCACCGACGGCTCGAACTGCATGCGGGCCGCACCCGAAAGCTGCCAGGGGTGCGGGTCCCGGTCCGGGGTCAGACCTTCGAGGCTGGGGCTCATGCCGTCGTACGAAGCGACGACATGCGCGTTCATGATCCGGTTGTAGAACTCGGTGAGCTCAGTGAGTCGTTCAGCATCCGCCGTGGCGTACTGGGCGAACGCCGCACGCATCTGGTCGGCCTTCTGCCGGACCAGGCGGGTCGTGCGCTCGTCGACGTCCTTGCGCTTGTCGTCCTTGTAGACCGTCAGCGAGCCCGAGCCGAGGATCGCTCGGGCGATCTCGACGGCGCTGCGCCCCTTCGTGCCCTTGGCCGGATCGGCGGCGACGCCGTGCAGCACGTTGTTGGCGCGGGGCACCTGTCCGGTGGTCAGCACCCAGCCATACCGGTCGTCGTGGGAGACGATCAGGGTCCGGTCGCCCAGGTAATCGCGCAGGAAGCCCTGCACGAGGTTGGGCGGGGTCCAGTGGGCGCCCATCTCCGGGGTGAACTCGCCGATGGTCCGCTCGGGCGGCTGCACCGCTTCGAGGGCGGAGACGTTGACGGCGAACGACGGGTCGTTGGCGGCCGCGCGACGGGCGGCTGCGAGCTTGTCGCGGACCGGCCCGGACAAGTAGGTTCGCGCCAACTCCAGGCGCCCGGTGGCCGGGTCGGTGAAGACCTCGTTGCCGAGGCGACGCAGGGTCTCCTGCGGGTCAAGGTTCAGAAGCCGGGAAATCTGCCCGAGGTCAACCCGGCCGGTCGCAGCGACGACCGCGGCGAGCGCCACCTTCGGGTCGTCGGTGGCGGTCAGCGGCTGCCGGCGGGCTGCCGCACGCTCCGTGAAGACGCGCGACAGCACCGGCTGCTGCGTCTGGGCGTCCCACTGTTCAAGAGCGAGGACACTCGCCGCATCTGGGTCCGAGCGGAAGTAGCCCCAGGCGGTCGGGGTGCGCTCTTCCGTCCCGTCGTCGAGCACCGCGGTCTTGCGGCTGCGGGTCTGGCCGGGCTTGGACAGCGGCCCGTACGTGTCGACGTACGCGGCGTGCAGGTCACGGAGCTGTCCGCGCAGTTTCTCTGCGCGCTCGTCTTCATCGTTCTTGCGGTCCAGCTCACGCAGTTCGGCCGCGACATCCCGCAGCTCCATCAAGGCCCGGAGCTGGGCGGTGCGCCCGTCCGAAGGCTCGACGACTACCGGGTTGCCGCCGTTGACGTGCTGGTACAGGCGGCCGTCCTCGCCCTCGTACAGGCGACCGCTCCAGTCGTTCGCGTGCTTCTCACGGGCGGCCTGCAGGAGTACCGGCGGACGGTCGTCTCCATCGGGGTGCGGGGTGTAGCCGCGCCCGTCAGCAGTGGCCTTCCCGGCGATCTCCTCCAGCAGCATGCGAAGTTGACCGGATGCGGTGTCGGGGGTGCCCTTGACGGTGACGGTGGGGCCGTACGCGCTGGACTCGGTGGTCAGCGTGCCCAGGATGTGCTCGGGGTGCTGATCGAAGTAGGTGTTGACGTGATGCGGGCTGCCGTTGATGTCCCGCTCGGGGGCGTTCAGCCAGGACATGTCTCCGGGCTGCTCGTCCTCGCCGCGGCGCCGGAACACCAGCACGTCGGTAGTGACCCCGGTGCCGGTGTCGTTGAACACGCCGGAGGGCAGGCGGACAGCGCCGAGCAGATCGCCGTACTCGGCCATCTTCCGGCGGGCCTTGTCATTCTTGGAGTCGAGGGTGTGCCGGGACGTGATGAGGATGCTGATGCCGCCGGGCCGGGTGAGCGCCAACTCCTTGGTGATGAAACCGTTGTGCAGCGACTCGGCCGGGTACCGCTTGTCGTCGAACGGGGCTTGCGCGAACGGCACGTTGCCGATCGAGACGTCGAACGTAGCCGGGTGGACGTCCGTCTCGGCAAATGACTCGTTGAGGACGTTGGCGTCCGGGTACATCGCCCTCGCGATGCGCGCGGTGGTCGGATCGATCTCGACACCGGTCAGCCGGGCCCCGTCGGGAGCGACACCGAAGAACGTGCCACCGCCGGAGCCCGCCTCAAGGACGTCTCCGCGGTCGAAGCCGAACGCCTTCAGCCCGTCCCACATCGCCTCGGCGATGGGCTGCGGCGTGTAGTGCATGGACAGTGTGCCGCGAGATGCCTGGCGCCATTCGACCGGCGTCAGCTCACGGCGCAGCGCGTCGCGCAGGTCACGGTAGTCACGGGACCACCGCTGATGGTCCTGCTCGAACTTCCCTTCGCGGGCGCCGCCTTGCTGGTAGCGCGGCTCCCTCTGGTCGGGCTCCGGCGCGAAGAGGATCGGCACCGAGCCCCAGCCGGTCCAGCGGGACAGGGCCCGCAGCTCGCGCTGCGTCGGGGGACGCTGCTCCTTCTCGATCCGCTTGAGCGCACGGATCGCATCCAGGTTGCCCGCCGCCCGCTCTACCGGCCCCTTGGGCAGGTCGGCCGGGTCGGGCCGGAACCGCTCTACGCGTCGTAGATCGCGTCCCTCATCGCCTGCAAGTCCCTCATCTCCGGCGTCAGCGGCTGCGGACTGGCCTCCGTCTCCGGCGCCGGCAGCAGATCCGCCAGTACCATCGCCGTCGCGTCCGCCCGAAGCTGCTTGAGCTGCGCCACCCGCTGCTGGTACCCCTCGGCCGGTGCCACGGTCTTCTCCAGAGCCGTCTCCGCCTCCAGAATCGCCGTCTCGATCTCCCGGCCCTTCATCTCCGCGAACGCCTGCGGATCCTCCATCGCCGCCCACTCCCGCGGCCGGTACGTCCGCCAGTGCTCCCGCACCCTCTGGCTGAACATGCTCATCGTCGCCTCCCAGCGCGGCACGCAGCTCGGCCTGCTGCGCCTCGATCTCTTCGCGGGACACCACCTTGCGGTCGTCGTCCCCGCCATCCTTACGTATTTGCTCCCGCACTGCCTCGATCGCGTGCAGAGCAGCATTGATCGAGGCCAGGCGGTTCCGGGCCTTGGACCGGTCGGAGCTGTCCAGGTCCCGGTTGTTGGCCCGCTCGGCGATCCTGCGAGACAGTTCATCGGTGACCCGGGTGAACTCGGCGAGCAGCCCCTCCGGGACCGACAGGTTGGCGCCCTTCACGGACTTGCCCGTGACTGGGTTGGAGCCGTCGCTCCACCCGTAGTGCCGCTGCGCGAACAGGGAGTAGAGGAAGCGGCGCTCCTCGCTCGCCGACGACAGCCGGTCCGCGCCGCGCTCGCTGCCGTACAGCTCGTAGAACATCTTTGGCACGAACACCCGGTGCAGGCGGCCCCAGGTCCGCTCGCCGCGACGATCGTCGTCGGCGTCATAGGCACGCACCACCGCGGCGAGTGCCGCCGCACGCGAGGACAGGCCCTCGACGGAGCGCGAGTGGACGGCGCCGTGCCTGCTGAAGTACCAGCCTGCCTCTCGGTACGCGCCGCCGTAGGGCGTGTAGCTGATGCTGGCGTACGAGGCGCCACCGTCGATACTGACGGAGCCGCCGTCGGTGACCTCGGCCCGGCCAATGAGGGCTTCGTTGCCCTCGCTGTCCCGCCGGTCGAGCTCAGCGGCGATCCCGGCGGACCGTTCGCGGCGCGCGACGACCACGGCGTCCGCCTCGCGGGCAGAGGAGCCCTTTTCTAGTTCCTGGTACTCCTCCACCAGGTCCTCGGAGTCCATGCCGGCCGGGTCAGGGCGGTCGGTGATCTGGGCGGCCTGGCGCCGGTCCTGCTCCTCCTTGATGGACTCCATCCGGTCCGTGAGGACACGCCGCACCTCCGGAGGGCTCTCCCGCCGCCCCGGAGCGAGCAAGAGGTCGCGGTATTGCTCCTCAAGCTCCTTATCGGACATGTCGGCGATCGGCTTGCTGCCGGAGACCTCGGCGGCCTTGCGCCGACCGAGCTCGAACTCGACTGTCTTGGTGCGTGCGTCCAGCGCGTCGCGTACGTCCTTCTCGGCGGCGTGGTCATCACCGGCTGCCACATGAAGGCGTCTGCGTGAACTGGACTTGTTCCTAGCCGAGTTGAGTTCATCGTCGGTCAGCGTCGACAGGTCAGCCGGATCGTTGGCCACGGCCAGGGAGCGGCGGCGGCGCTCGCCATAGACGGCGCGCTCGACATCGTTGGCGTCCTCGCCCTTGCGGCGCCCGTACGTGCCGCGCTCCTCCTGCGAGCGCTTGACCAGGGACTCGATGTCCTGATCGCTGAGGGTGCTCGGATCGCGGCGGTTCGCTTCGTCACGTTCCTCGCGGCGCCGCTTCTTCTCCTCCTCGATCAGCTCGAGTTCGCGCCGAAGGCGTCGGCGTCCGGACTCGGAGCGGACACGGGACTGCTTGCCCCAACGCGCCATCTCCTCGCGGGTGACCCCGTCGTCGTCCAGCGTCTGGAGCTTGTTGCGGAACTCTTCGTCCGGGTCGACCGCAACCGGCGAAGCGTCGGGCCTACCTTCCGCCCGAGCAGTCGCGTCAGCGTCCGCGATGACCACGTAGCGGTCCTGGCGGGCGAGCCTGCCCAGCACCTCCGTGATCTTGTCGTCCCGGGTCTCGGGCAGCATGTTCGATTGGGTGACGTAGCCGTTGAGGGACGGCGCCCACTTCATCGCGCGTACGGAGCCGATGGCCTGGTAGTCGCGTGAGTCGCCCTTCGTGGTGCCGCGGAAGACCATGACCCGCTTGCCCTTGAAGGTGATCCACTCGGCGGTGACCTTGTCCCGCTTGCCCGCGGGCATGTGCGCCGCCCGGTGCGCGCGGGCCATGAGCGTGGCAGCGGTCTCTCCGTACCGCGGCAGCGGGAAGGCGACGCCGTTGACCGTGGCCTTTGGGGAACTGCCGTAGACACTGCGGGCCGCCACCTGGCCGTCCGGCCCGTACAGGGTGATCGAGCCGTCGGTGTTCGTGAATCGGTAGCCCTCGACGCCGTCGACAGGGTCGGCGTCCTCCGGCACGCCCTTCGGCCGCTCGTCCGGGGACGGCTCGGGCGTCACTTCCTCCTGCTGCGCTACGGGCTCGGGGGCAGCGTCTGGTGCGTCGGGCTCGCCGGTGGCTTTGGGCTCGGGAGTCGGCTTGACGGCGTCGGTGTCCGGCTTCGGTGCCTGCTCCTCGTCGCCGAAGGGGCGGCGACGTAGGGTCTCGGCGAGCCTGTCGGTGGCGATGCTGTGCTTCGGCGGATGGTCCTGGTCCCACAGGGCGCGCGCGGCCGTCCATTCCTGGTCGTAGTCGCGGCCCTTCGCGGACCGCCAGGTCTTACGGTTCTTCGCGAACTCCGGGGAGGAGAAGTCGAGGGCGTTGCCGTCCTTGTCCTTGAGCGTGCCGACGATGTGCTCCGCGAACCCCTTGGCGTCGGCCTGCCGGTCGAACCACCACGGCATCTGCTGGCCGGTGCCGGTGGCGTACAGGTACCAGTCGCCTTCGACGCGCCGGGCGACGAACTGGCCGTCACCGACGAGCTTCAGACGGGAGTCCTCCGCAAGGGCGTCCAGCTCCCCAGCAGTCCGTCGGTCGGCGTCGCGGCCGGATGCCCGCAGGGAGTCAGCCCTTTCGGTCCAGTGGGTGCGGACCTGCTGGAGGGTGGTGAAGCGGCCGCGGGGCTGGGCGCGGGAGGGCTTCGGCGCGGGGGCCTGCGGGGCGCTGGTGTCCTTCCATGTGTTCCGGAAGTCGGCCACCGCGCGGCGGATGGCCTGCTCGGCGTCCTCGCCCTTGGTGGAGCGCCACGTCAGGAACCAGTCGGCGATGTCCCGATCAGAGAAGTCGATGGGCTCGTTGAACTCGCCGGGCATGATGTGCCCATTGCGGACGTGCTCGTGGATGTACTCGCCTGCTGCCTCCGCCTCGGCGCGGGTGGTGAAGTCGCCGATATCGAGGTAGCCGCCGGTGCCGGCGGTGGTGAGGTACCAGCGGCCGTTGGCGTCGTCGCGGGTGGTGACGAGCCCGCCGGACGGAATGATCTGAAGGTCTTCGTCGCCCGCCAGGCGGCGCAGGGCCGGGGCGTTCGCGCCGGGTTCCTGGGCGAGGTCGAGGAAGTGCCGCCGGACAGCCGCGGTGTCCTTGTACCGGGAGCCGGGGTTGGCCGCGCGGTTGGGCAGGGCGTCGACGTCGACGTCGTGGTGCCCGTCCTGCGGCTCCTCCTGATCGTCGTCCTTGGGGCTCTCGCCGTTGTCGACCCCGATGGCGTTGCCCTCGTCGTCGGCGTCGTGAGGGTCGTCGGGGGTGCTCGGGTCGCCGTGGTCGTCGCGGGACAGGCCCAGGCCGCGCCGCTCGTCCTGAACCCGGCGGGCGTCCTCGGCCTCGACCTTCTTCTGGTTCGAGGTGGGGGCGGTGCCATCGGGGCGGGCCACCATCGTGATCCAGCGGGCGCTGGTGCTGTGTCGCCGCCCGGTGTACGTGCCGTCGCCCGCGCGGTCCTGGACGAGGACGCGATCACGCGGGAGGGCGCGTACGACACGGGCGAGCTTCCCGGACCAGAGGCGTGCGATGCCGCCGGTCTCGATGAACCTGCCCTTGGAGTCCCTGGGGTGCAGGGCAGGGTTCCACGGCCGTCGTACGGCCTTGGCCTCAAGGGTGCGACTCAGGTCGGCCGGGGAAGTGCGATTCAGCATGGCGCGGACCATGCACAGCGGGGGTGGTTAAGGTCGCGCGCTCAACTCGGGCTCCCGCTCACCCTCATACGGATGCCGCCGGTGTTGACAATTGGCAACACCGCTGGGGCGCCTATCACATGGTCTCGGTGAGGATGTGGATGGCAAACCAGGCGGAGAATCCGCACCATCCGACGGCGAACACGGCGCGTCCTGCCTTGGAGGTGCGTGTACGGAAGAGGCGTCTGAAGTTCTCGCTCAGGGTGTCGCCCTCCCGCTTGTTGACCAGGGCGATGGTCTCGAAGACGGCGAACAGGCAGGTCCAGGCGAACCAGATGGCGGGCCACATTAGGAGGTCTCCTTGGTGCTGGGGCCGGTGCGGTAGCGCAGTCGGCAGCGGCAGTTGACGGTGAGGTCGGTCGGGGCGAACGGATCGCCCGGGAAACGCAGGGTGGATCCGTCGACGGCGTACGGGACGCCGGCGGGCAGGGTGGTGCCGTTGAGCTTCTGGTGCGAGGGCCGTACGCGTGTGTCACCGCGGGTGACCCACGTCCGCAGGACGGCAGGGCCGGCGCTCTCGGCAGCGGCGTCGGCCGCGCCGTTGACCGTGGCGACGGCGCAGGTCCCGGCGAGCAGGGCGATGAATTTCGCGGCATGAGCCCGGTAAAACGCTGTGGCTGTATTCGTGAGGTCGTCGAGGCTGGCGTCCCCAACCTGCGCACCGTCCAGGGCGGCGGCGAGGTCTGCGAGCAGCCCAGCGACGGCGCGTCCCGCCATGGTCGTGGCAGCGAGCGCTGCGGCGGCAGCGCCCGGCGGCACGGTGGCCGTACCGGTGACGCGCTTGCTGAGGGCTACCGCCGTGGTCGCCGCAGCCTGCTGGAGGATCGGGCCGAGGGTGCTGGTGACCTCCTCCTCCCAGCGCGCCGCGCCGACGACGTGTGCACCGTCGATCGGGCCGTCACCGCGCCGCAAGTCGGTATCGCCATCCGGCTGCCAGTAGCGGGTGTGTTTCCTGGTCTTGGGCGCTTGTAGGCGAGCGGTGATGACGCCCTCTTGCCGCGCGAGGAGCGCGGTGAGTGCGGCTGTGACGGCGGCGGCCGCGGCGTCGAAGTCGTTGTCGGTGACCTCGAATCCGTCATCGTCGTGGGGCAGTTCCTTGCGTTCGATGCGGGAGCGTCCGGCGCTGACGTCGTCGGCGGCGTCGCCGGGAGTCGGCTGTTCGGCCGCGGAGCGCGCGGCTGCGACGTCGTCAGCGGCATCGCCGGGCAGCGTGAGGGGGACGTTGTCGCGGGCCTGCTCGACGGTGGCCGCGGCTGTGTTTCCGGCCGCCGGGACGCTGGATGCGTCGCGGGCGGCTGCGACATCTGCGGCTGCGGTCCCCTGCGGGTCCTGACCGCGGGCCTGGGCAACGGCGTCGGCCGCCGAGCGGCCCGCGGGACCGGACGGGGCGATGGCTGGCGGCGGGCCGCCGACGCCGGGCAGGCCGGTAGCGCCTGCCGCAGCCGGGTCCTGGGCAACGCCGAGCGCGGCCGCGTCCTGCTCGTTCGCCGGTACGGGCGCTTTCTGTGGGCTGATCCACAGGGCACGGGTGTGAGGAACGTTGAAGGGGCGGCGGCCAGCGATCTCGCGATACTCGTCGACCGTGATCAGTCCTGCGTTCCACTCCTGCCGGGCTTCCTCCCGACGCTGGCGGCGAGGAAACTCGAGTGCTTCGACCGTGGACGTGTTGAAACGGAGGGACCAGCCGTCGTCCAGGTCCAGGTCGAAAGCGGAGGCGAGCAAAGCGAGGTGGGGCAGTTCGGTGTGCTGCCAGAAGTTCCACTCTTCCCGGTCGGCATTCGCGTACGTGCGCTCGCTCGCGTTGCCGACGACGCTCTCCGGGACGCCGAACGCGCTCAGGATCTCGTCCTTCGCGGTCTGCGACAGCGTCTCGTAGTTCATGTCGCGCGGTCGCGTACTTGTGTCAACGTAGTTGAGGCCGCCGGGTCCGCTGCCGACGACGACGGTTTCGCCAGCGTTCTGTGCGCCAGGTGCGAGCCGCTGCTGAATCCGGTCGATCTCGCGCTGGTCGAGCCCGTCGACGTCGATGCCCACGATCCCCGACGGGCGCGAATCATTGTCGATGAAGCTGATGTTGTACGTCCGGGCCTTCACGTCCAGGTCGATGGAGAGGCCCGCGGCTTCGAGCGGGGTGACGCCGCAGAACGGGTCGGTCGGGTGTGGGTCTCTCAGCCAGACGACGCGGCTGGGGTCCAGCTCCCGGACACGGCCGTCGTACGTCGTGAACTCGAAGTGGGAGACGTAGTCGCCGTGAGGATCCGGTATCGGCTCGACGCGGTTGGGCGGCAGCAGGTCGAGGCGGGTGATCGTGCCCGCGCGGGAGCGGGTGATCTCGACGAATGCGCCCTTCTTCGACAAGAGGAGCTGCGCGGAGAGTCGCTTCTTGAATACGCCTGCCCGCTCCAGCGGGTTGGCCTGGACGTTGAGGACGTGCAGGAGCGGGTGATCGGTGAGGGTTTCCGCGAACTGACGCTCGTCACCGCCGCGCCCGATCTCAAGGGTGAGGGCGCTGGGGTGCTTGGAGATCGCTTCGACGGACTTGAACGTCCAGATCGAGCGCTCGTACCCCTCCTGGATGACGCGATCGAGGTCCCAGCCCGCGGCGCGGTTCTCAGTTCCCCAAGCGGTCGTGGTGCCCGCGTAGGTCATGGAGACGTAGTTGTTGCCGGTCGACGCGGCAGACTTCTCCTGCAAGGGCACCATCGGGGTGCGCGGGACGAGGAGGCGGCGGAGGCCGGGCAGGAACTGGCGCGGCATCAGGCTCCCTCACTGGCCAGCCACACACCGGCGGCGATGAATGCCGCTCCGACCTCGAACCACCCCAGAAACGGGAAGTACACAAAGGCGCAGCCAACGGCGGCCGCGGCCACGACGGTGCTGACGGTGTAGGCGACAACGCGGGACGCCTTGGTCCTTGGGAGCCCCAGGTAGCGGAAGGCCGCGAAGGCGCCCGCTGTTGCCGCGCTGGTGATCAGCAGCGGGTGGATGGCGCCCAGCGCGACGAGCACGATGAGGGTGCCGGCGGCGACCAGGAGAAGTCCGGCGACTTCGCGGGCGATGCTTCGAGGCGAGGGTGTCTCGGGCGGTGTACTCACGGCGCGCACGATGGGTGCGGCGCCGGGTTAGTGTCGCGTGTTCGCTCGTGGAGGTCAGCGGGGGCGGCTGACCCCGGCCATGTAAGCGCCGATGCCGCGTCGCTGGACCTTCTCTCCGGGGATGATTTTCGCTCCCATCGGCGGCGGCGGAACCTTCCGCTTCTTCCGTGTCGACTGGTCGCCACCGATCAGGTGGCGGTTGTCCACCTTCTCCTCGCAGTCCTGCCCCTTCACCTCGTCGTACGGGCGGCGGCAGCCCTTGCAGTACACCTCCAGCGCGTCGACGCGCTGCCCAGCAGGAGTTTTGAAGGAGCCGCGGAAGTCAGCGATGCCCGCGATGCGTGGCTCGACCTGGATCTCGGCGGCGACGACCCAGGCGTGCGAGAGGTCCTTGCCGGGCTCGATGGATTCGACCGGAGGCGCGGGGGGTGCTGCCTTCGGCTCGGCCTTCGTCCCCGGAGCTTGTAGTGCTGGGGCGGGCCGTGACGGGAACAAGGGTTCCTGCCAGAAGGCCCGGCCCACCGCCGGCAAGAGGGGAGCAGTAGCAGTTGTCACCCATTCCTCCGTGTGCTGAGGTGATGGGGGTTGACACAAGGGCCACCCCCTTCTCTACAGCGCGGAACGTCAGCGACGGCAGATCTGTTACAGCTTCGGCCGCGGCTGGACGCCGGCGGGCGCGGATGAGCTGCACCACGACCGGGTTGCCAGCTTCGGGGCGCGGAGTAGGTCGATCGCCTCGCTCTCTCAGAGTTGCGGCGTCAGCACCCACATCTGAATGGGGATCGCTTCTTGCCCGCGAATGCGGATGATCTCCTGGCGAGGGGCGACCACAGCGCCGAGGTCGTGCCCGTGGAGGTTGGTGTGCAGGGCGCAGAAGACCCTACGGTTCTTCGCCCCGACTATCCGCGGCTCGGCCGGTCCGGTTCTCGCCACCTCCACCAAGCCGGACCTGGTGGCCGCGATGGCGTGTCCCCGGCCAGCGGCCGGGGACACGCTTGTTCCCGCTAACACCCTCTCGTCTCACGATGTGCTTGCACGGCCCCGCGCGGTGGCCGATGTAGCACGTACCTTCCCTGTCACGCCCCCGTTTCGCTAGGAAGATAAGCCGCTGTCGGCCGGGTCCCTACTCCGACTGCGGTGATGTGGTCCCGGTAGTGCGGGGCGAGCGTGTCGAGACTGCTGATCTTCTCCAGCGAAACCCACTCCAGACCGATCTGGTCGCTGTCCGCGTGGTGGCCGCCAGTTAGCTCCGGGCTCCCGGAGAGAGTGCAGTGAAAGGCGATTTCGACGCGGTGAACGAGGTCGTTGTCCTGATGGAAGTCGCCCGGTTTGCTCGCCCACTCGCGCACCCACAGCAGTTGGCCGGCGGTGACGGTCAGTCCGGTCTCCTCAAGGACCTCCCGCTCCGCTGCCTGCGGCAGGGGCTCGCCGGGATGCTGCCCGCCGCCAGGCAGGAAGTGGCATTCCCGGCCGCGCCAGAGGTTCCGCGTCAACAGCACGTTCCCGTCGTGGATGATCACTGCCTTGGCAGAGTTCCGGATCCGGGCCGGGGTGCGCTGGGTCGGCAGTCGGCCTGTTCCTTCGAGGGCGCGGCCGGCCTTGGCTGCGAGTTGGCTGGTGAAGAACCCGTCCGGGTCGGGGCGCATGCGGGCGAGGGCGACCATGCTGGTGATGATGACGTCAGCGACTTCGGCCTGTACGTCGTCCCAGGTGTGGGAGAGGCCCTTGCGGGGGTTGGTTCCGGTCAGGCCGATCACGGCCTGGGCGGCTTCGCCGGTTTCTTCGGCGATCTTGAGGACTTGCAGGATCCAGTTCTGCTCGCGGGGCTGGTCGGACATGGTGTCGTAGTAGTCCGCGAGGGCGCGGATGGTCTTCCAGGCATCGGGCTGCACGGGATCTCCTGTGCCGATGGTCGGGTAGTGGTCGTTCAGCGGTCGTTCGACAAGGCCAGCAGCTCAGCAAAGACCCCGCCCCCATGCACGAGCTCGTCGTACCGGCCCTGCTCGGTAACACGGCCGTGCTGCGTGACGATGATGTGGTCGGCGATCTTGGTGTTTTCCAGGCGGTGGGTGACCATCACCGTGATCCGGTCGCCCGCGATGGCCTTGACCTGTTCGAACATGTCGTGTTCGCCGCGCGGGTCCATCTGTGAAGTGGGCTCGTCAAGGATCAACAGCGGCGGCTTGCGGTACAGAGCGCGCGAACACGCCATACGCTGCCACTGCCCGCCGGACAGTTCTTCGCCGCCGAAGACCTCGCGGGCCAACAGAGTGTCCAGCCCGTTGGGCAGTTTCTCGATCGCCTCGCGCATCCCGACAGCATCGATGGCCTCCCAGACGGCTGCATCGTCATGGGTGCGAGGTTGGCCCAAGGTGACGTTCTCCCGGGCCCGCAGGGGCCACTGGGCAAAGATCTGCGGGACCAGAGCGGTGCACTTCCACACCGAGGCCGGGTCCACCTCCGCGAGGTCGATTCCGTTCCAGGTGACGCGGCCTTTGTCGGCGAGACAGATACCGCTGAGCAGCCGGGTCAAAGTCGACTTACCGGCGGCGTTGTCGCCCACGATGGCAAGGATCTCTCCACGGCGGAGGGTGAGCGAGATGCCGTCTACGGCTGGCACGTCCTTGCCCGGGTAGTGGTAGACCACCTCTTCCAGGCGGATCTCCTCCACGGGTGCGGCCACCCGCACTGCACCGTGGCGGGGCATGGGTTCTGCGGCCTCGTCGCGGAGGGGCCGTGTCTCCACCACGCCGCGCTGAGGGGTGCATGTCGCTGCGTGGTCGAGGAATGCCTGCATGTCGGTCAGGTACAGGCTGGTGTGGAAAACCGCGGCCCCGTTGGTGACGAGCTGGTTGAGGGCGGCCAGAGTGTTCTGCACGGCAACCACGGCCGTGGCACCGATGGCGAGGGGGATGCGGCCTGTGGAGGTCAACCAGGCGAGTCCGGCCCAGGTGCCGGTGAGGCAGATACCGCCGATCAGTGCTGCTGTGAGGTTGATGCGCAGGGTGCGGGGGGCGGCAGTGAGTGTGCGGCGGGTGATGCGATCGGACAGGCTCCGGTACCAGAAGTTGAGGTAGCCGGTCATCGAGTTTGCGCGGACTTCATCGGCGTACTTGGGGGTGGTGGCCCACCAGCGGGTCATTCCCTTGACGTTGCGGTCGCGGATGTTTGCGTAGTGGACCTCGTAGTCGACCCTCGCCGCCAGAAGGGCGCCAAGCCCCGTGGGGACAACGGTGAGGACCAGCAGGGGGAACATCAGGGGGTGCAGGACGGACAGGACGCCGCACGCGGTGATGAGCTTGACCAGGCCGGATAGGAAGCGCGATGCGTCGGTGATCATGACGTGGGTGCGGATGACGCCCATCTCGGCCGCTTCCTGGCGGTCGGAGAAGCCGTCAGTGGAGAGCGCGGAAACCTCGACGTTCAGCACGGCTTCGACGAGGGCGGTGTCCGCGTTCTCGTTCACCTGTGGGGTCAGACGGCGCTCGGCGTACTGCGACGCCGCGGAGCACACGCGTGCGAGTCCCGCCGCGAGCGCGACGACCACGAGCGCGGGCAGGGCCTGGTGGATCCGCTGCGACACCGTGCCGTCGGCGTCCAGCAGGGCCTGCATGGCGTGGGCGGTGCCGGTCAGCAGCACGGCCGAGGCCACACCGGCGGCCACCTTGCAGGACAGCAGCACGATCATGGCCGCGCGGTCGATCCTCCAAGCCATGCGCGTGATGCGCCCGAGGACGGAGGGGAGCTGCGAGCACAGTCGCCCGAAGGACGCTTCCGCCATCGGGTTGATGGAGTACTGCCCGTTGTACGTCATCTCTGCTGGGGGTGGTGGAGGCGGGGAAGTGCTCTCGTTCATCGTGTCGGCAGACGTCAAGTGCCTGTCCTCCCAGGTGAGTTGAGTGCTGAGTTGTCGGTGCAGGGATCAACGACGCACACCAGCTTTTCGAACACACGTGTTTCGGTCGGGCCGTCGCCCCGTGGTTACGCGACTCGCTTTGCGCGCACCCGTGTCTCACCGCACCTGGCCGTTACGCGATCTTGGCCGAATCGCCGGCGTCCGTAACGCCGGTGACGAATGAGGTTCTCGGTGGGTGCTCGGCTCGTGATGATGGCGGGACGGCCGCCCGCGAGCGAGATCATTCAACTTGCGACGTCGCACCTTGGTTGGCGAGGCAGTGAGCGAGGCTCGCTTCCGCTGTGCTGACGGCCTGCATCATCGTGGACAGCACTGACTCCGGGAGGGCCCCCTGACCGAGGCGGCCGTCGCGGACGATGGCTTCCAGCTCACGGTGTGACTGCTCGCTGGCCGAAAGGCCGGGGTGACGCAGGATCTCGCGCGCAGCGTACGCGTCGCCTGCCTGCGTGGTATCGCTGACGATCGCGTTGCGCAGGGATTGTGCCTGGGCTACGCAGCCCTCTGATGCCAGGTCGATCGCCGCCAGGACCAGCCTCACCCTGAACATGCGTAGGTGCGGCGGGGCCGGCTCCAGGGCCTCTCGCACGGCGCGCTCCACAGCGGTGAACCCTTCTGCCGTGGCACGGCCCGCAAGGTGGTCGGCGTAGTGGCGGAGGATTTGTGCGACGGCGTTCTCCCAAGGTTCGGCGATCGTGGCCTTGTCGATCAGAGAGGTGGCTGTGTCCGGGCCAGCGGTGTGCAGGCTTGCCATGACGTGCGCTTGCCTGCTGTCGTGCAGCCGCTCGGGCGCCTTGTCATAGGCGGTCGCGTGTTCCGCCGCTTGGGGCCATTGGCCGGCGGCGACAAGGAGCCGGGTTCCGTCTTCGAGCAGGAGGGCGTGCAGCCAGGGTTGGATGTGGTCCAAGGTCGCGTCGGTGGTGAAGCCCGTGAAGTCGATGGGATGGCCGTGGAGGTGCACGGTGCCGCCGTCATGTACGGCGCGGTGCACGCTCATCAGCTGCTGATAGGCGACATGCGGGTGTCCCGCTCGGGCGGTCAGGCGTACGAGGTTGACGACCGGCTGGAGGCAGGCGATGGCAGTGTCCCCGGTGACGGGCCACGCCTCCTGGAAGAGGCGAAGCTGACGCAGGCACAGGTCCGTCGCCAGGTCGGTCAGGCCACAGTCAGAGGCGATCAGTGCGGACAGGTTCCAGGTCGCGCACGCGAGGTTGATCCGGTCGAGGAGTAGCCCGTCCTGCGTCGACTTCTCCGCACAGGTGTGTACCTCTTCGACCCTGGCAGCGAAGCTGGGGTAGACGAGGTGGGACCGACTGACCAGCGGGAACCGCCTGACGAGCCGGTGGAGCTTTGCCGTCGGGTGTGGCGCGGTCACGGCATCGGCCTTTCCATCGAATCAACAGGGTGCAGGATCGCGCCACGTGCCGCGTGAGCGAGAATGCTCTGGGTGCGGGCGGGCAGGCCGATCCGGTTCCAGTGGAAGATCACGTGGTAGGAGACGACCTCGCGCAGGCCGCGGTCGAGGGCTCCTTCCTGGGCAGCTGCGCCAAGGCCCCTTCCCGCGTGCCGAAACGCGCGGACCCAGTCGGCGGCAGGCTTGAGCGTGCGGTCCGACTGGAGCATTGGGCCAGTGGGGCTGGTGTCGGCGAGGAGCAACTGCCGCAGGCTCCCAGCCATCGCGTCGACTTTGGCGGCCGATACGTCTGCGGGCAGGGGCCGTTCCCTGGCGACGCGGTGCCAGACGTCGCCCTGTTCGTACCACTCCAGACCGGCGGCGCGCATCAGGGTGGCGCACAGCAGGAGCGACAACTCCCGGCGGCCCAGCTCGCCATGGGCCGTGGTGAGGACGGCGCGGCTGTCGGCGTGGAACAGGGCATGGGCGATGTTCATGCTGGTGTCGCCGCCGAAAGCCGCGGCTTCGGGTTCGTAGATGCCGGGCCACCAGCGGTGGACTCGCCCGTCGGCGGTGAGGTTGTCCAGCGTGTCGGCCAGTGCCGGGGGGAGCTGTGTCCCGGGGGCTGGGAGCAGTCGCAGCCGCCAGCACGGGTGCTTGCGTATGAACCACCAGCCCGTGATCAGTCTGTCCTGTTGGGCCAGCTCCAGGGCGGGGGCGATGTGGTCGGCGGCGGTCTGCTCGGCTTTGTCCCAGTCGGTGAATTGGACGTACAGCTGACGCCACGCCGGGGGCCCCGTCTGCTGGGCGAGGGCGTGCTGCCCGGCCTGCTGGTAGACGGCGACCGCGGCGTTCAGGTCGGCGGGTTCGAGCCCGGCGTGGGCTGCGGCGGTGTCCGTGCTGGCGCCAGCCAGGACCTCCAGCACCGCGGGCAGGACTGCTTCAAGCGGTGCGGGTTGGTTCAGTCGATCAGTAGACATGCGTCCCATCCCGAGGTCGGCGCTGCGTCGTGGGCTGCGGTGGTCAGGGCGAGAGCGGTACCCGCGTCGCCTTGTAGGAGGCCGGGGTCGGGGCCGGGGTGGGCGTGCCGGGTCAGGGCGGCGGCTAAGTCGGGCAGGGCGGCGCGCAAGGCCGGGGTGGCGGCATCGTGTGCCGAACGAAAAGCGGTCTGGTAGACGCCCGCCCAGCCGTGGCACAAGCCGGTGTCGGCGATCTTGGATAGCTGGTCGGGGTCGGCCAAGCAGCGGGCCATGGCCTCCTCGTACAGGTGCTGACGTACCGGGTCGCGGCGGGCTAAGGCGGCGAGCTGTCCGGCGCGGGCTATGCCGGGGGTGCCGTAGCACCAGCTGGGTCGAGCCGGGCCGCGCTGGGCGGGAACGCCGGCGCTTAGTTCGCCGAGGTGGAGGTGTTCGGGCCACCAGGGTCCGGCGGGCTGGTCCTGCCGCCACGTATCGAGCCAGTGGAGGATGGTGTCGATGGCGTCTTCGTGGCCGTCGACGGTCACGCCTTGGCGCAGGGCGCGGGCAAGGAGCAGCAGCGGGCCAGCGATGCCGTGGGCCGTACCGAAGTTGGCGTGCCCGGCGGAGACGGTGGACGGGGTGAGGTCGGGCTGGTGGCCGACCCACCAGCCGGGCAAAGCGCCATGGTCGCCGTGTCGAATGGGGAGGGCCAGCCGGACGAGGTAGGCCAGGACGCGTGCCATCGCGGAACCAGTAGGGGACCTGCGCAGCAGGTACGCGCCGATACCCGTCAGCCCGTAGAAGATGTCGTACTCGTGGAAGCTGGCTGGACGCCCGCTGCGCATGCGGGCCTGGGCCGCGTCGGCTCTCCGGTGGGCGAGTTCGGTGACGTGCCGGTCCACGGCTGTCAGCGCCTCCTGGTACCGGGGCACGTCGGGGGTAACGGCGCAGTTGAGCATGAAGGCGACGGCGGGCGCCCCTAGGTACAGGCCGCTGGTGTCGGCGGCGCTGATGTCGGTGGCGACGGCGGTCTTGATCCAGGGGTGTGCCTGCTGCCAGGTGCCGTGTCCGGTACGGGCGCGCTCGATGTGGAGGAGCGCGGTTCCGGTGGCACCTGCGGCCAGGGCCTGCGCCGCCCAGGGCTGGTCTTCCGGCGGTGGGGCGGGGATAGCCAGGTGGCGGGCGAAGGCGTCCGCCAGCAGGGCCGGGCTGGCTGTGGTGGTCATGGCTGCCGCTCCCGGTGACGCAGGGCGCAGGCGCGGGCGAGCCGGCCGGTGGCACCTTCGTGATCGGGGTCGACGGGCAGCGCCCGGATGTAGTGCTGGTGGAGCAGCGACCGCAGCACGCTGTCGGGGTCTCGTTGGGTGGCCAGCTGCTCCCGGTAGGCGGTCAGGGCGGCAGCGCGCTGCTGCCAGGCAGCGGCGACATTGGTGCCGCCGGGCAGGGACAGGAGGGCGGTGTGCTCGGGGTCGGCCAGTGCCAGGGCCAGCGCGGTTCGGTCCCGAGAGAGGGGGCCGTGTTGCTGGGGCAGGGTACGGGTCAGCCAGTCGGCCGCCTGGTCCGCGTCGCCTATGAACTTCACCGTCAGGTCGAACATGCTCGCAGCGGTCAGGGCCTGCCCGGCGGCGGCGTCATCCGCGACGGCACGGATCTGCGCCACGCTGGCGGCAGAGTCCGCGGCGAACACCAGGTGCGCGGCGTCCAGAGCGGGGCCGTGCCCATACGTGCCAGATTGCGGCAGGTAGGTCGTCAACTCCATGCGAGACGCCAGGCGCTGGGCGTTGAGAGCGTCCGCCCAGGTGTTGACAAGCTCAGCGGCCGGTCCCATGGCGTTCGGACCGGAGATGTGCACGTACAGGCCCAGGTGCTGCTCGGATTCCGGGCGGGTGGTGTCGCGGTGACGCCGGAACCACCAGCGCGGCGCGTTGTCGAATTGGCCGAGCAGATCGGGCAGGTGGCTGGTCAGGATCTCGTCGTACCGCTTGGGGTGTGCGAAGAGGCGGGCATGCAGGACGGTGGACTGGCTGGGCGTCCCGAGGCCGGCGGCAGCGGCCTCCGACGGGAGCGGGACCGTGGTGGTGGGGACGGTGCTCGCCAGAGGGATCAGGAGCTGGTGGGGGCGGCCGATCCATGCCCAGTCTTGCGCAGTGGTGCTTTCGCGTAGTTCGACAATGCCGTGGCGTTCCACGCCGGCGCGCAGCAGTGCCCGGTGAATGTGCTGGTCTAGGTCGATGGGCAGCTGCTGGTCGTTTTCGACCAGGGCAATGTGGTCGGGGACGCGGAGCCGTTCGCGCCACCGGTCCAGTGCCTTGTCCCAGTCGGCCATGGGGGCGGATCGGGCGGGCAGTTCCTCGGCGGACAGCAACCAGCGGGCGGGCGCGAGGATCGTCCGTTTGTACCGCACGCGTGGCAGGTAGGGCAGGGTGGCGGCGACGCCGAAGGTGAACGCCCTGTAGGCGGGGCTGCGGGCGGTGGTGACCTCCGCGAGGAACCGGGCGAGCGGCGGCGTGTGGACGGACGCTTCCAACGCGTGGGTGACGCGGGGCTCGACGCGCTGGCCGGTCGATATGCGGACCAGGTAGAACCTGCGGGCGTCGGCGGTCACCGCCAGGTCGTCGAGCGGGATCACGCCGGGGCCGGACTCGTGGTGCTGGCCCAGGGGGATGGTGAACGGCAGCACCTGCGCGGTGCGGGAGATGTTCTCGTTGCGGCGACGCCGAGGGGTGAACGACAGCTGGGCTGCGATCGCACCGGGGTCCGCGGTCGAGTAGGAGTCGGTGAGTGCGGTCTGTGCGGACGCCGGCAGCAGGTGTGCGAACCGGCCGAGCATGCTGCTGCCGGGGCGGGGAGCCCCGGTGACCAGCAGCCGGTAGTCGCCGCTCTGCACGGCCTTGAGGGACGGGGCGTGGATCTCCACGGCGATCTCGGCCCGGGGCAGGGGCAGCAGCGGCTCGGTGTGGCTGGCGGTCAGGTCGGCGATGTTTGCTCGGGTGAGGACCAGCTCACCCTTCGCGTCGAGCATGGCCTCCTGGAGCAGGCGCAGGATCTTCTCGTCCCGGTCGGTGACCTGGTGCGGCGGCCGGGCGCGCTCGGAGCCCAGGAAGCCGGCGGGCAGGCCGAGGCCGCTGTCGGCGATCAGGTCCAGTACCGGCACGACGGCTTCGGTGCCGTACCGGTCGAGGAACCGCTGGTGGTAGTCGCGCCATTGCGGATACCCGTACGGATGGGGCGACAGCTGGTGCATGACCCCGGCGGCCTCGGCGGCTTGGTTCAGCAGGGCTTCGGGGATGTGGGGGGTGCAGTCCAGCGCAGCATCGACCAGCAGCGGGACGCGGCCGGTGGCGCTCACGCGCTGAATGCTCTGCGCCAGCTGGCCACCGGGTGACCAGGGGGCCGCAGTGTCCGGGTGATTCAAAACGCCTTGGATTGCGGCGAGTTGGGAGGTCAGCGCGGCGAGGTCGGGGATGTTGGCGGCGTCTGCTTTCTCCAGCTCGTCGCACACGTGGCCAAGAGTGTCGATCGACGTCATCGGGGGCCACAGACTGCTGATCAGGATGTGCTTGCTCAATAGGTCGGCGATCAGGCCGGTGAGTTGTTCGGGGCGCGCGCTGGGGAACCGGTCGGCCAGCTGATGCATCAGCAGGTCGTACGGGATCGGGGTGCGGGCTGCTTCCAGCACGGCGGCCACCGGCCGGGTGAGGCGCACCGACAGCTCGATGGGTGCGTAGCCGGGGGTGTGCGCGTCGGTCGGCATCCCCTCCACCACGTGCCGGTTGCCGCGGGAGCGACCGGTGTTGTTGGCGACGACCGCCAGCCTGGTCAGGAGATCGGGGCTGCTTTCCAGCCGGGTGATGACGTCCGTCAGCCAGTCGGCATCGGGCCGTAGCATCGTCCGGTACCCGTCTCCCCACCGCACGTCGGCGGCTTGAGCCGACTGAGCAGGGGCGACGCCGGCGAAAACCCCGAACGGCGTGGGCCGGTGGTTCCACCGCAGGAGATAGGCCGCCACGGACCGGACGGCCCGCCGGATGCGGCGGGCATCGGTCACGGTGCCGTTCAGGATCTCGGCGACGCGCTGGCACAGCGCGGGGCTGGCGGCGGACAGCGCATCGGGAACCGGATCGCGCCACACCTCGGCCAGCCACTGCTGGCCCCGAGCGGGAGTGTCGCAGCCGTCGGACAGGTCAAGGTCCGGCACGGGTATCGGGCAGGAGGCGGTGGAGGCGCGCAGCAGCATGCCGGGCTGCCACTGATAGGTGATGGGCGATCCGTGAGCCACCGGTTCCCCTTCTCGTTGTGGGTGCGCGGACAGGTGGTGCCGGGGCGGCAGCGGCGATCGGCTGCCGCCCCGGCGGACGCCGCGCGTCAGGCGGCGTCCTCGATGGAGGACTGGCAGGCGCTGGCCCCGTTCGCGCAGGTGTTGCCGCAGCCGTCGCTGGTGGGGCACATGAAGACGGTGAGGGGGCTCTCGGAGATGACGACCCGGATGTCCAGCTCGAAGTCGTCGTCGGCGAGGCCGTCGACCGGCAGCACGGTCGGCGCGGTGACGTTGCTGAGTGTGGCAGTGGTCATGCGATCACTCTCTTTGTCCGATGGGATGGTGCAGAACGCCCTGGCCCAGTCCGCGGTTCAGACGGTCGGCCAGGAGATAGAAATCCGGCTGTGCCTCTTGTCGATGATCCGGTCGCCGGTGATCCGGTCATCGGGCGTGCCCGCCGGGTAGACGGCGATGCGCGGGCCGTCAGCGCCGCGGAGCCTTTTGCCCCAGGTGCGGAAGATGTCGGCGATTCGCTCAGCGAACTCGGTTGCGTCGGGCCCGAAAGCGTGGACGCCGTACTCTGCGGTCTTCTTCTCGGTGTCGCGGCGCACGACCGTGTAGGCGAAGTGCGGCCCGTCGATGGCGACCATGGACCAGCTGTTGCCCGTGGGGCCGATCTTGCCGGTGGCCAACTCGGGGTTGGTGGACATGAAGCAGAACGTCGGGACCTGTGTGGACAGGTACATCTGGAGGGTGCCGATGGGCTCCTGGCTGGCGACGGTCACCCCGGTCCACGTCTCGGCGCGGGCGCTGTTCAGGACGCCGTCCAGAAGGGAGGGGTTGGCCGGCCCGCCCTCGTCGAACCGCAGCGTGACGCCCTCCTCTCCGGGGAGCTGCATGACCTGCTGTGTGTGGCTACCAGTGCCTTGCGCCGCTACGAAACCGCACACGTGGGCGCTGGTGGCGAGGAGGTGGTCATCCTGCCGGATGAACCCGTAGGTGCGGGTCAGGCCGTTGATGCGGAGCGGCACGACGAGTCGGCCGTCGTCCTTGAGCTGGTCGATCCAGGCGGGCGGGATGTCCCAGGCGCCGAGCGTCACCACGATCGCGTCGTAGGGCGCAGACTTGGCGACACCGTCCTCCGCGTCGGCGACCACTACGTTGACGTTGGTGTAGCCGGTCTCGCTGAGGAACCGCCTGGCCCGGTCGGCGGGCTCGGGGTCGATGTCGACGGTGGTGACCTGACCAGTGGGCCCGACCAACTCCGAGAGGTACGCGGCGTTCGGCCCGTTGGTGCCGATCTCCAGCACGTTGTCGCCCGGTCGGATGCCGGCCTGCTCCAGCTGCATCGCCTGGATCTGTGGAGCGGACACCGAGCTGGTGTGATTGCCGTGCTCGTCCTCCTGCGTGATCACGGCGTTGTAGGTGCTGTATGCGTCGTCGAGCGACGCATCCGGTACGGCCAGATGCCGGGGCACCTTGCGCATGGCGGCCTCGACGCCGGGCGACACGATCGTGCCGTCCTCCTTGAGCTGGTCGACGACCTGGTTGCGGAGCTGCGTGGCCTTGTCGGGGTCCACGGTCACATCGGTCATTAAGGGGTTTCCTTCTGGATCTTTCGCACAACTGCTCGGAAATGAAGGCGCGTTGGCCTGTCGATCGACTATGACGCTAGCCAGGGCACCGCACCTCTAACGCGGCTACGCGCCGCGGGGCGGTGCGGTCCTCGGAGTTCGGCTGAAACGCAGTCCAGTGGCTCGTCACCGCTGTTCTCTCTTCCTCTCGCGGGCCGGTTTGTGTGGGGAGAAGCCCCACGGGGCTCCTCCCCACACGTCTCGTCCGGCACCGAGCCCTGTTGCGGGTCCGGCTGCCGGGTGCTGCACCCGACCACCAATCGGACCGTCACGCACCGACGGCGGGCGGGCGGTCTGTGGTCACGGGCCCGCGGACAGGGCCTCGGTGATGACGGCGGCGTAGGCGAACGAGTGCGCAGCGGACGGCATCCGGTGGACGTTCCTGTGCCCGGCGCGCCACTGGGCGGTCGGGACGACACCTGGCGGCAAGGCAGACCACGGGCCCAGGAACGCCTGGATCTGCTCCAGTGGGCGCGGCCGGTACACGATGCCGGCCTCGGCGTAGTGGTCGACGAGGCCCTTCATCTGCTCCGGCGCCATGTCGGTGGTGGCGTGGGTTACGGAGATAGCGCTGCCGGCCGGAAGCCACTCCCGCACCGCCGCCATTGCTGCTTCCGCCTCCTCGTCGCTGACCCACGGCAGCAGGTCATGGGCCAAGACGGCGATCGGCTGGCTGCGGTCGAAGTCTCGAATGCTGGGGGCGTCGAGCAGGTCGTCGATCTTGCGGATGTCCCCATGGACCGCAGCGGTGGACAAGTCCTCCGCCATAGAAAAGTTGGCGTGCGCGCACACCATCAGGTCGTTGTCCACGTAGACCACGCGGGCGCCCTCGTGGACACTGCGCGCGGCCTCGTACGTCAGGGCCGGATCGTGGCACTGGCGCTTCTTGTCCCAGCCGGACGGCAGTCCGCACCCCAGGTCCAGGAACTGGGCGATCCCGAGATCACGCGCGAGGGTGGTGACGGCGTGAGGCCGGTGCCGCTGGTTGATCTTCACCATGCTCGGCAGCCACGGGGCCGACTTCATGAGAAGTCCGGCCAAATGCCGGTCCGGGAAGTAGTTGTCGCATCCGCCCGTCAGAAAATTATCGATCCGCGCCACCGTGGGACGGCGGGACCAGCCCTCGGGCAGGCCGGTGCGCCGAGGCGTCTCTTGCTTCGCGTTCATTCGGTGGCCTCGTCGGTTGGGGCGGGGGCGGCGCTGCCGGTGCCACGGAGCAGGGCTTGGATCAGGCGAGCGAGGTTCTGCGCTCGCTGGGCGGCTCCACGCTCCGAACCGACAGGGGGCGGCATGTAGAGACGCCGGGCGGCTTCGCTGAGCGTCGCCTGTGTCCCGCGGCGGAGATCCGAGTCGGCCGGCAACCGGCGGCACACAGCGGCGAGATCGCCTTCGAGGACTCGCCCATAGGCGGTAAACGCCTTCACCAGGTCCAGGCTGACGTCGACCTCCGGCAAGCTTCCGCGGTTCAAGTCCCAGCTGAGGACCGTCTCGACGAGCGGCAGCAACTCGGCCTTGTGGGGGGACACAGGAGTCAGGCCAGTCATGTGATCACCTGGTTTATGCGTCACCACGGCATTCCTCGGGGTCCCCGACAGCGTCACGCTCATGACATGGCCTCCACGCTCGCGGTCGGCTGGGGTGCGTCCAAGGCAGGTGCGAAGCCGTGATCGAGGTCGAAGCGCGGGTCTCCCAGGGCCCGCCAGTGCACGCGGTCACCGACAAATGCTGTACGGGCGTGCAGCCATCGCTCGTTGTCGAGGAGGTACCCCTGGCCTGGGCTCAGGCGAAGGGACTGCTGGTGTCCATGAGCCGCGGCCTGGAGGTCGGGCAGGTGCGGTTGGACGATCGGGCTCCATCGGGCGAGGGCGTCGAATCGCAGCCTGATGGACACGCGCCCGTCGCGGTGAGAGGTCAGCACCTGGGATGCGTGACCGTCTCCGGCGCCGAAGTATGCCGTCCGTGGCCGGGACAGGGCGTCAGCGGCTTCGCCGCCTCCGTGGTGCAGCAGGTCCGCGTGCACGCGGCGTCCGTCAGTGAGCAAGCACTCGCCTCCCCGGTCGGCGGGCTGGGAACAGACCAGCAGCATCAGGCGGGGAGGGCGGGGAAGACTGGCCCGCTCTGTATGCGGGGCGAGCTGCCCGTTGCCGAGTCCAGCGAACCCGGGCCGGCCTGCGTGGCGCGGGGTGTCGCGGATGGTGGTCAGCCCGTCGGGGTCACTGTCACGGTGCGGTGAAATGGTCATGATGTGGGAGACGAAGGCCAGTACGGCGTCGCGTGTGGCGAGTCCGTCCAGAGTGACCAGGCCGCTCTGACGCAGTTGCTCGGCGATCCGGGCCGGCGCGCCCGGGGTTTTGTGATCGAGGAAGTGCGCTGCAAACAGATCACCGGGGCGCATCGTCGGACTCCTTCGTCGGCGGTCACGGGTTTCACTGTCGAGATCGGAGGCCCGGAAGGTAAAGCGACAGATTGTCGACTCCGGCAAATCACCCAAGAACAGGGAGCGTTGAATGCCCCGTGCTACGGTCCGAACACTCCGGCACTGCCCCGCACTGCGAGGAAACTCATGACGTACACGCCCCCCACCTGGCCCGTTTCCGTCAAAGGTGTCGCCCTGGACGCGCGCGGCCGGGTGCTGCTGCTGAAGAACGAACGGGAGGAGTGGGAGCTGCCCGGTGGCCGGCTGGAGGCAGCAGACATCAGCCCCGAGTGCACGGTCGAGCGCGAACTGCAGGAAGAGTCCGGCTGGATGGTCAAGGCGGGGCCGCTGCTGGACATCTGGATCTACCAGCCGCTTCCGCAGACCCGTCCAGAACGACGCGTCGTGATTGTCACCTACGGCTGCACGGTCCTCACTCCGGAAGTGGACCCGGTGCTCAGCCACGAGCACCAGCAGATCGGTCTGTTCACCGCGGCCGAGGTCCCGGGACTCACCATGCCCGAGGGCTACAAGCAGTCCATCGCCACCTGGTACGGGCGGATGTAACAAGCCGTGGCCGCCCCCGAACGTCTGCCAGTGCCCCGTCCCTCGGCTCGACACGTGGTGTGGCACTGGGCCACTCCGCAGGCCCGCACCATCCTGAGCAGCGGCGATCTCGGCGCGATTCTTCGCTTCCACCGAACCGTTCACGGCCTGAACCAGACCGAACTGGGAAACGTTCTCGGATACGACAAGACCTACATCTCGGCCCTGGAACTCCGAAAGAAGACCCTGGGTGACGTGGGCTCCCTGCGCCACGTCGCCGAGCAGCTGCGACTGCCTCCTCACATCCTGGGCGTCACCGATCCGGCTGACACCGATCACCGGGCGATGGTCCAGTTCGGACAGTCCACGGTCCGCCTCGCCGAGATCGCCCGCCAGAGCGGCCACGCCTCCGAAGCCGTCGCCGAACTGTGGCCCCTGGTTGCCCGTCTCGAAGCGCGCCTCGAAGACGGGCACAGCGAACGCGAGGTCCTGCGTCTGCTCGCCCACGCCCGGATCGGCCTCGGCGTCGCGCTCGGAAACGTTCTTCCCGAGGAGCGACTGGCCACCGCCGCCCACTGGACCGCCAAGAGCCTGGAAATCGCAGCCCACTTCAAGGATCCCGCCTTCAGCAGCTACGCCCTGCGGATGCACGGAAACGAACTGCGCAAGGCCCGCATCCGGGGCGCCGCGGTGGACCGGCTGCGCCACGCAGCGGCCCTGGCGCCGGACCGCGAGACCCGTGCGGCAGTACTGCCGCTGTACGCGCGAGCCGCAGGCGAACTCGGCGATGCCCAGCTCTTCGACGGCGTCATGCAAGAAGCCGACGATCTGATCGGAAGCACAGGGCACACTTCGCTCTTCAACCCCTATGCGCTGCACGAGATCCGCCTGCGCGGGCTCGTGAGCACGGGGCGTGCAGGTGTCGCCATACGGCTGGTAGACCACGGCCCTGGCTTGACGACGACCGTCGCACCGCAATGGCGAGTGATTGAACTGATCACTGTCGCCCACGTTCGGCTCCTTGCGGACGACCGGGGAGGGGCCACCGAATCGCTGAGTGCCGCTATGACTGAGGCAGTAGTTCAGCGACTCCCGCACCAGTTGCAGCGGATCGTGCGGACCGCCGGTAACCGGCTTCCCGACGTGCGCGGCCAGGCGGTTCAGGCGCTCGATCGGATGCGGCAGGAAATGGCGGCCTAGCATCGGGGTCAGCGCAGCCATTTGATCACCTGGTCAGCGGTGAGGATTTGGTACTGCCATGCCTGCGTGATGGCGTGAGCACGGTTCCGAGCGCGCAGGTTCGCCAACAACTCGCGCCCGTCCCGGCGGACGATGTCGACTTCCCGCTTCAGAGCTGTGGCCATCTGCGCGGCCGTCATCTCCCGTGCGATGAGGGGTACGAGTTCACGTTGTTCGCGGGCCAGGTACAGCGACTCGGGATCCAGCAGCTTCGGCCGGTCGATGGCCTTGGTGGCGTAGGCGACTGCGAGTGCGGCAGCCGTCTCGCTCACGCCGTACAACTTCCGCTTGGCGAACTTGAGGTAGCCCGCCGCTGTGCCCTCCCGGATCGTGAGGCGCAGCGCGACCGCGGCGAGCATGCTGCCGTCGGCCAGGCCCTCGAGGACCTGCCGTTCCCTGGGCGCGAGGATGACCTTCGCTACGGTCGTGGTCATCAGGCTGCTGCCCCCTGCGCGCGGCGCATCACCGGGCCGATGACCTGTCCGTCAGGCAGCAGTTCACCGGTGTCTTCGAAGAGCAGGACGCCGTTGCACAGCAGGCTCCAACCCTGCTCCGGGTGGTGGGCCACCGGGTGCGCGGCCTCCCGATCGGAAGCGTCGGGCGGCGGGCACGGGGGCTGGTGCTGGCACATGTATAACTCCGGAATCGGGGGTGTGGTTACGCCGTCGGGGGTGTGTGCGGGTTGTCGCTACCGGCCGACCCGCTTCAGGGCAGGTAGTGGCGGGCCGGCCAGCAGCGCCGGGCACCGAGGGGTGGGGGTGCCGGCTGGTTCCTCGCGGCTGCCGGCCGTTCACCGGCGCTGGGAGGAGTTGAGGTGTCGTCGCCACCTCTGGCGACGACGAGGCGTGGCCTGGCTGATCACCAGCAGGCGGTGCGCAGAGTGAAAGAGGATGCGCAGCCGACGTTGTGCTGGGTAGCTCTGACTCACATGGGTGCCGTCGAGAAGGGCGCGGGCGTGGTCGACCACAGCCATAGCCACCGAGCATTGCCTGGTGCGCCCCATACAGGCCGGCAGGAGATTGGCGATCACCGCCTCCACTGCGGATACATGAAAGCTGGCATAGAGCCCGGCGTTGTCACCATTCAGGCATTTGCGCGCCGCGAGGATGACCTGACGGGCATCCTCGTGCACCATCCGACGCTCATCGCCGTGCACCGCGGTGCTGATGGCCTCCAACAGGGTGGTCATTCCTCGTCGTCTCCCATCAGGTCGAGCAGAGCGACGATCGCGAGGGCGTATCGGCGCAGGTACGACAACGCTTCGCCTGGATCCGGCCGTTCGTTGCGCAGGGCGATCAGCAGGCGCAGCTCCTCAGCGGGGTAGAACGAGACCCGGTGCGGGGCGACCTGCAGGAGCAGGCGCGTGGCCCGGCGGAACTGGTCGCTGATCCGCGCCGCATCCTCGGGGGCCATCGGAGCGACCTCCGGCGGCCGCTGCCGCGGGGCGGGCAGGCCGAGCCTGGCTAAGAACCCGTCCATCTTCCGGGCAGGGGCAGCGACGCCGGGTCGGTCGCGCAGGGTTTCGTCAAGGGTGGCGATCAAGTCGTCGGGGATCCCCTCGTCTGCGAGGGATCGCGAAAGGATGTGGACAAGCCTGCGCTTCCCCGCGTCATTCTCGGTGACCGGCCGTCTGATCGCCCTGGTGGCGGTGGCCTCGCTGACGGCGACCATCAGGCCCTCCCCGTGGGGGCGCGGAACGCGACCCACGTTGTCGTGCCGTCCTCGCTGACCCCCCAGTCCTTCGAGAAGAAGGCGACGAGGAACATGCCACGGCCGGACTCGTCGTCATCATCGGTGGATCGCAGTTCGGCTGGCTGGGGATTCCCGTCGCTGACCTCGATGCGCAGCTCGCCAGCGGCGTAGCGCACGCGCAGCCCGACCTCTCCAGAGCCGTGCTGGATAGCGTTGGTAACCAGCTCGGAGACGGCGAGCACGATGTCCTCGGCCAGCGGACCGCCGACGTCCCACTTCCGCAGGAAGGCGGTAGTGATCGTGCGCATGTGGCGGACGCGGGACTTGTCCGGGGTGAAGGACACCTCGAAAAACCCCGCGGTCTGCGGCAGCGGCTTCGCGAGGGCGGCCGATGCGACGGATGTGGCGGGGGTCATCGGGAGCCTCACAAGTGGGTGGTGCGGGGGGAGCGTGCGGCATGTGGTGCCTTTGCGTCGCTCGGCACGACTCGTCTCGTCGACCCCTCGACGGGTTTCCAACGGGACGGTCACCGCCTGCGGCCTCATCGCTCCCTCCCCGCAGCCTCCGGCGTCACGAGCGCGACGAACCCGCCGTGGTGGCCGACCCGGTCGAGCTGGAGCTCGTACTCGTCCAGGTGCTGGCTGATGTCCGCGTGCGTCAGCGCTACGACTCCGTCGGCGTGCCCGGCGCGGATCAGGTGCAGCACCCAGCGCCAGCCGGGGCGGTGCATCGGGTCGGTCTTGCTGAGTCGGTCCGCGATGCAGCGGTCGGCGCCGACCCTCCAGCCCTTGCCGTCGGTGTACGCACGGGCTGCGGCGAACGAACGTGCCGACTGCTGCCCGGCGGGGTTGAGGCAGTACAGGCATACGCGCGGGGTCCGACCGTGGGCTTCGAGCTGTGCCAGACGCTGGTTGAGGACCTCGCGGCGTTCGGCGCCGAGCAGTACGAGCTGGTCCGGCGTGAGGCGGACCCGGTCGGGGTGCCATCGCTCGGCGGACCGCTGCTCGGCGTCCATCCAGTCAGGCGCCTTGCGGGGCCTCGGACGCTCGAGGTCCCACGTCTCCGGCGGCGGGTACAGCGGCCACATGTAGACGTACGCCGCTCTGTCCAGGAACTCGGTCAACGTGTCGGCGAGGGCGAGGGGCATCTACGGCCTCCCCACAGCAGGCGCCTGCATCGCTAAGCCGCTCACCGCGGGGCGGCGGCTGAAGCCACCGTCTATGGCCACACGATGACGCTGCCGCTGGTCGGCGCTGGTCGGGCGCCCAGCGCTCGGGCCGCTGGGTCTGGCAGTGGAGGCGTTCATGTGGGTGCTCCGCTCGTCGTGACGCTGGCTAGAAGAGCGAACCGCTTAACCGGGCAGATCGACATGGGGTCAAGGGGTCGGGGGTGGTCAAGGTGGTCAAAGATCGTCCGAGGGATTCGTGGCAGGCGCTCCTGAGTGGGCGTGAGGTCCAGGAAATCGCCTCCGCTACGCGATCTCCATGCGTCATTCGGCGAGCGAATCCGAATATTCGCTGTGCGCATATCAGCGCCCCAACTGGCGTGTCATCCTGCCTATCGTGGGAGCACAGGACATCGACTGGTCTGCGTTCGGGGACCTCAAGGACGCAGCACGCGCAGGGGACTTCGGATTCGTGATCCGCCGAGCTAGGCAGATAGCCGGTGGGATCACGCAGGGGCAACTCGGCGAAGCACTTGGTCTCTCACAAGCTGCTGTCTCGCGGCTGGAGAACCAGGGTGCCGCTGGCATCTACAACATGGACACACTGGCGAAAGCCGCCACAGAGCTTGGACTCCCATTCGATCTGGTCGGCCTCGCCAACCAGCAAGCGAATAGGACATCGCCTGTGGAACGGCGTGAATTCCTCACAGCAGCTCTCGCCACCGCTGCTCAGCCCATCAGCACAGCAGCCGCATCAACACCTGCTTGGGACAACTCCCAGGCAGCGTCTCTGCGCATCGCCACGAGTTCGTTCCGGCGCCTGGACTCGACCGTCGCGTCCCGAGACCTCTCGGAGGCCGTCAAGTCCCACCTGCGTCTGGTCCAGATCATCGCCGGTGACGCCCCTGACGATGCGCACCGATCCCGAATGGCCTCCGTCGGGTCGGAAGCCGCCTCGTTCGCCGCATGGCTGGCGTGGGACATGGCCGACCACGGCTCCGCACGTCGCCTGTACGGGTCCTCGATCAAGGCCGCCCGCAGTTCGGGCAACCCGCTCCTGACCGCCTACCAGACCGGCAGCCTCGCCTCCTTCGAGGCCGAGACCGGCACCCCCCACGAGGCGTTGCGCCTCGTCACCCACGCACGGCAACAGCTCGGGGCGAACCTCTCACCCCTCGCCTCCGCCTGGCTCTCCGCGATCGAGGCCGTCGCCCATGCAACCAGCGGTCAACACCGCGCCTGCGACCGCGCGATGAAGGCGTGCGAACAGAACGCCGCACGTATCCCGGACGCCGACCCCGTCGCCTGGCCGTGGATCTTCGCGTTCGACGAGCGGAAGATCGCGGCCTGCCGCATCACCTGCACCGCGCGCCTGGGCCAGCCCCTCCACACCCGAATCGGCGAGCAGGAGATCGCCTCCGCGTTGAGCAGCAGCCACGACAAACAGCGAGCCCTGCTGACCCTCGATGTCGCGACCGGATACATCGCGACCAAGGAAATCGAGACTGCTTTCACGCTCGCCCAACGCGCTCTGCAGGAAGGGATGCGACTCCGCTCCGGCAAGATCACTGAACGGGCCCGCGCCCTCCGCCGCGCCTACTCCTCACCCCGGCCGCCGAGTATCGTGCGCGAATTCGACGACCAGCTCCACACCGCCTACCTGTAGGAGAACGCCCCATGCGCGTCGGTATCACGGGACACCGCGGCCTGCCTGAACCAGTCGAGGCCCAGGTCCGCACTCTGCTGCTGGAACACGTCGAGACGTACGATGCCCGCGATCTCGTCGGCATTAGCTGCGTCGCTGATGGGCCCGACACTTGGTGGGCCCAAGCGGTCGTTGCCGCGGGCGGACAGATTGAGGTGGTCGTGCCGGCGGCTGAGTACCGGGAAAGCCTTCCGGAATGGCACCACCCCGTCTACGACGACCTCATGGAGCGGGCCAGCGACGTGCACGACACTGGTCTCAAGGAGTCGACCTCCGAAGCCCACCAGGCCGGGAGTGAGATCCTGGTAGGCCTCTCCGAGCGGCTTGTCGCCGTCTGGGACGGCCAACCCGCCCGTGGCTACGGTGGAACCGCCGATGTTGTCGCCTACGCGGAGCGCGTTGGAGTTCCCGTCGTGATCCTGTGGCCCGAAGACGCCTCGCGGTAGTACACCGAAGGCCACGGCCCGTCGTGCATCCGTGTGAGCCATGCGCGGCTGCGCTCGGTGTGGCTCGGGGCGGGCTCATTCACACCCTTGCGTACACCCGTTCGAGGAGGCAGGGTTCCAGGGCACCGCAGCACGTCATCAGCCCCTTCACTGGAAGTGAGCGAGGACGACTATGGCCAACCGAGAACCGTCCAGCAGCGCCGGCGAGCCTGGGCTCCTGATCGCCGTCAAGCAACTAGCCCGTGTGCAAGACCGCTTCGATACCCAGGAGTCCGACCCCACCGGTACCTCCGCCGGGGACGACGGAGAGAACCGCGACGGCCTGAACCACCCCGAGGCGTAGGCGCAGTATCTCTCCGCACGGGGCCCGCCGCTGTCTGCGGCGGGCCCGCCCTCACACTTCCCGGAGGACATGTGCAGCACCAGCTTGTTCACGCCATCGAGTCCGCGCTCGGTTGGGACGGCCCGGCCCCCATGGGAGCCGCATTCACTAGGGGCAGCATCCCCGCCCCGGCCCTGCTGCCTCGGCTGATGACCCCAGTCCGGCTACTCGACACCGTGATGCGCCGTGGTCTTTCGCACCCCCAGTTCCGGGCGTTCCAGGAAGGGCGTGAGCTTCACCCCGGCGAGTATTTCACCGACACGGTCACCCGCCGCGGTCAGGGCATCCGGTTCGCGAACATGACGCGCCTTGGGGCGCTGATGCGCGAGGGCTGCACTCTGGTCCTTGATGAACTCGACTTCTTCGACCCCACCCTTGAGGTCGCCTGCCGGGCGTTGCAGTGGTGGTCTCGCGAGCTGGTCCAGGTGAATGCGTACCTCACGACCCAGGACGCGGCCGGGTTCGCGTTGCACTGGGACGACCATGATGTGGTGATCCTGCAGCTGGCCGGCGAGAAGTCGTGGGACGTGCGTGGAGTGTCCCGACCAGCGCCGATGTACCGGGACGCCGAGCCGAACAACACCCCGCCGGAACAGTCCATATGGCGGGGGACGCT
Source organism: Streptomyces sp. NPDC101227 (assembly GCF_044767545.1). NCBI lineage: Bacteria > Bacillati > Actinomycetota > Actinomycetes > Kitasatosporales > Streptomycetaceae > Streptomyces > Streptomyces sp. NPDC101227. Next base: position 274,895 of record NZ_JBIWOD010000008.1, on the reverse strand, counting down.
CAAGGCCGGGGACGTCATGCACATCCCCCGAGGTCACTGGCACCAGGCCACCCGTACCGACAGCGGCGACGGGTACAGCCTGCACTTGACGTTCGGATTCGTGAAGCGCACCGGAGTGAACTGGCTGACGTGGCTGGCCGACCAGTGCCGGCGGGAGGAGGTGTTCCGTGCGGACCTGGACCGGTGGGGCACGCCGGAGGGGAAGGCCGAGCAGACCGCCGCGCTCGAGTCCGCGACCGCTCGCCTGGTCGACGAGTTCCCTCCGGCCGCCTTCCTCGCAGCCCGCGAGCAGGAGCGCACGGCCGCCCGGCACGTGCAGACCGTCGGCCTGTTCGGGCCGCCGACCGCCGTGGTGTGCGTGACCGAGTTCCCGCCGCTCGTCGAGACGGACGGCGAACACGTCGCCGTGACCGCCACGGGTAAGCGCCTCACCTTCCATGCCAAGGCGCTGCCCGCGCTGCGCCTGTTCCTGTCCGGCGTACCGGTGGAGATCGAGCAGGCAGGCATTGAGACCGGCATCAACGCTGGGGAACTCGCTGACATCCTGATCCGGGAGGGGCTGTGCGCGGAGATGACCGACGAATTGTTCTCGGGCTATATCGGTCTGGTCCCTCCCGTGCCGTCCTCGAACGGGCTCTAGAGGTTGGCATCACCGCAGTCGATACGGCCTACAACTACGGCCGGTACGAGGGGCACCGGGCGCTCGCAAGTGAGGCAGGTGAACTCCTGGGCCGGTTCGAGGTGTCGACCAAAGTGGGGTACTTCCCCGACGGTCACGACCTCGACCCAGTCCGGCTGCGGACCGCCGTAGCCGAGGCGGGGGAGGCCCTTGGTCGGGTGCCCGACACGGTGTTCCTGCACAATCCGGAGCACGATCCTGGACGGTTCGCGGTTGCGTGCGAAGCGCTCGCTACCTGTCAGGCGGCCGGTCTGTGCAGGGCGTGGGGTGTCGCCACGTGGAACCCGCTGCCCCTGGTGCCGGTCGCGGCCGGGCTATCAGTACGGCCAGAGGTGGTGATGGTGCGGGCAGGGCTGGCCGTGCCCGGCCCGGTCCTGGACGCCGCCGAGAACCTTGCCCATGAGATGAGTGCCAGGACGGTGTGGGGTATGGCACCCTTTGCTGGCAATCCCTCAGATCAGGTCTGGTCCGGCATCGACACCGGCTTGTTCCTCGAGCCAGGGCAGCCAGCCGTTTCGAGCGTCCAGGCCAGGCTGGCAGCAGCGTTCGCCGTCCCCTCCGTCAGCAGGATCGCCGTGGGCACTTCCCGCCCGGACCACCTCGCAGAGCTCGCCGCCGCTACCCGCGTCGCGGCCAGCGCGCAGACGGTTCACGCCTACCGCACACTGCTACGGGAACGGGCCGGACACGGAAAGGAAGCAGCCCGTGCAGCCCACCATGGATGACCTGTCGACCATCAGCCACGAAGACGTCCTTGCCGAAGCGGAGAAGCGCACCGGCCGCGTCCTCGACCGCAGCCGCGCCCACTACTCCCAGTACAACGGGACGGCCGGGTTCCCGACCTCGGCGGGCACATGGGTGCGGCTGGCGTGGGTACGGCCCGGCGCATTCAGCGCGCAGTCGTGGACCGGGCTGGAAGCGTCCGTCGCGATCGAAGGCGTGCCGCGACCGGACTGGTTCGCGGGCTCAATGTGGCACGACGAGAGCCGGGGGGTGGTGTGGCGGGTCGATGAGATGAGCCTCGCCACCGCCCCCGCGCTCTCGCCGACCGGCACCGTCGACCGAGATCCCAACCTGACAGACGCGTGGTGGGCTGACCTGCGTACGGCGCTGGGGAACCTGGCCAGGCACGAGACGAGCCGGGTATGCGTCCAGCAGGGCCACCTCTCCAGGCGGATCGGGGAGGTGTACGGCGACCAGGTCGACACGACAGTGGCGGAGTGGACGTGCGCACACGGCGACGTCGGATACGCCAACCTCACCGCCGCCCCACTCACCCTGCTCGATTGGGAGGACTGGGGGCTGGCGCCTGCTGGCTGGGACGCGGCCTGTCTGTGGTCAGCCTCGCTGCCGGTCCCCGACCTGGCGGCCCGTGTCCTCAACGAGTTCGATGACATCCTCAACACGCGGACCGGTCAGCTGTCGCGGCTGATGCTGTGCGCGAACGTGGCGCGGGCGTACCGGCGGACGGGGAAGGCAGGGCCGCTGACCGGCGCCATGCAGGCTGCGGCCTCCGAACTGCTGGCCTCCCTGAGTTGAACGCCGGCGAGCAGATGAACTCCTCAGAGGCGCATCGAGACTGGAAAGGTCCCAGGAGCTTCGGCAGGGTGGCATTCCGCCACCTCGACTGCACCAAGGGTCAGTTGAGCACTACGTTGGATCTGCACCCGCCCCTGAACTACTTCCGGGGCGGGTCCGGTCAACGTGGTCAAAGATCACTTTCAGTGGCGGGGGCGCAGAATGGCGCGCGAGAGAAACGAACGGCTGGCCGCACTTCTCCTGGAAGCTGGCTGGTCACGAGCGCAGGCCGCCGCTGCGTACAACCGGGTCGCCGTTGAGACGCTGAATGGCAAGGTGCGTGAGAACTCCAAGATCGGACGCTCCCACGTAACCATGTGGGTGGGAGGCACGCAGCCGACGGGGATCGCGCCCGCTATCTTGTGCCAGGCGCTGTCCCGTCGTCTGAAGCGTGAGATCACGCCACAAGAGATTGGGTTCGCAGCTTCCACCTCGCCAGCGCAGGAGGCGCTGGACTGGCGCGTCGATCCGTTGATCGCGCTGAACGACTTGGGGAGTGGAGTGGACACGGACCGGCGTCGACTGCTGGCGGGAGGGGTGTACTCCGCGGCGGCCCTGATCCTGCCGGACGAGACGTGGTGGGACGCCATGGCCCAACCGCCGGCCGAGGAGCCCCCGGCGGGCAAACGCGTCGGCCGCGGAGACGTCGAGACCGTACGGGAACTGACCCAGGCGTTCTCGCGCATGGACCAGCGGCGCGGCGGCGGCCACGGCCGACGCGCGGTCGACGAGTATCTAAGGACCGAGGCGCACGACTTTCTCCGAGGCCGATTCGCCAACGACCAGACGCGGCGCGCGATGTTCTCGGCCTCTGCCGAGCTTGCATACGTGTCAGGGTGGATGGCCTTCGACAACAGCGAGCACCCGATCGCGCTCCAGCGCTTCAACACCGCGGTGAAGCTGGCTGCCCGGTCTGGCGATGCCCCCCTGAGCGGGCACATCCTGCGGGCCATGGCACACCAGGCACTCGACATGGGGTTTCGACGCGAAGCCCTCCAGATCGCGCAGGCTTCAGTGCACGGCGAGCGGTACGCGGCCGCCACCCCACGCGAACGAGCACTCCTCGGCGTGGTGCACGCGCGGACCCTCGCCGCGAACGGCCACAACCATGAGGCGGCACAGGCCCTGCTGCGCGCTGAGGACGATCTGTCGAATGCGCACGACGGGATCAGGGAGCCGGACCGGACGTTCTTCTTCGGCGAGGCGTCCTTGGCCCACGAGACCGCATGCACCCTGCGGGACCTCGGCGATCATCAGCGGGCGGTCAAGGAGTTCCGGCGCTCCGTGCGTACGCGCGGAGCTGCGTTCCGCCGCACGCACGCGGTCACCCTCGGCTACATGGGGGCGACGCAGATTGCCCAGGGTGGCGTCGAGGAGGCGTGCGCAACGTGGACCAGCGTGCTGGACGCGATGGAGGACGGGATCTACTCCGGCCGGGCCCGGCAGAGGGTCGTCGACATGCGGCACCTGCTGTCGCCCTACCGCAAGCGAGGCATCCCCGCGGTGGGCGTGCTCGATGCCCGCGCGGCCTCGTACCTCGCCCAAGTAGATTGATCACGCGTGTCGCTGAAATCGAGTCGAAGGGCTGGGGCCATGGCTTTGGAGATCAAACCAATCGGGGAAGTCGTCGAAGGCCGTACCGAGGTCGCCGACGACTATTGGGGCGGCGTCGAGTCGGTGATTCAGCTCGACGAGGGCGAGTTCCCCCTCGACTCCGTTCAGGGCCTGGAGGAGTTCTCCCACCTGGTGGTCGTGTGGCACTTCGACCAGGCATCGCCTGACGACATCGAGTACCACGCCCGTAGCCCGCGCGGGAACGCGCAGTGGCCGGCGACTGGGACGTTCGCGCATCGCAATCATCGGCGCCCCAACCAATTGGCTCAGAGCTTCCCCCGGCTGCTGAAAGTCGATGGACTCAAGTTGCACGTGACCGATCTGGACGCAGTGGTCGGCACGAAGATTTACGACCTCTCCCCATACTTCGCCGAGATGGGCCCGCGAGGCACGGTCCACGAGCCTGCCTGGCCCGGTGAGATGCTGGCCGACTACTGGTCAGGCAAGTCGTGACCGCCGCGTAGTCGGCATCGACGGCACTACCGAGAGTCAGAGTGGCCCTGACCTGCGTGGCCATCCAGATTGTCCTGGTAAACGATGGCCACAGCGCGCATGCCGAGAGCTTCGTAGAACGCTCGGCCGCTTTCGTTGCGGGGCGAGCAGTGGACGATGAGGGGCCCGAGTTCCCGCTCACGTGCCCACGTACGGACGTAGTCGACCAGGGCGCGTCCTTCGCCGCCGCCGCGGTGCTCGGGCTCGACCCACATCTCGTGGATTACACAGCACCCCCGGTCGTCGGGCCCGGCGATGATGTAGCCGTGCTCGGTACGGTGTTTCATCCCGGCCGGGGGCGCGGGGCGCTCGGGATCGAACGGCATCGTTACCGGGTCTCCATTCGTCTGGCCATGGTGGCGCCTGCGTCGTATCCGACGTTGTCGCCCCACAGGCCAGGTCGCCAGCATGTCGTTGATTCCCTGGTGCGCAGGCCGCGCGCAGCCAGTACCCACTGTTGCTGATGTGCAACAGTGGGTAGGTTCCGTGGATGATTTCGAAGGGACGACACCAAAACGGGGACGTTGCTGCGGCCCTCGACCGCGCGAAGAAGCGGTGCCGGGTGGTACCAGACAAGAACGGCCACAGGTGGGGATGGGTAGTGTGTTGCTCTTGTGGAGCACGGCTCACCGTGTCAGGCACTCCGAAGAACCCCGGCAACGAAGCGAAGCGCATCGACCGGTTCGTCAAGGAACATCAGCACTGAAAGGGGCGGTTCCGTGTCCGAGTGGAGTTTCACCCTTCGTATCAACCAGCCCCTCACGCCTGAGCAGGCCGACGTCTTCGACCACTGCGACGCGTTCGCCGACGGATCCGTTTCGTACATCCTCGCCCCAGATGACCCCCACCAGTACAGGCACCACCCTGACCCCTCCAAGCTGAGGGAACTGTCCTGCGACGTCGAGGCACCGACGCTCCTCGACGCCATTGCTCAGGTAGCACGCAACCTCCAGCTCATCCCGGGCCTGCGCGCCGTCGGAGTCCGCCACGATGACACGGTCACCCTCGACGAGGCCGCACAACGCTGCGACCGGAGTCGCCAGTCCTTGGTACAGCTCTCCCGTGACCAGCGTGGACCGGCCGGATTCCCAGAACCCGAATCCGGCGCGGAGGGAACAGAGTTCTACTCGTGGCGCGAGATCGCTAAGTTCCTGCGAAGCATCGGCGACACCGTTCCCGAGCCCTCCCGTGATCTCGTTATCGCAGACCAGGTACTGCGCCTCGCCCACGAACTCGAGGGTGTTGATGTGGACCCGGGCACGCTGCGGGCTCTGGGCCTGCCAGCGACCTGACCTGGCTACCCAGCGGTAGCCGCCGGCGCCTCCGTGCTTTGGCATGGCAGTGGTCGCTCGCTGGATGCACCCGTCCTAACGTGAGTGGCTGCCCCCCGGGCTCCCGTCGGCGGGGAGCCGGGCTCCTCCCGGACGACAACTCCGCCCCTGATGGGGCGGTACCCGGAGATGGGCCCCGCGCATGACGACCGGCGCTGAACGCATTCTCTCGTCGTCATGGAGCTCGCCCCGCATGTCATCTGACCTGCGGTGACGTGGTCGGGCGTAACGGATTCCGCGATGGGACGTAAGAGTCCGTGAGGGCTCGTCCCTCGCACGCCTACCAAGGAGATGCCCCTCCATGAGCACCACGTTTGCCGTGTCCACAGCCGTGGATACTCCTGCCCAGTGGCTGGACTGGGAGCAGGTCTATATACGGCTCCAGCCCCGTGCCGCCGAAGAACTGGCGCTTGCCGCAGGGTTCCCGATCTTCCCGCCCCCGCTGCCGACTACGACCGTCAAGGTTCGTACCGAGGTGCCGTGCCCGGCCTGCGGACGCGGCCAGGTGTCGCGGTCCTGGCGCATGGAACGCCGTGTGCTCGTCGCCGGAGCAGGGTGTCGGCGGAAGCACGTGTTCGTGATGGAGCCGCCTCTGTCCTTCCTGTGGATGGAGGGAGAGGCATGAGCGCCCTGGCCGTCGAGAAACCAACTCCTGTATGGGCAGGGCGGGTTGTCGTGCGCAGTGCGGGCCGGATGGAGCTGCATGTCGCCGTCCAGGGGGCCCAGGTGCCCTCCGCGATCATGTTCACGGTGCCGGTGGAGTGCCGTCCGGACGTCGAGTCCGCGCCGGGCGTGCGGCCTTGGACGGGACCGGTCGACGAGGGGCGCCTGTGCGCATCGTGCCTGCGGGTGCTGCGCGGCGAGCCCGAGCCGGAACCGGCCCGCAGAGTGCCCGCGTCCACGGTCGAGGCCCTTGCGGGGTCGGGCCTGGAGCGGAAGGGGTGCCTGTGGGCGGTTCCGGACCTGCCGACGTACACCGCCCCGAGCCTGCCGGCCGAGCACGGCGGGCGGCCCATCCGCTGGTCGGAGTGGGTTGAGGCGCCAAAGTTGTCGCACTACTCCGCGGCATGCGACTGGTGCGGGGACACGGGGCCGTGCCTCATGACGGGGGGCCGTCAGGGCAATCCGCTCGCGAAGGACAACCCGCTGCGCTGGTTCGTCGCTTACCGCTGCTCCTACTGCCAGGACATGCGTGTGTATGAGCAGATCGGATCCGCGGGCCTACAGTCGATCGCCACCTTCAAGCCCAAGTCCCCCAAGGGAGCGCGTGCATGAGCATGACCACCGACCCGTCCGCCGAGCTGCTGCGGGAGGTCGCGCTCATTGCGTGCGGCCGACGCGAGGGCAAGACACACTCGTGCCCGTCGTGCGCCCGGAAGGCCCCGGCCCTGCTCAACATCGCCGTCACCGGAGCCCTGGACGCCCTCGCGGCCGCGATCTGCGGCAGCCACAACAGCGCCTGCCAGGACTGCCGCAGCAAGGCGGAGACGATCATCCACGAGACGTCGGAGACGCTGTGCGCCGCCTGAGCGGGGAGATTGACCAGCAGGCGTCGAGGACTCGTTTCATGGGGCAACTGCTGCCGCTGGAGGGCTGGCTCAACATTGAACTGCACTGCCACCTCGACGGCGTCGGCCCCTCCGACCGGCACCCGGACCTCGCCCAGGTCCTTGTGTCGGTGCCGCCGCCCGAGGAGCCCGGCCGCTGCGATCCACGGGTGGAGCCCCTGGCCGACTACGTCTGCAAGGTGATGGAGATGGGCGCGGCCATCGAGGAGATCGAGCGGGAGTTGCCCGGCACGGGCGAGCGGTACCGGTACCTCGCGGAGGCCCTGGTGCCGTGGCTCGTGGCGGCCCCGCGCCGGGAGTTGAAGGACGCGTGGGACCGCGGGTACGAGGCCGGACGCCGTAAAGCCGACGGCCCCTGACCAAATAGGCCGGCCCTCCACACAGCCGAACGACGGGCTGCCGAGTTACAGTGATCACCTAACCGAATACGGGCCCAGGGCCCACCTCCTCGGCGGAGAGCAACCGCCGACAGACCCAAACCGAAAGGCCACGCGATGATCGCGCGTACGCTTCTTGCTGCCTTCCCCAGGTGACGTGACCTGCCCGACCGGGCTTCACCCCTTTCTCGTCACGTCACCTCTGCGGAAGGCCCCCGATGAAAGACACCCGACTGCGCCGCGCTGCCGCCGCGGTGGCCGGCGCGTCCATCGCCGTGTGCCGGTTCTGCGGGCGCCTGCGCTACGAACTGGCCCCAGCTGCCGCGACGTTCGGTCTGACCGCGATGTCGTGGTGGCACCACGCCACCGGTGTGGGCTGGCCTGACCACACCGGCTACGGCCTGGCAGCGGCCGCTACGGGCGCGCTGTGCGCGAAGGGCCTGGAGCACAAGAACACCAAGGCCGCGGCGGTCGGCCTCGGCGGCGCGGTGATGTCCGTGGACGCCTGGCTCGGGGCGGCGCTCGGCCCGTCCGTCCCCTCCTTCATCGCGACTGGCGTCACGATGATCGGCGCCTACGGCATGTACGTGCCGTGGTTGGTGAAGGCCCGTCACGACCGCATGAACCTCCAGATCAAGGCCGTGAAGAACGGCGCCCTGCCGGACTCGATGGGCGTCAACGTCGCCGCTCCGGGCGTGACCGGCGACAGCGTGGAGGAGACCGCACTGCGCCGCGCCCTCGTCGCCCTCGGTGTGCCCGCTCAGGACGTCTCGCGGATCGTGTTCACCGACACCGGATGGCACGCCGCGGTTGCGCTCCCGCCCGGCCGGAACACCTCTGCCGAGGCTGTCATCGCCAAGCAGACCCAGCTTGAGGCGAACCTCGACCTGCCAGGGAAGCTGCGCCTCGCCGTCGGCGCACAGGCCAACCAGCTCATCGTGCGCATGCAGACGCACGACCCGCTCGCGGACACCGTGGCATGGCCGGGGCCCGCCATCACGTCGGTAGAGCAGTCGCTGCCCATCGGCATCTACCCGGACGGCACGCCGATCTTTATCGACCTCGTGGCCGGTCACGTCCTGATCGCAGGCGGCACCGACATGGGCAAGTCCGGGGTCATCAACTGCGTCACCGGGAACCTGGTCGCCTGTGCGGACGCCGAGATCCTGGGCATCGACATGAAGCCCGGCGCGCTCGAGTTGGGCCCCTGGCGTCGCAACATGCTCGCGCTGGCCGACGGCCCTGACGCGGCCCGCCAGGTCCTCACCATGGTCAAGGCGGAGATGATCCGCCGCGGTAAGTACCTGGCGACCCTGCGGGGTCCGAAGGGCGAGCCCGTTCGGAAGTGGACGAGCGAGCACGGGCCGTACTGGATTCTCATCGTTGACGAGCTGGCCGAACTGCTGCGCCAGGCCCCCGACGTGGCCTCGGAGCTGGTCACCATAAACCAGGTGGCCCGTGCCATGGGCATCCGGGTGATCGCGGCGACGCAGTCCCCCAGCGAGCAGGCGTTCGGCGGGAAGGGCACGGACGCCCGCCAGCAGTACAGCACCCGCATCGGCCTGCCCGTGTTCGAGGCCGAGCCCATCAACATGATCTTCGGTAGGGGTGCGTACGGGCGCGGCTGGCGCCTCGATTGGCTCGACCTGCCTGGCAAGGTCATGGTCGCGTCCAGGCGGTACGAGAAACCGCATGAGGGCCGCTGCTACTACGTGACGGACGGGGACATCGTCGTCGTCTCCACGGAGCACGCCCGCTATGAGGAGGAGCTGCCCGCCGAGCCTGCGCGGGCGCACCCGCAGCCGGAGGACGACCCCGACCCCGAGTCGCCGACTCCGCCCCCCGGCGGGCGTGGTCCGCGCGGCGGCCGGCCGGTTCTCCGCGCCGTACCGACGTTCCCGGACGGCTCCCGCATCCCCGATAACCGGCTCGCGTTGTGGGAGGCCCTGCAGAAGGCCGGGCCCGAGGGGCTGACGCTCCCGGAGGCCGTCGCCCAGGGCATCGCGGGTCACCGCACCTCGGTGCAGGGACCGGTCTCCCAGTGGGTTGCGAAGGGCTGGGTCGACGACTCCGGCACCCGCGGCCGCGCGAAGGTCTACGTCCTCACCGCCGCCGATCACACCCCAACGATCACAGTCCCGTCTCTGGAGAAGGAGAACGCCATTGCCCGGTAAGCCCGTGATCCCGGCGAACGTCTACCCGTACGAGCAGATGGCGCAGCACATGCCCGTCGAGCAGTACCACGCTGCTGTGCCGGCCACCTGTCAGTGCGGGCACGGCCACGGCCAGCCCGTGCAGCAGATCATCGTGAAGCAGGCGGACCAATGGGGCCGGTACGTTGCACTGGGGTTTGCCGCAGCGGCCATCGCAGTGATGCTGCTCGTCGGCCTGGTGGTGACGCTGATCGCCGCCGGAGCGTGCGCCTTGTGCATAGCGGTCGCTGCGCGGGCATTGCGGGGCTTGGCCGAAGGCGGGAAGAAGAAGTAGACCGAGGGGCCTCGTCTGAGGTCCCTCGGGCGTTGCCGGACTGATCAGGCGCAGCGACTACGGCGATTCCGGCCCGTAGGCCACCGTCGCTCGCTCATGTGGTGCTCAGTCGACTCGCAGGTCTTCGGCCCACGCGTTGGCCACGGCCGCGCTGTCCGGGTCAAGGCGGGCAAGCCGCGACAGGAGCCCAGCGAGTTCGTTCAACTCCGAGGGGTAGAAGCGTCGTCCGCGGGCCGCGATACGCGCCTTGTCCTGCCTCTCCTGCTCCTCTGCGTCGGAGACGCCCTCCAGGCTCCCGTGCTCGTCGATCTGAAGGGGCGTTCCGATGTTCCCGGCCTGGATGACCAGTCCGTGCGCCGTACCGCCGGTGATGATGTTCGTGTGACTCATGGTGATCCTCCTCCCAGGGAACGAGCGTCCGAGGAGGCTACAAGTCAGTCGATCTTGCATTCGATCCGGGGTGGGGTACGACATGGCATGATCCACCCCTATGGGGAGAAACAGGTGGGGGAAGATCGTGGCCGGCATGCTGCTCGCAGCCACGGGGATGGGGACGAGCGCCTGCGGCGGTGACGCCGAGGCGCAGAAGAAGGCGACCGCGACACCGAAGGTGGCGAGCGTGGCCGAAGCGACGAAGACCTTCCAGGACGCCGTCGCCGACTTCGATGCCAGCGACGGATGCCCGAAGGCCGCTGGCGAGTGCTGGGAGAAGATGAAGGCGGTCGCCGGGCCAGCGCGGGAGCTGCGGAAGGCGATGAACGCCGACAAGAAGACCGGCGCGGAGTTCTACTCCCCGGCGTACGCCCTCATCGGCAAGATGGAGGACGGGATGGACGTCGGCGAGGACACGTTCACCAACAGGCCCGCGGTGCTCGGGTCGGCACATGACCTTTGCGATTGGCTGGACGAGCACCCGACGCAGTAGGGACTGCCCGCGCAGCGGCCGCCGGGCCGGGGTCGTGAGTCAGGATCGGGAGGTCGCCATGGGCGGTGCGCTCCGGGAACTGCCGCAACCGCCGCTGGCCCGCCTCTGTTTGCTGTGGCGAGCGGTCACATACGGGTACTACGGTGCCAGGAGCTGATCACCGAGCTGGGGGATGCTGTGCATCAAACAAAGACCGCCACCTTCACATCTGCCAGCGGCCTGGCCTTCAGCCGCCCCGATGCAACCAACAGCGGCGAGGAGAGCGCCCCGACGCTGCTCTGCCCTTACTGCGATGCCGACACCCACCGCACCTTTCACCTCGACGGCACCAGCGCCACTATCGAGTGCCCCAACCAGCACCGCTTCCACGACCCGGAGGTTCATCCCCACACGGTGCGCCAGGCCCAGCATCTCGTCTTCGTGGGACAGGACGCCTACCTGCCCATCGGCCACGTCCAGGTCCTGACGGTGCCGGCCCTGGACGACGACCGTACGCTGGCAACCCGCCCTGCCAAACCCCGCATGTGGACCAAGCAAGAGCCGGGCCCGGAGTGGCAAGTCGCCCACGCCGTGGACCAGGGATGGCCCGCGGTCACGCGGGCGTTCCAACTCGCCCGTCGGGTCATGTCCGTAGCCCTGCCACACGCCGGCGACCTGTGGGCCGACCTCCATCCCTCCGTGGGAGGCGACCCGGTCGACGCGCACATGACCACGGTGCTCCTCGCCTTGTGGATCTACGAGACCTATCCCCGCTACTCCCACGACCGGACGCCGCTCGAGGAGCTCGCCTTCCCCGACATCGGCGACGGCATCATCCCCTGGCACAGCAACGATCAGCTGCGGCATGCGCGGCCCGCTGTCGTGATCGGCAACCGGCAAGTGTCCGCGCTGCGGGCAACTGACGTAGCTCGGCTGGAGAACGCCGACCGGAAAGCCGTGATCTCTTGGGGCCGATGGGCGTACCACGCGCTGCAGACCGCCAACAACGTCATCAACGCTCACCGCGACTCGCTGTCGAAGATCCCGAGCACAGGCGCTGCCCGCCTCATGGACCTCACCAGCGTCGCTCATCCCGCCACCTGGCCGGACGAACAAACCTGGTACCACGACTTCACCCCCCAGGTGACCCGCTCACCAGCAGCTGCGCGCCATCGCACCAGCCGTTCTCGCACTCCGGCGCGGTATGGGTACTCCCTCTGTCAGTACGCGGCGGGATGCGGATAGCGTGTGCGCATGGGCTGGAAGCAGGCATACGAACGGGCGGACGAGCTGACCGCGGCCGACCAGCCGTTGCGCGAAAGCTGGGAGTACCACGGGGTGCGAGGCATCCTCGCCGTCGCTCTTGCCGCCCTCGGCGAGAGCGTGGCGACGGACACACTGGTGCGGCACCTGGACCAGGGGCCCGCACACGTACGGCAGTTGGCCGTCGCGCTCGTCGGAGAACACCTGGCCAGCGGGACGGACATCGACCCGGCGGCCGTGGACATGGACGACCCTCAGATGGCGACATGGGTGTGGCTGACGCGGACTTGGCCCGCGGACGGGCCCTGGGAAATGCCACGCGGCACTGCCCGCGGGCGGTCCGACCCGGCACTGGACATCCTCACGGCATGGGCAGCCTTGGCCGCCCAGCGGAGCGGCTCTGGCCGGAGTACCGCGACGAGTGACCTGGTCGACGAGCACGAGCAGCCCGCTGCGCCCGTCGGCTTCCCGGCCCGCTACCCAAGCGTGTGGTCAGCATGCACAGTATGGGCGCAGGCACTGATGCTGTGGCATCACGAGACCCATCCCGAGGTGTGGCTCACCGCCAACGCCTCGCACGATGACACCCAGGCCGTCGAGGCTCTGCTGACCGCCGCGCTGGTCGACACTGCCTGCAGGCGGGGCCTCGCCGCTGAGGCCGACGGCTCCCAGATCCACCTCACCCCTCTCACGCCGCTCTGCGATGTCCTGGGCATTCCGTACCGGTGGGAGCGCGTCGTTGAGATGCTGGCCCGCCTCGCCGGGCAATTCAGCCCTGCACAGAACCTGCTGGAGGCCGTCCAGCTTCCAGGGCCGCCAGGAGAAGACGACGAGGCGTACCGCAAGCTGCTCAAGCTCACCGAAGCCGTCGTTCTCGCCAACGCCAAAGCCGCCCCGCTGCCAGCGGAAACCACCATGAAGCAACTCACCGCCGGCGATGTGCCGCGGCTGGTGGACCAAGCACCTGCCCTCGCGCAGGCGGCACGGCGCCGACACGACACCGACCGGGCCATGAACGGGCCGGACGACTCCCCATCCGGGAATGCATAACCGTGAGTCCTCGCTGCTGCCCGGCCATCAACACAGCGGGCAGCCCGCGTCGTTCTCGTCAAGGTCGGTGCAGACGACGCAGTCCTGTTCGCCGTCCTTGGAGGGCGGGGTGTCGCTCAAGTCGAGCCCGCACAGCGACTGGTCCGGCTCACAGCAGTAGAAGTGGGCGATCTTGTCGTTCAGCGCCGTCGCCGTCGTGGTGGCTGCCGCGGCTGAGAGCTCGCCGCGGACACGCGCGACCACGGTTCGGGTGGCCTGGGAGAGGGCTGCGAGGAACGGGTCCGACATGGACAGGGAGAGTAGCGCGACCGGCCTGGCGGCGGCAGCCTGGAACTACCAGAAGGCCGGGGTGCGCCCGCATCCGTTCGCGATCCGTCGGGTCGAGGCGTCGCGGGGCGTCGTTCATGTTTCCGAATCTACTCACGGCTGGGTTGGTTGCTTCAGTTGAGGAGGCCGCGGCGGCGTGGCTTGTGTAGGGGCTCCGGCTCGTAAAGGGCCAAGAGGACGGCTTCGGCCCGGTCCGGCGACTTCATGCCGCGCGCCTTCATGGCCTTCTTCGACTCGATCTGGGTGTAGCCGCTCGTCGTCGACAGCAGCTTCGGGGTGGAGAGCTGCGCGCCGGCCTTCTTATCGACGTGGAGGCGGAGCCGGCCGCGGCCGGAGGACGGGTCCGGCTGGAGGAGGCTCCTGGTCGCCAACCACATCTCGTCCCGCTTGCGCCACGGGCGCATGACGGCGCCAGGGTCGTCCTGGCTCGGGGACTCCGACACCATGACGCCAACGATCTGGGCGTGGTGCCGGCCTGTCTCCGCCCACCGCTGGAGCATGCTGACCACGCCGTGGCCGATGCCGTTCTGGTCCACCTTGACGCGCACGGAGTGCGGGGAGTTCAGGGCGTCGGCCAGGCGCTGCGCGGCGTGGATCTCCTCGAGGACCTTCTCCGCGACGGAGACCTGGTTGTCGTTCGCGGCACCGGCGGAAGCGTGCCGGAACTCCACGGCGTCGCCCACGGAGCGGTACACGGTGAATTCGTCGCCGCCGTCCGCTGCGACGTCGACGCCGAGGCGGACCCAGGCGCCTTCGCGGACGGTGTGCTGTGCGGTCTCGCCTTCCAGGCCGAGGTCGCACAGGCGGTGCCAGCCGTCGCCGGTGGGGTCTTCGTAGGACATGGCGCCCTCGACCCAGCTTGGCGGGACGACGATGCCGCCACCGCCCTTGGGGAACCGGGCGTACACCTTGGCGATCACGTACGGGTGGTCTTCGCCGTACGACCTGATAGTGCGGTCCACCCAGTCCTGGTCGGGCATGTGGTCGGCGAGCGAGTGCCGGGCGACGCCCGAGGGGCAGTCGGTGCAGTACGGGGCGAGTTCACCGGTGATCGCTGGGGAGTCGAGGGAAGAGATCGGGATGGTGACGGTGGTCGGCTCGCTGACGTCATCGCCCTCGATGCACAGTTCCTCGAACCAACTGGCCGGGTCGTCCATTGCGGGGTTCCCGATGGCCAGCATCGCCGCGTGCCCGCCGGTCAGCAGGTTGTTGGTGCCGTGGCCGATCATCGGGGCGATACCGCCCGCCTCGTCGACGATGAGCAGCAGGTGGGGCATGTGGATGCCCTGCATGGCCGCCTCGTCGTTGGCGGGCGCGGAAAAGCCGTAGGCGGCCACGAAGTCGTTGCCGTACGGGTCAGGCATCTTGTACTGGACGGTGTCGCAGTAGCCCGGCAGGCCGGCGCGCGGCACCACCTTGCGGATGTGCGGCCAGAGCTGCCGCTGCACCTGGCGGAAGCGGGTCGCGGTCGTGATGCACAGCGCGGTGCCGACGGGATAGACGTTGGTGAACCAGACGGCGGCGCGGGCGGCGAGGTGGGTCTTGCCCACACCGAATCCGGCGGGGACGGCAACGCGCTTGTGGTCGACGAGGGCGTCGAGTACGGCGCGCTGTTTGCTCCACAGGCTCTCGCCGAGGACGTCTTCGACGAACCCGGACGGAGAGTCCCGCCACAGGCCGTACAGGGAGCCCGTTGCTCGTTCGACTTCCGTCATGACGACGGCGCGTTCGCGGGCGGTCAGGTGGCGTTTGAAGGTGTTGCGGCGCTCGGTGGGCGGCAGGCGCAGGAGGATGTCGGCGACGCTGGCGGCGTCGCGGGAGATGACCCCGGGCCGGGCGTGCTGCAGCCTGGACGCCGAGGGGGCCACGCGGGTGCGTGTCGGCTGCTCAGGCTGCGTACGGGACATGATCGAGACGGTGCCGCTCTGGCCGGGGTTGTGTCGCGGTCTGGCCGGGGGCCCATGCCCTGACGCCCGACCAGACCGCGAGGTCCGGCGCGGTGTGACTTCGGTGCCCGTGTCCGTGGGCTTCGCGCCGGAGTTCTGGGGCGAAGCCCGCGCAACCGGGGGGAGGGTCGCGCGGGCCTCGGTACCTAGTAGTACGTCGGGGGGCAGATCTTGTTACACCTGCACCATGCTGGGCTCGTCGAGAGGTTCGACGGGGTCGACGACCAGGCCCAGGAGCGTGTTGCGCTCGTCGTTCGTGCGGCGTATCGCTTCGAGGATGATCGCCGCTTCCGCGACGGCGACGGACCGCTCGTCCGGGGTCAGGCGGTACCAGGGCGCGATGTGCGTGCCGGCTGCGGCCAGGACCTCGCGACGGGTCTCGTAGTAGTGGCGGGCGAGCGGCAGTGTGCCGGGCATGGTCGTCATATCGGAGGGAACGCCGGCGCGCCCGATTCTGTGACAGCGCGCCGGGCCTCGTGCCCTTCGCTGCGGTTACTGGCGGGCGCCTGCCTGCTCGTCTGCGGCCGTGACCGTGGCGGGCTTTCCGTCCTGAAGCTGCTGGAGACGCTTCAACGTTGCGGAGAGCATGGCCTGTGCGCCCGAGGGGTCGCCTCCGGTGGCACCGTCGATCTTCACGCGGATGTTGACCCTGCCGGAGCGGACGTAACCGTAGACGCTGTCGTCGCTGGCGCCCGGGTTGATCACAAGCGTGTTCTCGTCGCCCACGGGCCGCTTGGGCTTCTGCTCCTTGCTCGTCTCGTGCCCCTTCCATGAGGCGTAGGCGCTGTGCGCGTCCTCGGCCGTATCGAAGAGGCAGATGTGCAGGAACCCCATGTTGACCGTGGAGCCGTTGTATTCGTAGTCGACGTCGGAGCCTCGGACCCATCCCTTGGGAGTGGAGTCGTCGTCCGTCTTGTTGCAGTACGGACCTTCGGTCGTCGACTTGTCGCCGTGGAGGGTGTATCTGGGAAGCGTCTCGCCGTCGCCCAGCAGGGCCTGGGTCAGGTGCGCCTGACTGAGTTCCTTGGTGATCGGCTTCGGGGCCGGGGAGGAGGAGACCGGCTTGTTGCCGCCCGAGTCCGAGGCTGAATCCGGCTTGTCGCTGCTGGAGGAGCACGCGGTAAGCGCGGTCAGTCCGACAAGGGCAGTAGCGAGGGCGGCTCGTACACGTGACATGAGCACAGCCTATCCAGCTTGATCACCGACGAGCCTGACCCTGCTGGTGAGGCCAGGGCCTCCCCTGCGAAGCGATGCCGACGGTGCCTGAGCGAAGCGAAGGCAACGTAACTACTTGATGGTGGTGCTTGATGTTCTTACTAAAGGGGCCTGAACTGCCGGAACCCGGAGCACCGGTAGCCGGTTACACCGGCGCCGGATTCTCAGGCCCCGGTCACCGGCGACTGAAAACCCGGCCCCGGTCGTGCTGAGGGGCCGGGCCGAGGGGCGGCCAGCTCAGTGGCCGCGGCGCCGCTTCGCCGCGTTCTTCACGTCCCGGACGTACTTCGGGGTGACGTCACCAAGCTTGGCGATGCGGTCCGTGCTCCAGTCGTACGGCTCCTCGGTCAGCACGAGCGCGGAGTCCTGAAGGAACGGCATCGCGGCCTTCCTGCGTGCGGAAGCAACCGACACCGTCGCGGCGAGGGGCGGCAGCCGGTCCGCTGCGTCCTCGATGCGCGGCACGCCGGCCTTCTTCGCGGCCCCGCGGCGCTCGTCCGCGGTCATGCGGGCGTTGAGGTCGCCGCCGGGGTTGATCGTCGCCTTCTTGTCGCCGTGCAGGGCGATGCGTCGCATCTCGGAGTAGGCGTTGGGGAGGATGCCGAGGACCTTGTCCAGGCCGCGGACACCTTCGTAGAACCACAGGCTCAGGGCGGCCTGGTTACGCTCCTCGGCGTGCGCGGCGATCTCGAGGTCGGCCTGCTGCACGATCTCGCAGGCCCTCTTGAATCGGTCGTCAGGGCGGGCGATCTTGCCCAGCTCCTCATTGACCTTGCGCTCGGCGTCGGTGCGCAGCTTCTTGTGCTCGGGGACCGTGAGGTTGTGGTGCGCAGCGGGCATGACTGGCCTCCGTCGGGTGGTGGCACCTCGGGGTGCCGGCGAAGGCTGGGGCAACCCCATGCCAAACGAACCCGGAAATAGTACAGCTCGGGGCGCAGTCTTGTCATGGTGACCTCTTTGCGCCCCGCCTGAGCAGGGCGAACCCGAATCGGCCGAGCATGATCACCGTCCCTTCGACGTCACCCGACGTACCTGGATCGCGGGAGTGCGGGGCGTCTGTGAGGGCGAGCCGGCCGACGGCCGTATGTGGGACGGCGCCGCGGCGCAGCACACCGCGCCCGGCCAGCTGCTTCATAGCCACCACAGCAGCCGCCGGAGCCATCGGTGGTGTCTGGGGAGCGGCTGGAACTCCTCGCTGTCCTTTGCCCACGGGTCGTTCTTCCGGGCCTTGTACTCGGCGTGCGAATGCAAAGGGAGCACGGCCCAGGTTCGGTGGCCGAAGGTGATGGCGGGCCCGCAGATGCCGTACGGCCGCTCGTTGCGGCTGTAGGTGTAGCCGATGGCGAACCAGATGCCAGGCGTCTTCGTGGTCCAAGTGCCGGCCGTCCACCGGCCGAAGTCGACGAACCCCGGGGCCCCGCGCTTCATCGGGTCGCTCCCACCGAGGTGCGAACACCATCCGGGGTGAGCTGGTACACCCGCCCGTCGGGGTAGCGGACCTCGACCTGGTCGGGCAGCTGCGGGCGCCTGACCTTCCAACCGGCCTCGTACGACGGCTTCGGGTGGTCCTCGAACCAGCCGTTGCACGTCGTGCAGACAAGCAGCAGGTTATGCGCCTGGTTGATCCACGTCTCCCTGGCGCCGCCCATGCCGCGGTTCACGCGGTGGTGGATCGTTAGCCGGTGCACGGAGTCGCAGCGCACGCATCGGCCACCGTCGCGCTGATAGACGAGGTCGCGGACTGTGTCCGTGGGGCCGGTGCGTCGTCGTGCCACGTCGAACTCCGTCCTGCCCGGCCACCGGCCGCAGAGCGCGGCCACGGGGAGCGGCGGGGCGAGCGACGGGAGAGTGGACGGCGGCCGCGCCTTACGTCGCGCTCTGCAGCACCTGCCATCTGACAGCTCCGCACACCGGGCAGAATTCCGTCAGGGGCCAGCCAGCTGCGAGTGCGGGCCGCACCCCACCCGCAAGCACTGAATTCGACGTGATGCCCCCTACAACCGGGCCTCTTGCGCCAGTACCGTGGCTTGCTCACGCGGTGGGGACACGGACCTCGGGGGCTTCCAGTGGCGGGGAACGCACTGACGCTCGGGCAATTGATCGCCAAGGCCCGCAGACGCAAAGGATGGCCGCAGCGGGACTTGGCCGCGATGCTCGACAAGTCGGAGAGTTGGGTTTCCCAGGTGGAGCGGGACGTGATCCCGGTCAACAGCCTGGAGACACTGCGTCACATTTGCGATGTCCTGGAAGTCCCCCTGCCTGAACTCCTCGGCGCCGCACCGCCGCCTGGGCAACCGCCAGTATGGGCTCGCCGCCGGTCCGCCTCCACTAGGGTTGTTCGCAATCTTGGTCCCGAGGAAGGTGACGACCCCGTGCGACGCCGTGAACTTCTGGCCGCTGCGGCCGTGGTCTTCGCCTCCGCCCCGGCCAGCGCCACGCCGGCCGAGGCCAGTACCCTCGCACCGCTCGAAGACCTTCTCCTCTACGGAACGGCCTCCGTGCCCGAGGACAGTGACGTGTCACCAGCTGGCGTCGCCGCCGGGGTGAAGGCGTCCCGGCAGCACTTCCGGGCCGCCCGCTACGACACGCTGGCCCGGAACCTACCGGGCCAGATCGCCCAGGCTCGGGCTCTCCGATCGACCGAGATCTCGGCCACAGCGGTCGCCGACCTTTACAACATCGCTGCCCGCCTGTGCATCAAACTTGGCGAGGACGGGCTTGTGGCGATTACCGCGGACCGTGCGCTGAACTCCGCGCGGATCGGCGGGGACGCGCTGACGATCGCCGAGGCCCACCGGATGGTCTCCAGCGCTTGGCGCCGCCAGGGCCACCTGGCACGAGCCACCGACATCGCTGTGAGGGCCGCGCAGGGCGTTCGGGCTGACCGCGATACCTCCGAGCCAGCACGGTTGGCCGCGAGCAGTTCGCTGCTGGCGACGGCCGCGTACACGGCGGCGAAGATGGGCGACCGACAGACCGCGCATGCGCTGATCGGGGAAGCGGCCGACACCGCTGAAGCCGGCCGGGCGACCCCCGATGCCCGCACCGACGCAGGGCTTCAGCAGGTACTGATGCATCAGTTGTCGGTCCACTACCTGCTCGGGGATGCCGGGCAGGCGATCGACCTGGCCAAGACCATCGACCCCACCATCCTGCCGACCGCTGAACGGCAGGGGCGATTCTTCATCGACGTCGCCCGCTGTTTCGACCAGTGGGGCAAGCCCGAGCAGTGCTACCGGTCCCTGCTGGCAGCCGAGCACGCCGCGCCGCAGGAAATCCGCCGCGGGGCGGTCAAGGATCTGGCCAACAGCCTGCTCCGCCATGACCGGAGCCTTCCCGGCGTCCGCGCCTTCGCAGGCCGCGCGGGCGTGACCTTCAACTGAGCCAACCCGCAAGAGGTTTGCTACCTCGCAGCCCGTTTGCGGATCTGCCCTTCCTCGCGGCGGTTGACTCGTCTCAGCCGCCAGGGGCCGCGCACGGCCGGCCTCTCCTCGCCCCAGGCGGCGGTGATGACCACCCCGTCTTCGAGGAGTCGCTCCATGGACGCCACCCAGATCGCCCCACCGCCGCCCACCGTGGGCGGCGGTAGTGACCAGCTCCAGGCCGACATCGCTGCCGCTCTGCGCTCCAGGACCACGCTCCCGCCGTATGACGACGTCCTCCAGATGATCGAAACCCTCAAGGGGCACCTTGCCCCGCTGGTCGACCAGGCCAAAGAGCACGTCAACGAGCACCGCCCGGGAGGCGGCACATGGCGCCAGACGATCGCCGGGGCTGAGTTCCAGCTCCGGGCCGGACCCGGCAACGGCCTGGTTTCGGCCACTCACCGCCTCCAGCCCCTTGCCCGGTGTCTGCTGCACCTCCACCGGCAGCTGCACCGCGACGTGGGAGGCAGCCGGTGAGGGGCCGCCACCGCGGCGGGGAACCGCAGCTGGACGTGTGGTTGGGGCGGCTGTGGCTGCTGGGCACCACCGCCGGCCTGACCCTCCTGGCCGCATTGACCGTCCAGCACGACGGCGATGGCACCCGGGGCGCCGCAGTCTCGACGCCCGACACCGACCCGGCGTCGCCCTCCTAGACGCCGCAGGAGAGCTTCCCGCCGAAACCTCGGCGGGAGAACCGGAACAGAGAAGGAGTTAAGAGATGAAGCGTCTGATCGTCTCGAAGCGCACGGTGAAGGCCGCGCGCACCCAGGACCGCCTGAGCGACGGCGGCGGCACCGGCAAGGGCGACGGCAACGACTGATCGGAGCCGTAAATGACCGCCATCACTGCGGCGGTCCGGAGCCTCGGCGGGGACTTCCCCGCCGAGGCATTCGGCCGCACCTACCGCCTCTGGCCCCACACCGGCGACTTCTCCGCCCTGTTCACCTGGGACGACCTCAACGGGATCATCGCCCGGCACCGCCTCGAGCCGCCGCGGCTGCGGCTGTTCAACGACGGCACCCAAGTCCCGCAACACGCCTACACCCACCCGGTGGTCTCCAAGCGCCACACCGTCTGGCACCGCATCGAGCCAGCCAACCTCCACCACCAGCTCAAAGACGGCGCCTCCCTCGTCCTGGACGCCGTCGACGCCCTCCACCCCGGCGTGGAGAACCTTGCGGAAGCCCTCGAACGACACTTCCGTACCGACGTACAGGTCAACCTCTACGCCTCATGGACCGCGAAAGAAGGCTTCGGCGTCCACTTCGACGACCACGATGTGGTGGTCGTCCAGCTCGAAGGCGCCAAGCGGTGGAAAATCTACGAACCCACCCGCATCGACCCGCTCCGCGTCGACATCGAAGCACCCGACCCGCCGGACGGCGACCCAGTCACCGAGATCACTCTCCGCGCCGGCGACATGCTCTACCTGCCCCGCGGATGGTGGCACGCCGTGGCCGCTACCGAAGGCCGCTCCCTGCACCTGACGTGCGGTCTGAAGCCCGCCACCGGCGCCGACCTGCTCTCGTGGCTGGCGGACCAGCTGCGGGCCTCGGCTACTGTCCGCGCGACCCTGCCCTACTTCGCCTCCGCCGACGAACAGTCGACGTATGTGGAAACGCTGCGCAAGGAGTTCGCCGAAGCCCTGCACGGCCGTGTGATCGAGGAGTTCGTCAAATCGAGGGGAACCATGGACCCGGGGCGGCCGATGCCGTCTCTGCCGTTTGTGGACGGCATCCCCGCCGACGAAAGCCTCCGCGTCCGCCTGACCGCGACCGGCGCGTGGTACACGGTGGACGGCCAGGGCCGCGTCGTGTTCAGCGCAGGCGGCCAAGAGTGGACGTTCGCCGCCCCGGTCCTCGACGTGATCAAGCCCCTTATCCAGGGAAGCACCTCGACGCTGGGTGACCTGGCGGTAAGCTCCTCGCTCCCCGTCGGCCAAGTCGCCGCACTGGTCACCGAGCTGGTGGTGGCCGACATCGCCGCCGTCAGCTGGAGAAAGTAGCAAGCCGATGTTCACTGCCCCTGAGCCAATTGTCAGGGACCGCGTGCTCTCCGCCCGCGGCCAGGCGTGCACCCTGTTGGGCCTCGCCGACGCCGCGGGCGGAGAGCTGTGGGGATACGCCGGCCGGACGCTGTCCGGGGCCGTCACGACCCCGAACGGCCCAGCGTGGCTACGACTGGTGAGCGAACCCGAAGGCAAAGCAGGCGGGAAGCTGTGGGAGGGCCCCAAGGAGGCGGAATGCTCCGTGCACCCCACCGTGCCCCGGCCGCGGCTGCTCGGGCTGCGGGACTGGTCGGCCGACGGCTGGAACTACCGGGCAGAGCTCTACCAGCTCATCGACGCACCGCCCGTGTCCCAAAGCCCAGTGCTCCACGATGGCGTGGACCTGCCGGATGCCTGGTGGCACGACCTCCACCAAGCGCTCGACCACCTCGCGCTCGTCAACACCAGCCGCCAGGCGGTACGCGAGCAGTACATCCGCCGCCGCGTCCCGGAATTCACCGGCATCACCCCCGGCGAGATCACCTGGACCACCGCGCACGGCGACCTCCACTGGGCCAACCTCACCGGCCCGGAGCTGACCATCCTGGACTGGGAGGGCTGGGGCACCGCCCCCACCGGCTACGACGCCGCGAACCTGTACTTGCACTCCCTGCCCGTGCCGGGCATCGCAGACAGGGTCAGTAAGGAGTTTGCCCACATCCTGGGCACCCCTGCCGGACGGGTCGGTGAGTTGACCGCGTGCACCGAAATCCTGCAGGCAGCCATCCGGGTGCCGTTCTACGCCGACTTGGCCGACGCCGTACGACAGCACCTCGATCACCTGCGTGCCCCGGTCACCGAGCCGAGATCGGCCCGTTGCTGAGGGCACTCGCCAGGCTAGTCCTCGCGGCGGATCCGCAGCAGTGTCGCGCCCCGGCGGCGTCCCGTTCGGCGAACGCGCGCTCCAGGGCGTCGAGGACTGCAACGGCGTCCGGGATGGTGGCGAACGAGATGTTCACCTGGCCGTGTCCGAGCGTGCCGAGGACGAACTCGAACTGCGCGCTCGATCCCTCGCACTCGTAGACGTACGTACCCGGCGGCGCTTGGAACAGCGGCCCGTCGACGTAGTCGAGGTACGGAAACCGAACCTCGTCAACGGCGCGCACGATCACCTCGTTGGGAACCTGGTCGAACTCGACGTTGGCGCGGCCCTCATCGTCGACGCAGACCCGCCCGCCGCCGAGCCCGACTTCCTCGTACTCCAGCCGGATGTCGTCGCAGCCCACGTACCGAGGCTGGTCTTCGAGGCGGGGGAACGCGGTCTTCAGCGCGGCGACAGCCGCGGCCTGTGTCTGGTCCCAGTGCTGCGCCCAGGTGTCGATGGCCTCGAGGACGGCGGGCTGCAATGTGGTGCTCCGTTCGGTCACCGGGCAGCCGGCCAGGATGGGGAAGCTGTGCGCCCGGTAAGGGGGTAGTTCAGCGGCGCAGCATCCTGTCCGAGCGGTCTAGTGTCGCGTTCAGCTCGATTCGGGCTCTTGCGGCTGGCAGCGGCAGGTCTCGGGTGCGTCGCCTGGGTCGGTGTGGCCATAGACGTGAACGCGGACTCCGGGGACACCGGGGGCGTGCCATGGGGTGCCGGGCCCGGAGATGTTGTGGCAGCGGCCGAGTGCGAACGCCATGTCGAGGACGGTCTTCTCGTCGGCCCCGGCGATCGTGATGGACACGTGGCCCGGCTCATGCTGGTGCAGTTTGCTGGTCATGGCGGTATGACGGCTCTCGACAGATGACGGGTTCTCGCCGGTCGTGCGCTTCACATGATCGAGGACTCGCGGTCGGGTGCGGTGCTGCCGCCAAAGACAGCGATGGAGGCGATCACGAGGAGGAAGGCGCCGACGATGCGGCCGACATTGCGGCGCGAGGGCGGGGGAGCGCTTACGGTGCTTCCTTCCGAGCGGGGGTGGGACACCGGACGTTGGCCACTGGGCGGGGCTTGTGTCGCCTGGGTGCGCTGGACGAGGGTGGCGACCCGGAGTGCGGTTGCGCCACGATGCTGCGATGAACGAGGAGCCGTTGGAGGAGTGGGCACGGCGGCGCGAGGAGCGCCGGGCCCTGTCGAAGGGGAAGCTGCGGGCGGTGCCGCTCACGGAGGGGCCGCACCGCGGGGCACACGTCGAGCCGGAAGCGCCGCGCGTGATCCAGGAGTGGGACGGCACCCAGTGGGTGACTGTCGGACTCGTCGGCGACTTGGCCGCCGCGAAGGCACTGCTGCACCCGCCGCAGCCGGTCGAGGAGAAGCCAGCCGAGTGGGACCGCCCCCCGCTGAGCAAGGGCCGCGGCCGGCACCGGAAGCCGTCTCCGGCTGACGAGCGCGACGCCTGATGCCCATGTGCTCATTGTGGCGAGAGTGATGGTCGGGTAGACAGGCGTGCGACGCGCACTGTGCACGAGGGAGAGAGCATGCCTGACCGGAAGTCGCCACATAGCGAGCGGGAGTTGGCCTGGCACGCGCACCTCGACGTCGCCACCCGAGCACCATTCGGCGGCGGCACACCGGGAGGCGATCCGGACTGCCTCGTCGGCGAGGCCGTGTACGACAGCCTGGCAGTGCACTCCGCGCTGCACAGGCTGGCAGCAGGCATCACCCCAGACTCTCCCCTGGTTCCGTTGCTCCTGCCCGCTCTGGTAGCCGCACAGCGGCTCCTGACCCTGCGCTCGGCCTGGATCGACTACTGCAATGAGCGGTTCCGCCTCGACCCCGCGGCCGACGACGTCACGAGCGAGATGTCCCGCCAGTACGTGACTGGTGATGACGTACGTGCCTGGGCGAGGTATGCCGAGGCGAGGACCGCGTATGCCGAAGCCACGGGGGCGGTGAGGGAGTTGAACCCGGTGCTTGCCCGGTCGTGCGGTCGCGCCGGCAGCGCGAACGCCCTGACGCCGGACGGGCTTGAGCGGTCAGGTCTGTGTCTCGTCCCGGGCATGCGGACTACGCGATGAGCACGGGATGGCTGCTGCTCATCGCTATTGCCGTAGTCGTAGTCGGCTTGTTTCTGGTGGCCGCCTACAAGGGGGCCGCGAAGGCGGCGCGGGCGGACACGCGGCAGGACCTGATCGGGCTCGGCGGGATCCCGGAAATGGCCAAGACCCTGACGGCCATGAGTCGTCTGCCGACGTACGCCTTCGCTGCGCCCTTCTCCTCGGGCCGGACGCACCCGTTCGGTTGGCTGTGGTGGCGGGTCGAGGGGGATGCCGACGGAACTACCGGGCGCGAGATGGGGTGGGCGTTGACGTACCGCGGTGCCCGGAAGGCCGCGGGGCTGCCGCTCTCATTGAGGGCGCAGCATGCCGAGATCATCATGGCTCAGGGGCACCAGCCTTCGCCCACAGCTAATTGATTCCGGCCCGGCCTCCGGATGGGAGGAGGCCGGGCGTCAGGGTCAGACCGCTAGGTCGTACTCGTCCCACAGATCGTCGTAGTGGTAGAGGCCGGTGAGGTAGTCGCGGACTCGTGGCTCCCAGTCGATGCCGTGGATCGCGGCGAGGACGTACGCGGCGACGGCGGGGCAGACGACATCTCCGGCCTGCTGGAACTGGGAGGAGCGGGAGCCCTGCCATGGATATGTGGCGCGGAAGGAGACAAGCGTCCCGGCCTCGGCGGGTGTGAGGCGGAGTCCGTCGCGTTCGCGGACCCAGGTGCGGGTCTTGCCGGTGAGGCACCAGGATGGCTTGTCGGCGGAGAAGCAGTTGCCGCCCTTGGCGCGGCCGGTGGCCGGGTCGACGGGACGCTGCCCGCGGGTGTTGATCCGCTCGCCCTCGTTCCAGCCGAGCGCTTCGGCCATCGTCGTGACGGGCAGCGCCTCGGCGGTCGGGGCGAGGTCGACCCACTTGTTCCGGGTGGCGATCATGAAGGTGCGCTTGCGGCGGGAGGCGACGCCGAGGTTTGCGGCCTCCAGGACGGCCCAGGAGGTACGGAACCAGTCGGCGCACTCGAACTCGATCGAGAGGTCGTCCAGGACGCGCTCAGGTAGGTTGCTGGACTGCTCCATGGCCATCCACGTGATCGGCGCGCCCGCTGCCTGGAGGCCGATCGGCCATATCGCGACCTCGGCCATCAGACCGATGCGCGGGTCGGTGAGCCCGTCGAGCATGGCGCGGACCTCCGCCCAGGAGGCGCCGGAGCGCGGGGCGTAGCCCTCGTCGTAGCCGAGACCGGCGCACAGCGGGCACTCGCCTTCCAGGTCGGGGAACAGCTCGTCGCAGCACACCTCGTCGAGGCGGATGAACCCGGCGGCTTCGCCAACGTAGGCGATGACCTCGCACAGGATGTCCAGGTTGGCCTCCAGGAGTCCGGCGCGCTTGCCCGCCGTCGAGAAGCTGGGGCATGGGGGGCTGATGAGGACACCGCGCGTGCCGCGCAGTGCCGGATGCTCGGGGTCGAGCTGGGTGACGTCGGCGCAGATGCGTGCGTGGCCGGCGGCGCGGGCGGTCGCGCACGCGTCCTCGTCGATGTCGACACCGACGACGTCGAAGCGGGTGACGCCGAGGACCGTTTTCAGTCCCTCTCCCCAGCCGCCCGGACCGGCACACAGCTCAACTACGCGCTCCGGCTCGCCTTCCTCCCAGGGGAGGAGCCAACGGCCGGGCCATGGCGCGGCGATCTCGTCGAGCTCGGCCATGAGGTGGGCGGGTATCGGGGCGCCGGTCTCCTTGTAGGAGAGGGCGGTGGTTACGACGCTCTGTTCGGCTGCGGTCAGTTCGGGCACTGGGGTCTCTTTCGCTTCGGGTCTTGTCGGCGGTTGCTCTCCACCAACACCTGAAATATTACAGCAAACGTCATGATGGTTCTATTCATGCAGATCAGAGATGCGTGTGCGACTCAAGCTGTCGCAAAACGAGAGCGGGCCCGACACTCCGGAGAAGGAGTGCCGGGCCCGCTCGGCGCGACGCCAGGCCGTCAGTCGGCGCTGTCCACCAAGTCCAGGTCGAAGGTGAGCCGCGCCCCTCGGCCGGGCGGACCAAGGGGGTTGGGTCAGCGGGCGAGGGTCGCGGCCAGGTGGACCAAGTGGTCGATGCCGACGCCGTGCAGCTCGGCAGCCACAGGAGTGGTGTCGCGGACGCGGGCCACGGGATCAGCAGGCGGGGCGACATACCCGAACGGGCCGGTGCTCCCGCCAAAGGTGAGTCCACCGTCGTCGAGCTGGTCGATGGTCGTGAACTGCACGAGATGCGCGGCGAGTCGGCGACCCAGGGCGGTCCGCACGCCGTGCATCGGATAGCGGGGCGTCTGGGTGGCGGGCTCCGGCAGGAAGTGCGGCAGTACGCGCTCCACGGCGGCCACGGGCCCGGTGACGGACAGGTCGCACGCCGGGTTCGCGCCAACGAGGGTCACCGTGTAACGCACGCCCTGGTTGCCCCACGCCACGACGTGACTGTTCGGCTGGATACCGACAACGTTGAGCGTCGCCGCACCCTGGGCGCGCACCGCGCTGCCGATCAGGTTCAGGTGGCGCAGCCGGGCGCGCTCGGCGACGGCGGGCCGATAGGCATGCGCGACGGCGGAGGCGTCGTCCAGCCGCGGCAGGACGAGCCGCAGGACCTCGCGGGTCACGGGCTCCGGTGCCATCCGGTCGAGGGTGAGGTCCGGCTTGAACGGCTCGCGGTCGTCGAGCTGCCACGCGATCTCGGAGCGCCACGGGTGCGCGGCCAAGATGAGCGCGCCGGACCGCCCGGCCTGGGCGAGGCGCGCGGCCGGGTGGGTCGTCCACCACGCCGAGTACGGGGTGACCGTCCAGGCGTTGCCGTCGCGGTGCGGCAGGCGCTCGGCGACGCGGTGGGCGAGCGCCGGCGCGGCGGTCACGGGGGCGGTGGCAGTAGCCATCGGGCAGTTCCTTCGGGTCTTCCGGCGTTGCTCTCGCCGGGGAGTGGATCGGCAGTGTGGGCTTTGCGTCGCCTGCTGCCGGGTCGGTGGGGCCAGTTGCTCTCCGGCCCCGAGAGGCCCCGGCCGGATGACCGGGGCGTGGCGGGTGGCCGCTCAGTCGGCGTCGCGCAGGCTGCGCACCGTGTCGGCGACGAGGGAGGCGAGCGCGTCCAGCCCGTCGGCGGCGGTCGCGTCCGGCAGGTAGCTGCGGCTGCCGCTGTTCAAGTCGTCGCAGATGTAGAGCTGTCCGTGGGACGAGGGGTCGCACTCGGTGTCGACGAGCATTAGGTAGCCGTACGTCTCGGCATCGTGCTGGAGGTAGGCGCCGACGCCCCACGGGACCGGCTCGGTCTGCCAGGTGGGGCCGAGGAGCTGCACGGCGGCGTATCCGACGTCGGCGACGCTGAACGGGTATTCGGTGCCGGGCGCGGGGTTGTAGTGGCCGTGCTGGTCGTACGGAGGAGGAGTCAGGGGGCGCTGCTGGCCGATGCCCGCCGCACGCTCGAAGCCAGCGATGACGTCCTGGGCGCCGCGGATCGCGTGCTGGGGGTTGGTGACTGCCACCGACCCGGCCTCGTCGAGTCTGCGCAGCACGGAAATGAGCTGATCACTGAAGCTCTGCCAGTCGCTGCCTTCGCCGTTCTGGACGGCGAAGTACGCGTACCCGCACATGTCCTGGATGCGGTGGTGGAGGTCACGCGCCCCGTAGGTCGTGGGAACGGCGTTGTAGGCGCCCAGCGCCATGCGGGCCCGCTCCGCGATGTAGGTAGCGGTCCGGGGGTAGGTGAGGGTGCGGCTCATCGTGTTGCCTTCGGTTCGGTCGGGGCCGGTTGCTCTCCGGCCGGGGACGAGGGGCGCACCGGAGTGGTGCGCCCCGAGACGGACTCAGCAATGGGCGGGCCGCTGGGTGGCGGGGCAGTCGTAGCCCCAGCAGTCGCAGACCATGGCGTCGGCCCAGGTCTGGCCTGTTCACGGCGGTGCTTTCCCAGGTGGGGAAGGAGGGGCGCGGCAGGGGGAGGGCCGCGCCCCGTCCGGGGGATCAGGAGGGGTTCTCGACGACCCAGTCAACGAACTCGTTGCCCTGCACGACCCACACGTCCTCGCGGTCGGTCACCCAACCCGTTCCCGGCTGCCACTTATAGGTGCGCAGGAAGGACACGGGGACGTGGTCGCCCGCGCGGACCTCATCGAGGTTCAGGACGGTCCCGGTCCAGGCGTAGACGGTGCGGTCGGGGCGGGGGCTGGAAGCTCCGTGGTCGAGCCGGACGCGCATTCCGTGGGTGCGCACGATGTCGCCCTGGGCGAGCTGGCTGCTGTCCTTGATGGTGATGTTCGGGGCGCTGATCACGACTACCTCGCGGGGTGGTGGTTGAAGGGGGGAGGGTGTCCGGCGCGAAGCGTTTGCGTCGCGCCGGGCGGGGGTGTTACGCGGCGAGGGCGGCGCGGATGGCCTTGTACTCGGCCTTGCGCGGCTTGTAGTTCGCGACAATCTGGGCGACCTGTTCGGCCGTGTAGCGGTAGATGGTCACGACTCGGCGTGCGCGGCCGTTCAGGGTGCGGCGGATGCGGGCGGCGTGACCCCGGATGCCTGCCTTCCGGGCCTGAGTGCGAAGCGCGTCAGCGGCCCCAGCGACGATGTCGAGCGGGGCGCCGGTGGCGATGATGTGGGTAGCCAGTGAGCGGGGGCCGGTGCGCACGCGGCGGGCAGCGGTGGCGGCCGCGCGGCGGGCGCGGGCCTCGGCACGGTTTGCGCGGGCGCGGTTACGGAGGAGGGCCGCGGCGCGACGGGAGTTGGCGGAAGCCATGGGGGCACCTTTCGGTTCGGGTCTTGTTGGCGGTTGCTCTCCACCAACACCTAAAATAGTACAGCATGAGTCGCACGGGGTTCAATCAGGACGTGATTAACGATCGCTGAAGTGGCAGTCGCATCCCGTAAATGCGGCCCCCGCTCGGGCCGATGGTGATACTCGCGACCCCATGTAGTGACGCATGCTGTACTTAAATGCTGCCCCTAGAACAGGGCGTCAGCCTGCGGCTGCTCCGCCTGGGCCCGGCGGCGGGGCGCGGCCCGGCGGACAGGCGTCTCGTCGCCGAACAACGCGGCCGTGCCGTACGCGTCCGGCGTGGCCGGCACCGGGGCCCCGGCCCGCGCGGTGCTCTCATCAACGAGGGAGGGCGGCGCGGACGTGTCGAAGTCGGCACGCCCCATTTGCCTCCAGTCCCGGCTTGTCACCGACCCTCCCCCTTCTCTGCCGTGGCGTTCAGGTCGATCACGGTCATCTGCCCGTTCTCATCCATCACCTCCAACTCCGGCGGCCACCCGTCGGCGGCATAGCTCTTGAGCTGTTCGAACGCCAGGCGCGCCGCCTCTTGCGGGCTGGTCGCCTCGAAGTCGGCGGACCACATCACGCCGTACGTGCGCACGGGCGGCTCGGAGGTGGCCTCCTCGGCGCGCGCCACGACGTCGGCGGGGATCACGGCCACGGGTCGGTTACGCAGCACGATGACGCACGGCTCGTCGTCCTCGGCGGGGGCGAGGCACAAGAACCTCCAGCCGACGTCCGCGACGCGGCTGTGCTCGGCGAGCGTCCAGGCGTCCATGTCGTCACACTCCTCGCACCCCTCGCAGGGGCAGTCGGAGAACGAGTGCGGGTCGGCGAGGAACGGCACGGGGACATGCTCGGTTGGCCGGACGCCGGTCCCATCGCTGAACTGGGCGACCACGAGGTCGCCGAGCTTCACCTGGTGCGCGCGGACGGCCACGACGTCGGAAAGGGTGAGCCCGTGCGGCAGGGGCGGGAAGTCGTCGGCGGTCGGCCGGTCGGTGAGGGGGAGGGTGTCGGAGCTGTCGGCGAGTACGAGAGTGCGCATGGCAGGGCCTTCCAGGGGTGTCAGCGGGTGGCGGGATCGGGCAGCTGGTGGGCGGGGACGACCACAAGCAGTTCGTCGGCGTTGTTGAGCTGACACACCGGATCCAGGCCCTCGCGCGGCCAAACGGCGAGCGCGATCGGGTCGGTGAGGTAGGTGTGCGGGTCGGCGCGGTGCTGGCGGCACAGCTCGCACGGGCACGCGGGGTCGACGGGACGCGGCCGGGCGGCGTACGGAATGCAGCCGTACGGCAGGTAGCTGACTCCCGCGGCGCCGCCCGCCGGGCCATGGTCGTACACCTCGCCGAGGACGACATCCCCGTGCTGTACGCGGTCGGCGCGGACGATGCGCACGGCGGCCGGGTCGAAGTCGTAGGGGTGAGTGCCGGCCGGGCGGGCGGACAGGCGGACGGGTCGCACGGTCGGGTCGAGGTCGAAGAACTGCGGCATACGGGGTCTCCTCCAGCGGAACGGGGCCAGGTGTAGCGGCGCGGATGCGCCCCGGCGGCGGGTGTCAGCGGCGCTCGGTGGGGGCGGGCTTGGTGTCCGGGTCAGTGCCAGTGCAGGAGCCGAAGACACCCGGGGCGCCGCGCCACTCCATGCCGACTGAGCAGCCGGGGGTGCCGAAGGTGACACCGGCGTTCTGTCCGTCGTAGAAGCTGCCGAAGGTCGCGAGGGCGCCGAGTCCGGCGGTGGCGAGCCCGGCGGCAAGGAGCGCCGCGGGGCGGGGGCGTCGAGTGAGCAGGCGCATTTTGTGCATGACGAAGTCCCTTTCGGAGCGGGTCTGTTGGCCCGGTTGCTCTCCGGGCCGGTGGTGCGGGTTGGAACGCTACACACCCCGAGAGAAAAAGTACAGCACGAGTCTTTCGGGGGAAGTGGAGAGATGAATAAGGGCAGTTCAGAGCGCATTTTTGAGGATCTCATTTCTCAAAGAGCGACTCATGCTGTACTATTTAGGTGTTGGTGGGAACGCCCACCGAACAGCCCGGAGAGCAACCGGGCGCAGACCCAAACCGAAAGGCACACCCATGCCCGTCACCCTGGACAAGACCCCCCGCTCCTTCACCGTCGCCATGGATGGCGGCACCGTGCACGGCGTCACCCTCACCCCCAACACCGAGGAGGGGCGCGAGCTGCTGAGCATCGAGGCAACCGTTGACTGCCTCGACCTCTTCGAGGTAACCGCCATCGACGGCTACGCCGCGAGCCTCCGAGCCATCGCCGCCCACGACCGCGCCACCGCCATCGAGGACTACATGGACCGTGTCGGCGTCAACTACGGCACCGCTCGAACCGTCTACCGGGATTCCCGCACATGGGCCCGCGCCCTGACCCGCGAAGGCCGCGCCTCATGGCTCAGCGGCATCCTCAAGACCTACGCGCCGCTCAAGCACTTCGCACTGGTCGAGGCCATGCGCGAGTTCGGCGAGCCCACCCTCTGATCGGTAGCACCGCCCGCCCCTCCGGGCGGGCGGTGCGCCCCACCCCCGTGCCGGAACCCCGGTGCCGGCGCCGGGCGCGCACCGCCCGAAGCCACACCCGCCACACCAGCCCCGAAAACGCAAAACAACGCGCTCTTACGCGTGCGCGCGCGTAGAGGGCTCTCAAAACTCGCGAAATTCCGTCTGCTCTTCCTTGGAAGGACCCGTTCTGATGACTGCTGCGACGTCCGCTGCCGAGCTGACTCCGGCGCAGATCACCGTCGCGCTGGACACCTGGGACCAGCCGGTCCTGGTACTGCCCGACGCCATCGCCGAGCGCCTGGCCGTCTCCTCCCGTACGGACGTGAGGGATTACGGCTACTGCCACTTTGAGTCCCGCCGCTTCGCCGCCGACACCTACGAGACCCGTGCGATTCGGGTGATGTTCGAGGCGGTTCTTGCCGCACATCCCGATGAGCAGGGCCTGGACCAGTACGAGCGGTTCGGCACCGGCTACTTCTACGGCTGGATCGTCGGCGCGTCCAGCTGGGACGCGGACGCGCGCACCTGGAAGGACTACGACGCCACCAAGCACCTCCACGTGCACGGCATCCACCTGCACCACGACGGGCGCAGCCACTTCGGTTCGTGATCGCCGGGCGCCCGTTCCGGCGGGCGCCCACCATCCCGCCCGCCCCCCCAGCTGGGGGGCGGGTGTCGGCCACCTTGATCAGTTCTCCCCGCACGCAGCAGAAAGCCGCTCCTAGGCTCTATTTGACCTGCGTGCGGGGCCAATCCGACCGGCCTGGTCATGCGCCAGGCCCCGCCCCATGTTGAGGTTCCCGTGAGTACACCTGCCAGCACACTCGCCCACCGTTCCCTGTTCGCCGTGCCCGAAGCGGAGACGCTGCTCGACACCGTCCGATGGGTGTCCGGGGCGTGGCTGAAGAAGAAGTTCCCGCGCACCGCCGCGCAGCTCGGTACTGGGCAGCACGCGCTCGACGAGTCGTCCCTGCTGCTGTCGCAGGCCGCGTACGACGAGAGCGGCGCCGAGTACGCCACCCGCATCCAGCTCCGCGAGGACAAGGCGGAGGCTACGTGGCGCACCACCGTGACGGCCGTCCGCTCCACCACGGGCAACGGTGGCATGGTGAGCGTCGACTTGGAGTGTTTCCCGAACGGCACCCAGACCTTCCGGACCAGCAAGCCCAACCTGATCCGCTCTCTGGTAGCGGAGTTGGAGCCGCGCGACGGCATGTCGAGGCTGAGCGTCAACGCGCTGCGCGTCACGCATGACCGTGTGCATCAACTCGTCGACGTGCTGTGCGACCCCGAACGGCATTTGCCGACCGTTGTCGCTGCCCGGCCTACGCAGCCCGATCCGCTGTGGTCGGAGCGGGTGGCCGGCACGATGCGAAACGTCGCGGGAGACGCGTCCACCTACCTGCTGTGGGACCTGGCCGCAGTCGACGCGTTCCGTGAGGCGATCGGCCCCGACCACCGTGTCGGTCCCGGCTCTGTGCGGACGTTT
Organism: Streptomyces sp. NPDC101227; assembly: GCF_044767545.1. Lineage (NCBI taxonomy): Bacteria > Bacillati > Actinomycetota > Actinomycetes > Kitasatosporales > Streptomycetaceae > Streptomyces > Streptomyces sp. NPDC101227. The sequence goes on along the minus strand of NZ_JBIWOD010000008.1, from coordinate 240,916 downwards.
CTGCCGCTCGTCGATCCGGCCTGGGCTCCGGACGCATCTCGGCACCGGCTCATGGGCCCGGCCCGGTGGATCGATCCGGCAGACCAGACGTGGCGCGGTGTCGCCCGTCGCGTGAACGCACTCGCCCTGGAGCGCCCGTTGCCCCGGCAGCTCTCTGTCCTTGCGTTCCCCGACCGCATCGCCGAGCAGCATCGGCAGGAGCGCCGCGAGTCCATGAACAAGGCGCGGCTGCTCACCTCCGTCCCGACGCAGCGGTCGGGCGAGCACGACGAGGAGCTACGTGCCGAGGTGAGCCTGTTGAACGGGCTGCTCGAGCAGGCCGACAAAGAGCTGTCGGAGCTGGGGCGCACCGTCGACCTGGCGGAGCGGGCGAACACGTCGATGCAGGAGCACCTCCAGGTGGTCATCGGCGAGCGGGACGGCGAGATCGAGGACCACCTGACGACGTTGGACGCGTTGCAGCAGGCGCGGGGCGAGGCGGACCGGCTCAGGCTTTTGCTGCTGCGTCAGGGACGCTCTGAGGCGGTCGTCGAGGCCGCCGAGAACCTGCCGGGCATCCCGTCGTCCTTCGAGGAGCTGTGGGAGCGCCTGGGGGAGCTGGAACACCTGACGGTGACCGCGGACCGGCGGATCGCCTTCGGGCTCGACGAGCACCCGATGTCGCGCACCTGGGCGGCGAAGGGCTGGACGGCGATGGTGTCGCTCGACTCGTACGCCGCGGCGGCGAAGGACGGGTTCAACGGTGGCTTCTACCAGTTCTGCATGACTCCGCCCGCGGGCGCGAAGCCGTACCCCGTCAAGCAGGTCGCGATGACGGAGAGCGCGCCTACGATGGAGCAGTACGGGCACGAGCGGCTGTTCCCGGTCCCCGGCGGGAAGCGCGCGGAGATGCAGGCGCACCTGAAGCTCGCTGCCCGCGGCCGGATCGCGCCGCGGGTGTACTTCCTCGACGACGTGAAGGGGACGCGGGGCGGGAGTGCCGGCCGCCTGGTCGTCGGGTACATCGGCCCCCACCTGACCAACATGATGACCAACTAGCCGAGGCACCTCAATTCGGCACAGCGCACGGCGCAGCGGGGTCAAACCGCATTGTTCTCCAGGTGCTACTACCCCCAGTGCGACGCGTGCTGTACTATTTTAGGTGTTGGTGGAGAGCAACCACCACAGACCCGAACAGAAAGGGGACCGTCGTGTCCTTGACGTTCACCATGCTCAGCGTGGACGAGATCACCGCCTTGTACGGGCCGCTGCGCACCGTCCTCTCCGACTCCGGGCCCGTCGACATTGAGCCCGAGCTCGATGCCGTGTACTCCCTGGAGATCCTGGGCGGCAAGACGCTGCGCGAGTCCGTCATCAACGGCGAGACCGGGCCCGCTCTGATCATCCGGCTCGTTAAATACGTCGACCCGGTCACCCGCGCCGAGCTGTATGGCGTCGAGAAGTGGAGCGTCGTCGGTTTCCGCACCGTCGACCACTGGGTGCGCTTGGTCTCCGAGAACGAGTACGAGCGGCTGGTCCGCGCCGAGTTCGCCGAGCCGACGCTCCCCCTCGGCCGTCAGCGGTTCACCGGCGGCCTGGTGACGTTCTTCGACATCACCGACGTCCTCTGACCACCCACCCACACAGGGGCGTAGGGCGAGCAACGTCCTGCGCCCCACCTCTCCCGTACCGAAGGACCACCGCCATGGCCACCGCCCGCAAGATCCCGACCACCCCGACCCCCGCACACCGCCGCGCTCTGCTGGGCGTACTCGCGGACCCCAAGGGCCGCGTCCAGGAGTCGAACTCCCGAGTCCTGGACGCCATCTCCCTCGCCCACTGGGTGACCGAGGTGACCAACACCGGCCGTGCGGCCGTAGGCGCACGCTGGGCCGGGTACGACGGCCCGACGTTCCTGGTCATCAACAGCCGCGGCCGCCGCGCGCTGCTCACCGACGCCGGGAACACCGCGCTCCGCAGCGCCGGGGAGGACGGGCGCTTGCCGGAAGGCACCCCGTGGCCGACCGCCAAGACCCTGCACCGCGACGGCCTGATCGAGTACCGCGACACCAACGGCACCGTGCACCCCACCGACGGCGACGACGGCATACGCGGCCCGCTGTACGCCCCGTACGAGACCGAACTGGGCCACCGACTGATCACCGGCTTCCCGCAGGCGCAGCGCGCCGCCTGACGCCCTCCCCACAGGCCGCGCCGCCCTCACCCGGTGGCGCGGCCCCGCCCCGAACGGAGACACCCACGATGAAGACCACCGACGCGAACGCCACGCTCTCCCACCTCCGGAAGCTGACCACCCAATGGCAGACGAACGCCGACCGGACCCGCGCGGCCGGCACCACGGAGTCCTTGGGCTGGCAGATCGACCGCATGGGCGAGCGAGACGACATAGCCACCGAGCTGGTCACGGCGTGGCAGGCCCTCGACGAGGTGATGACCAGCAGCGTCGGCCTGGCCCGACCCGAGGAGTGGCGCTTCCCGTCGCTCACTGTCGCCGAGTACGCCCGCGCGTTCGCGGACTGGCCGGAGCTGGCCGTGTTCGGCGAGGACCTGGTCAAGGAGCTGTCCAGGCACCGCGGTATCCGGTACGTCCGGTGGCTGGCCCAACGAGCGGTGAAGAATGCCCCCGCGCTCGCCGCCCCGCGCTCTGGTGCCGACGAGGACGCGTGCACGTGCGTCACCAACTGCGCCGAGAACAAGGACGGGTGCAGCCTTTCCGGCCGCAGCCACGTCCACCCCGGCACCCGCACCGGCCAGTACGGGCCGTGCCCCGAGCACCCCGACGCCCCCGGCGACCTGTAGTCCGACCCACTGGGGTGCCTCCTGTGACGCCCCATCCCTGTGCCCCCGGCGGAGAGCAACCGCCGACAGACCCGAACCCGAAGGGAACCCAGCCATGTTCACCACCGCCATCGCCCTGGAAGCGCTCGCCGCCGTCGGCGTCCCGGCCTACTTCGACGAGGAGGAAGGGCTTCTCGTCGCACACCCCGCCGACGTCCCCCAGCGCAAGGCCCTGTCGGGTGAACACGTCGTCCTGTCCCCGCTCGACCTCACGGGGCGCGGCTACCGCGCAGCCGCCTGGGTGCCGGACGGTGCCCCGGACTTCGCGGAGACCGCCACCGTGTACGAGACGCCCGGCAGCGACGCGGCCCAGTGCGCGCGGGCCGTCGCCGAGTGGTTCACCACCCCCCGGCCGAACGCCGGAGCCGTGCTGCTCGCCGCGCTCGCCGAGTGGGGCATCACCGCCCACAGTGACGACGTCGGCATGAGCTACGCCATCCCCCTGGACCCTGCCACCCCCGCCGCGGACGTCCGCGACCGTCCGCACCTGTCCGTGGGCGACCGCAACCCGTCGGTCGGACACGTCCCGGCCGCCCACACCGGCTGGACGGTGTTCCTGCACGATGAGTTCGGGGAGCCGGTCGGCGACCCGCTGTTCATCAGCGGCTACAGCGGCCCGGTCGACTGCGCCACCGACTCGGCGGCCGCCGCCGAAGCCATCACCGACTACCTCACCTGCCCCACCCGCTGAGTGCGCCACCGGGGCGCGGCTCGAGCTGCGCCCCGGCCCCCTTCTTCAGGCGGGAGAGCAACCCGCCCCAGACCCACACTCGAAAGGCCCCGCTCGTGGTTGCCACGGCTCAGACCGCCTTGTTTGCCCTGCCCGAATCGCCCGCGTCGGCGCCCGCCCCCGTGGCAGCCGGAAAGCGGCCCACCGTGCTGTCGTACGGACTCGGCGCGGACTCGACCGCGATCCTGCTGAAGTTCCTCGCTGCCCCGGAGGCGTACGGCCTGGAGCCGGACCTGTCGGACCTGATCGTCGTGCACGCCGTGACCGGCGACGAGTGGGCGGCATCGCTCTCGTACGTCGACCGCCTGGTGCTGCCGCTTCTCGCGGCCCGGAGGGTGCGCACGGTCCAGATCGCGCGCGGCGGCCGCCGGGACGCAGACGGGGTGCTTATCCTCGATGACACCCGTACGCCGGGGCGGATCTGGCCGGCGGGCCCGTGGCGGCTGTCAGACGAGCTGCGCGCTGCCGGCACCGTTCCCCAGATGGCTAGTGGCCGTAGGACGTGCTCAATTCGCTTTAAAGGATGGGCACTTGATGCCTGGGCGGCCTTCGAGTTCGGCACAGCCCCGTTCCGTCGAGTCATCGGCTACCACGCCGGGGAACTTGGGCGCGCGGAGAAGGACAGCCTGATCCAGGCGAATATCAACGCCGAGGCAGGCCGCGTCGTGTGCGAGCCGTACTACCCGCTGATCGCGACGGACGGCATGGACCGGGCCGCGGTCGAGGCGTACGTGCATGCCCGGCTCGGTGAGCGCATTCGCAAGAGCGCGTGCACCTTCTGCCCGTTCAGTGGCGTGTGCGCCTCCAGGGAGCAGCACGAGGAGTGGTTGCGCGAGAGCCCGGAGATCGCGTCAGCGGCGCTGATGATGGAGTACACCTCGCAGGCCCTCAACGAGAAGGTGGCGCTGTACGGGGAGCGGTCGCTGTACCAGCAGCTCGCCGAGGACAAGCAGAACAACGAGGTGCTGGCGCAGTTCGAGCTGTCGCTGGAGCGGGCGCCGTTCGCGCTGTACGAGGTCCGGCGCCTGTACTTGCCGGGCCGGACGAAGGACTGCCGGACCTGGCACGGCAAGCGGTGCTCGTCGCCGCGGTGGTGGTGCCGCACGAAGCGGTCCGCGGCGTGCCGGCGTGAGCATTGGGCCGGGTACGAACTGGCGTCGGGGGAGCAGGTGGAGACCGCGCCGTGGTGCGACGGGGACGACGAAGGCTGCCGCGGTGAGCAGGCCAAGGGGCCCGCGTGGAGGTCGGTGCGCACCGTGTGGGAGGGGGACCGATTCGACGCCGATATGACGCTGCTGCGCTTGTGCCGCGAAGAGGAGGAAGTGCGACTCCGGTCGGGCCACGCCTCGCACATCCAGCGGGCGCACTACCTGGACGCGGGCGACGGCTTCCCGTCGGCGGCCGCGTACCTGGTGGCGGCCCCAGCTGGTGTCGAGTCGAAGCAGCGCGACGGCTTCGAGGCGAAGTGGACCCAGATCACGGGTCTGGCGGGCACGCGGTGGACTCCGATCCGGCCGCTGGTGAAGGCGCAGCGGCAGCGCCGATTGAACGGCTACGTGCCGGTGCGCTACTTGCGGAAGGAGCAGCGCACGTCGGACGTTGAGCTGACGACCTGACAGTGGGGCCCAGGTAGATCCAAGACGACGCATGCTGTAGTATTTCGAGTGTTGGTGGAGAGCAACCGCCAACAAGACCCGAACCGAAAGGGACTCCTCGTGCAGTCCGTCGCACTCTTCGACGTGCCCGCATCCGCGGTGGCCGCTCCCGCGCTACCGCCCGGCCCCGTCGACCCCGGCCGCACATACCTCCAGTACGGCGAGGCCGACCGCTGGAGCTACCTGGGCACGCACCAGCCGTCCTGGCTGGAGCGCCCCGAGTTCGGCGGCAGCCTGGCCGTGCCGCTGTGCGTCTCGCACCGCCGCCTCGCCGGTCGCCGCCGACTCCCGCGCGCCGTCACCTCCTGGATGCTCGACTCCGGAGGGTTCACCGAACTGAGCCTGCACGGCCACTGGACCGTGCCCCCGGGCCAGTACGCCGCCGCCGTCCGCCGATACGCCGAAGAGGTGGGCGAGCTGGAGCGCGCAGCGATCCAGGACTGGATGTGCGAGCCGCAGATCCTCGCCAAGACGGTCCGGACGATCTACGACCACCAGTGCCGCACGGTCGCCTCGTACCTCAACCTGATGTGGCACGACGACGAACTCCCCTGGATGCCCGTCCTCCAGGGCTGGACACTCGACGACTACCTCCGGTGCGTCGACATGTACGCGGCCATGGGTGTCGACCTCACCCTTGAGCCGCTGGTCGGCCTCGGCTCCGTGTGCCGACGCCAGTCGACCAAGGAAGCCGTCCGGATCGTCGAGACCCTGCACGGGCTCGGCCTCCGCCTGCACGGGTTCGGCTTCAAGGTGACCGGCCTGCGCGAGGTTCACCACTTGCTCTACAGCTCCGACTCCCTCGCCTGGAGCTTCAACGCCCGGCGCCACGCCCCGCTGCCCGGCTGCACACACAAGACCTGCTCGAACTGCCCCAGGTACGCCCTCGCGTGGCGGAACCGCCTCCTGGCCTCCCTGTCCGACTGGCAGCAGGACAGTGCCGTTTCCCTGCCCGACCTGGCGGCCTGACCGCCCGCCGGGGCGCCGACCGCGCCCCGGCCCCCTTCCCCTTCACCCCAGTTCCCGAAAGGCCCAGCTCTATGACCGCGCCGTTCCTGTCCACGTTCCTGCCCGACACCCCGCGCAACCGCAAAAGCCTCGCCGCCGCCTGGAATCGGATGCGCGAACTCGGCTACACCCCGCGCGCCAACCCCGTCACCGAGCCCGAGTGCTGCACCCGCACCCGGTGCGCCGGTGTCCACCACGGCTACCCCGGCAGCGAACACCGGTGGGCCCTGCACTGCCTGCTGTGCGATGAGGACATCGAGGTCTTCTACAGCCACATGCGGGAGCGCGAGGGCGCCAACCCGGCACCCCCGCGCCGTCACAAGGGCTGCAAGTTCTCCGGGCCCGGCCGCGCTGCGGCCCGCGCCGCCCGCTACGCCGAACTCGGCCTCGCCGTCCCTGCCTGGGACAAGGACGCCCGCACCGTGCTCCCGGCCTGAACCGGCCCGCCGGGGCGCGACGCAGACCGCCGCGCCCCGGCACCCTCCGCCCGCACCTTCCCCACCGAGGACACTGTGAGTGCTCAACTGGCCCTGTTCGCCGACGTCGCCCCCGCCCCGAAGCAGAAGCGCCCCCGCCGCATCCACCCGTCCGTCCCCGAAGTGCCGGCCACGACCATCCCGGCCGCGCTGCTGCGCGCCGCCGACTGGATACTCCTGAACTCCAGCGGCGGGAAGGATTCGCAGGCGATGGCCTCCCACGTCTGCGACCTGGCGGCCAAGCTCGGCCTGTTCCACCGCGTCGTGATCGTGCACGCGGACCTCGGGGACATCGAGTGGGAGAACACCCGCAAGCTGGCCGAGGACCAGGCCCGCCGCCTGGGCGTGCGGTTCGAGGTGGTCAAGGCCGAGGGCGGCGACCTGCTGGCGCGCACCGTCGCCCGGTTCTTCAAGCTGAAGGCGAAGGCGGAGAAGGAGGCCCGCGACGAGGGCCGCGACCCGGCTACGGCGAAGGTCGCCCCGGCCTGGCCTTCATCCTCAGCTAGGTGGTGCACTTCGGATTTGAAGCGGGGCCCGATCCGGAAGCTGATGACGCGCCTCGTCGCCGAACTCGGCGACCTGGGGCGCCCGGCACGCATCCTGAACTGCATGGGCCAGCGGGCCGCCGAGAGCGCGCCGCGCGCCAAGCTCCCCGCCGTCGAGATCGACCGCCCGGCGAGCAACGGCAAGAGGCACGTCACGACGTGGAGGCCGATCCACGGCTGGACGGACGCCGCGGTCTGGAAGGAGATCGCCCGCTCCGGCCTGCCGTACCACGAGGCGTACGACTGGGGCATGAGCCGCCTGTCCTGCTCCTTCTGTGTACTTGGGTGTGAGGCAGACGTCGTGCTCGCCGCACGGGTGCGCCCGAAGAAGGCCGCCGAGTACGTCGCCGTGGAGAAGAAGGTCGGCGCCGACTTCAAGCACGGCCTGTCCATGGCCCAGATCGTCGAGCGGGCCCGAGCGCTGGACGCCGAGCACGGCGAGCTGCGCCGCCCGGCGCGCGGCACCGCCCTGTCCGGCTACGTCGGTAAGAAGGCCACCCGCAATTACCTCGCCCGCGTCGAGCGCGGCCGTCTCGACCTGGCGGCCTGACCGCACCGCCCCGGCCGCAGGGCCGGGGCCCCGAGCCCGGAGAGCACTGCGAATCAGCAGTTGCCAGCCGCATGCAGGATGGACCGGGCTGTCGTGCGGCCACCGCGCAGCGCTGCCTCGGAGGACGTTCGGACACAGCGCTCCAGCATCGGGTCATACTCGGTCATGATGACACCGGCATGGTCGGTTGCGACTTCATCAAGGTGTGCACGCCAAGAGGCGCCTTCCAGAGCCGCGAGGAAGTCCCGCGAGTTCTGTGCGTCAAGGACGACGTCACCTGAGCCGTGTACGAGCCGAACAGGTACCGGCCGCGCCGACGAACGGGTCAAGTCGTCGAGCGGGGTGTCGCCCGTGGTCCGGGCAGGAAGCCCGTAGTGGCCAGCGATGCCCACCACCGCCGAAGGCTTCCAGCCGTCGACAAGTTCCGGCCTTAGAGCCACTCCCATCGCGGCGCCGGCTCCCGCCGACCAACCGGCAAGCACGAAACGTCCAGCATCGCCTCCGCGTGAAGCTGCGTCAGCACGCACGAATCGGATCGACTCCAAAAGGTGGCCCCGGCCGCCATCCGAGGCATCGGACCGCCAGTCGGAGGCGTACACGATCGCACCCCGCTTTGCGGTCTCCTCCGCCAGTGGCCGAAGCACGTCCCTCTCATCAGGCCCCAGGCCATGCCACATGAGGACCACAGGCAGAAGATCTTGAGGGACATCACCGGGCCGGTACACGTCTATTAGTTTGCGGTCATTGCCGAAGGTGGCCGTGCTGAGCACAGGAAGCGGGGTGGTTGCCATGGGAGACGGTCTCCTAGAAGTCTGGGCCAGTCGCACATCGTAAGAGCAGGTCATGCACCAGAGCCTGGTGGCAACGCGGTTCTCGGACCCTTGTGGGCAAGGAGCGCGGGCGCGGTGCCGATCCGGCTTGATGCGCCGATTACGTATGCGGTGTGACTGCAGGCTGCGTCATAGGGGGCGTGAAGTAGCGCGCGATGCGGAGCAGGAGCTTCTTGTCCTCGTCGGTGGTCGAGGTACGGACTCGTGCATCCGCGTACTCCGCAGGCTCGATGGCCGTCCACCGTTGGCTGTGGCTGACAAGGGCGGCACGAATCTGTTCGGCGACCACCGCGGCCGCGAGGTCCGGATCGTGAAGACCGCGCGCGTTGTGCCGATGCTCAGCCTCTTCGCGAGTCTCGGCATCGAGATACGGACGAAGCTCAATCATGCCGTCACGGATCTCGGTCACGCGCCGGTACAAGGAAAAGCTGACGGGACGGAGTCGCAGCAGAGCCGTGGCCTGTGACTCAGCTGGTAGGGCCGCGATCGATGGCGTTGCGGCATAGAGCGCTTCCCAGAGAGGACCGAGCCGCTTGTACACGTAGTGGTCGTTGGCCCATCCATACACGCCACGAGCTCGATCGACCAGTGTGGGCAGGAAGTATCCGAGCAGGGTGAGCAGAGCGCCGGCATCACCGCAGAGCCAGGCGATGGCGAGCCAACTGTCCGCGCTGGAGCCGAATGCGTCCGCGAGAAGGTCAGCGGCTCGGATGATGCTCTGACCGATGGTGATGACTGCACCCACCGCAATGATGCGCAGGCTGGCGCTAACCCATGCGTTGGGGGACCGGCGTGACTGCTGCCAGCACTTCACTGCCAGGTAGGTCTGGGCGGTGGTGTACGCACAGATGTAGATGCCGAGATACGCCTTGTAGAAGGGGTCGCGTACCGCGAAGTGCGCGAAGTCGTCTGGCGGAATCTGGGAGAACGTGACGAAGAGGCCGAGAATGGTAGCGGCACCCACGGCCCCGAAGAGCTTGGCGCACAACCGAGCCTTGGCCGGTGGAAATGACCAGTAGGCCACAACCGCGGTCTGGAAAATGAGGACCAGCATGACGCAACTCTGGGCAAGCGGAACCGAGATGTTGGCCACGCCGAAGACGCCATCGATCTGTGCCCACACCGGAGGAAGGGCGATGATGTAGCTGAGAGCCGAGGAGAGGAATACGAGACTTAGAAGGACCAGGGCCCGGTCCTTACTGTTCTTCAAATCCCGCAGAAGAAGCATGAATCCCAAAGTCGCAATGGCCAGACATATGGGGTGTAGAGCACTCACGGGTTTGACTTTCTGGAGCGAATGAAGGTTCGAGCTACGCGGCCGGACTCGGATTCGTCGAGTATGCCGCTGCGGTCTTTCCGGTGATAGAGCACGTGAGCTTGGAGATAGGTGCCCACCATCTCGGCTTCCAACTCCTGTGCGTCGTCGTACTGCGTGCGTCCGAGGACTGACAGGATCAGCTCGGCGCTGATGCCGCTGACGTCGGTCGACATCTTCGCTGTACCTTGATGGTCCTTGAGGATGTGCGCGATCTCGTGGGCGATGATGTGATCTTGGTGCGCGACGCTCGTTCTCGGGTCGTAGAAGATGTAGTGCCTTTTCTCGGTCGCGATCCACAGCCCGCACGGTGTTGAGACTTGCACTTCTGCAGGCTGCAGTTCCACGGCCAGCCCGGTCCGGCGCTCCACTTCGGGAATCAGGTCGCGAATTCCCGTCACCGCGGGAAGGTTCAGGCTTCGCACGAAACGCTCACTGTCCTGCTGTATGGATGCATACATCTGAGTACCCCTCCCTGGCCGGTCAAGATGACGGGATCTTGTTGCGCGCGGCAGGCGGGGAGGCTGCTGGGGTCAGGAATAGTCCCGTGCCGGCGTTGCGTCCGAGTCGCCGCTGGTCCTCGCCCATCGACGATTGATGAAACTCCTCGCACCTAGCGCGCGCAAGATGGAAATGTTTGGCGGTGGATCCGGTCTCACGATCTGTTCGACGTTGAAGAGTTCGGTTGGGAACCTCAAGGAGATTAGCTAACGCCCTGATTCGCCCCTGCAAGGGGCACCGGGCTGCTACAGCCTGCGCGAACTGCTATACCACGCGTCCACTCCCGCTGCGGCGGCCCGGTGCTGAAGCGTCGATCAGGTGTCGGGCTCGGACGGCAGCCCTTCGAGCCGGCGAACCTGGTCGATCATCGCCGCGGCTGCGGTGAGTCCTTCGTCGGACAGGCCCACCGCCCGCATGGCAATCCCAGTAACCCGCGCGTCCTGCAGACGTTTCAGGGTGGCTGAGGTGACGCCTGCTTCCTTCAAGCGGGCCAGAGTCTCCAACTGCTCATTGATCACCTCCGGCGTGACCCCCTGGCCCATCAACTTCGTGAACGCTTCGAGCTGCCGGTGAAGCTGGTCAGGGCTCGTGCCGGACTCCTTGAAGCCGTTCAGACGGGTGATCATGTTGTTCACGGTGCTGGCTGTAGCGCGGTTAGACCAGTAGTCCTGCGGGACGCCGAAGAAGGCTGCAAGGGCGTCCATGTGCTTCTTGGTCGGGTTGTCGGCCCGGCCGGTGCGAAGCTGCCACATGTAGGTAGCAGAGAAGGTGGGCAGGCCCCGTTCCTCAATCATCTTCACGACAGTGGGGTTCGAGAACGGACCCCGCGGGTCGTGGGTGCATAGAAAGTCAAGTTGCTCCGCGAAGGTGGCCCCGTAGGGGGGCACCTCCTGCGGGGCTTGCATCCCGTGGGCATGGGTCACGGTGACGCTCTCCCCTCGATATTAATCTGAGTTGATCTGAGTGGACGAATCGACCAACGTTGGCCCTAGGATAGCAACTCAAGTTGCTCTCCCTCCTCGCCGCGTGTGGGCCGCTCGCACCCTCGTAGGTGGGCCGCCGGTGTCGGCGGCGGAGGGGAGATCGAACTGAGGTTCGCTAACGGTGCTTCTAGTGACGGGATGGACAGACGTGAGGCACACCCCCGCTGAGCGAGGACTCCAGGAGTCGCCGTCCTCCCCATGGCGGCAACTGGTGGTGAACCGCGACATTGCCTTCGCTGTCGGACCGCACGTCGAGGCAGCCGACACCATGACGCGCGCTGCTGCGTTCGTTCGGCGCACCCTGCCCATGCTCCTGAAGGGGGAGGCGAACGTCGACACGATCAGTCGAGACGTTCTTGCCGTAGTGACGGAACTCGTCGACATCACCGCACGCCATCGATGCAGCATTGACATTCTGGGGCGCGTCGTCTTCGACGGCGCCCATGTCACCGTGTCGGTCGGGGAGATGTGTGGACCTCTGCCTGCCCCCGACGAGGAGCCGGGGCTGTACCTTGTCCGCCGCCTTGCCGATGACCTCGGACAGTACTGCGGCGATGCGGGGGGATATGTGATCTGGGCGTCTGTGCCGGTTCGGTCATAGGCGCGGTTCACCCGCGATCTCGGCGACCAGGTCGGGCTTGACCAGTGGGACGTCGAGAGGCGTCTATACAGCGGGTCAGGCCGCCTGTTCAGTCACGAGGCCGACAACGCCCTCGTACCAGTCGGGGTCTGCCACCGGGGCCGGAAGATCAAGGGTCGGTGCGACTTCGGCCAGGGAGACCACGTCGTAGTTGCGCGTACGGAACCGGTGGTCCATCAGCTCACGGTAGGCGGCACCCGGTAGGTGTGGCCGATGGGCGGCGTAGTTGCAGAGGTCGCGAAGCGTCTCCCTGACTGCCCGGGTGATGATCCGGCCCCGCGCAGGGTCTGCGCGGACCAGATCCATCAGGGCCTGCCACTGGTCGGCGTGCGGTCCTGACGGCGCGGGCCAGCCGACCTCACCAGGGGAGGGGAACTCCTTCCCGACCCACAGCCACGTCAGCAGCTCGTCCCGGAGCTGGTACAGAGCGATGTCTCCAAGGGCATGGCCACGCGCCATCTCCAACCGCAGGGACTCGGCGATGCCGGCCACTACCAGAGCGCGCTCATCCGGCTCTAGATGAGGCATCCGGGGGGACCGGCCGGAGTGCTGGGCGTGCCACGCGACGATTGATTCGGCCCACGGCCAGGCATCGGTGTAAGGGTGCCGCCCGTCATGCGCCGCCGCGTACTGCTGGGCGTGCTCCTGGAGTTGGGTGTCGGGGCCCCACATTGGTGTACCTCTCGCCGCGTCGATGGCAGCAGTCTGCCCGACCGGCGAGGCAGTCATGGCCAGCTCAGCTAAGAATCAGCCGCGAGTACGTCGATCAACCGCCGAAGGGCCAGCACCGCAGCGTCCGCTGCGCCCCCGCCGACGGACTCCCGGGACTCCAGAACCGTCGTTGCCGGATCAAGAACGTCGACCAACCGCCCGGCGCGGACCGCAGGGTGCACCTCGCGCAGTGCGGCACGGATGGACTCCGGGCGCCAGTGCATGTGGGCGAGATCCTCAGCGAGCGTGTGCTCCTCCAAGGTCGGATGCCACACCCCGCCCTCGTACTCCTTTAGGAGTTGGGCAGAATCCCGTACGAGGGCATCAGTCATCGCGATTGTCATACCTCATGAACGACGGCGTAGCACCGCCGTGACGGGAGGCGTAGCGCTTCCCTCGCGGCAGCCCCAGAGTAGGGCCGCCCGCGTCTGTCAGGGATCGGGGTGGAGTCAATTCGCCTGCCTTTGGCCAGCGTGAGTTGAAGGCAGGCGAGAACTCGTTCGAGGTGAATTGCGGCTTGATGCGGCTTGGGGCTCTGAATTCTGGAGGTGCCCCGCCCGGAAATGTCCACCTGCGGCGCAGATTACTGCGGACGCGTGATGTACATCACGGCCAATGTCCACATGTTGGACGGTCCCAAGTCGGGGCGACGCGGCTGCATGACAGTGCCCTTGTCGCTGTTCCTGGGAGTTCGGCGAGTTCAGGCGCTCGTTGGTGCTGCGCCGGGAAGGGCGCCGCTATGGAGGTCTAGGGCAGGGCGGGAGTGAAAGTAGCCATCAAAGTAGCCAGGGAAGGGGCCATCCTGCATGTTTACGCAGGTGATAGCGCTGTTGTGCTTCACCGGCGCGTACTGGTTGACCGGCGAGCCGTCGACCCCGCGCTCGCGGATGCCGTACGCCTTGAGGCCGAGCCCCGGGAAGTCGTCCAGGAGGTGGCCCTTGGACCGCACGCGGGCCCGGATGATCTGCATGTCGTAGTCGGCGGGGAGGGTGATCGCGTACTGCATCGCCTGGAGGGCGGGCATGGCGGCTCCGTACGGGAGGGAGGGGAGGAAGGGGGTGGGGCGGGCTTCGGGGGCTTCTTGTGGCGGTTACGCGCTCGGGTACTCCTGCGCGCCGACCGGCTCCGCCCACTCGATCGTGCTGCCGTCGGCGGCGGCCTCGACGGTCGCCAGGTGCGTCATGAAGGTGTCCGGCGCGGCGCCGTGCCAGTGCCGCTCGCCCGGCGCGATCCACACGGTGTCCCCGGCCCGGATCGGCTCGATGGGCCCGCCCGCGCGCTGCACCAGGCCGGCGCCCTCGGTGACGTACAGGACCTGGCCGTGCGGATGGGTGTGCCAGGCGGTGCGGGCGCCGGGCGCGAAGTGGACGCTGAACATGCGCAGCCGGGAGGGCGCGGGCGGGACGGCGATCTCGTCGAGCCAGACGCTGCCGGTGAAGTGCTCGGCGGGGCCCCGCTGACTGGCCGGGCGCCGTCGGGTGATCTCCATGGGACGTGAACTCCTAGTGGTGGGTGGTGTCGTCCGTATTGGACGTGAGCTGCGCCGAGAGCAGCGACAGCGCGCCGCGCACGGCCGCGTCGAACGGCGCGGCGTCATCGGCCGCCCGCGCCAGGACGTATCCGCCCTGGACGACGGCCGTGACGGTCGCCGCGGTGTCCGCCGGGTCCAATCCGGCGGCCAGTTCGCCGCGCTCCTGCCCCTCGGCGAGGACCTCGGCGATACGGCCCTGGAGCCAGCCGAACATCTCGTCCAGCGGCCGCCGCAGCTCCGGGTCCTGCACCACATCGCGGTCCTGCGTCATCCGGCCGATGGGGCAGCCGCGCAGCACCCGTCGCTCGCGCAGCAGATAGGCCGCGACCCGGTCGTACGCCGTACCGGGCCCCGAAAGGCACTCCTCGGCGGTTTCCCGCATGCCCTCCGCGGTGCGCCGGACCGCCGCCAGGGCGAGGTCGGACTTGCCCGCGAAGTGGTGGTACATGCTGCCCTGGCCGACGCCCGCGCGATCGAGGATCGCCTTGGGGCTGGTGCCGACGTATCCGCGCTCCCACAGGAGCTCCTGGGTGCTGCGGACCAGGCGTTCCCGGGTGCCGGGCCGTGCGTCCTGGTTGCCGGGAGGTCGTTCCTGAGTGCTGCTCATGATCGCACTGTACATACTAGTAGTTACAGAACTCAAGAGCGGGCGCCGAACGGTCCTTGAGCGATCGCCACTCGGTCGCCAATCCGTCACCAATCGGTCGTCAAACGCCCCTCGATCGCCGCTCGATCGGCGACCGGAGCAGCCCCGCGCGCCCCGCCTGCTTCCCCCGTCGTATGCGCGAAGCCGCTGGCCGTACGACGACTCGCGGTGCCCGGCGGACGACCCTCGAAGAAGACAGCTAGAACCCGTCTCGCTGAGGAGCTGAACCTGATGTTCGAACTGGCGAATCCCTGGTCCGGAGGCGGCCCCGGCCCCTGGATCCTCTTGGTCCCGGTCCTGTGGGCGCTGGCCGTCCTCACCGTGGTGACCCTGCTGCGCCGCACCGTGTGGCGGCACGGCGGACCGGGCGGGCGGTTCCGTGGCCCGCAGGCCGCCGGCCGGAGCGACGCGCCCACGCCCGTCGTCGTACTCGGCCGTCGCTTCGCCGCCGGCGAGATCGATGAGGAGGAGTACTGGCGGCGGCTGTCCGTCCTGGAGGAGCACTTCGGCGCCGGGCCCAAGGGGGGCGCGGCTTGACCGTCGTCGGCGCCGCCGTATTCACCGTGCCGGGAGGGTAGTTGGCGGCGATTGCGCCGGCCGCCGTGGCAGTGGCCGGGCCGCGTACGGTGCGCCGGGCCGCGGGGCTGGACGCGCTGCGGGCGATCGCCGCCGTAGCGCCGCCGCTGCGCGGCTCAGCCGACCTTCGTGCCCTCGGCCCGGGGGAGGGGGTCGGCCACCGCGGGGGCGGGCTGCAGCGGATCCGGGTCCAGCGGGATGGGCTCCCAGTGGGAGTGCGTCGCGGCGGGCCTTCGGGGGGCGGCGGCCAGGGCCGGGAGAGTGAACCAGACAACCTTTCCCCGGCCGTCCGTGTCCGGGCGCATCCCCCAGCTCTCGCTGAGCGCCGCGATCAGCGACAGGCCGCGGCCGCAGGTCTCCCAGGAGTCGGCGTCGCGGATCCGCGGCAGCCGCGGATCGCGGTCATGCACCGAGACCGTCAACTGATCGAGCAGTGCGTACAGTTCGACCGTGCACTGTTTGCTCGGACGGGCGTGCCGGTGGACATTCGCGAGCAGTTCGCTCACCCCCAGCGCCGCCGGATCTATCAGGGCGTCCAGATGCCAGTAGCGCAATTGCGCCGAGACGATCCTGCGCACATGTCCGATACGGGCCGGAAGGGCTTGAAGCTCCACCGTGCAGTGTCTGCTGGGCTGCCTGATCACGACCACGACTCCCTGATGAGGTCGGGCGCCCCGGCTTCACGGCAGGGGCGAAGATCGGATCCAGCGATGCCGGCTGCACCACAGCGTCACCGCTGGTGAACCCTCAGTGATACGAGTCCCAGGGTCGGGCAGCCGGCGCGGTCCCGCAACCGCACCCCTCGGTCGTCCCGGCCGTTCAGGTGCGTGGTGGACGCGCCGCCTGCACGGCCTTCAGGAAGCGGTCCGGGGCCCCCAGGGTCAGCGAATAACGGTGGCCGTTCAGCCTGGCGAGCGCCCGGTCCCGCGCCGCGAACAGCGGTTTATGGGCCTGTACGGCTCCCAGCGGGGCGCTGTCGATCTCTCTGCCGTAGCTGGTCAGCAGCGCCAGCCGGCCGTCTCTGATGACGACCTGCCCGGCGCGGGTCAGGGACCGCAGCCATCGCTCGATCCGTACGCCGGTCGCGTTGAATTCCGGCTCCGCCATGGCCACCACCTCCTCGGTGCATCGGGCAGGTGCCCTTCACCGCCCCTTCAGGAAGTTTGCCCGTACGACGCCCCGTACACCAGTGCCCCTGGTCACGGGCGGCCACAACAACCCTCTCCCAGGCTCTCCTTGGGGTCTCTCAAAGTGATGTTTATGCAGGTGAGAAGCGTGCGGCAGGTGGTTATAGTCGGAAGCGGCCCGGCGTTGTGCGCGGGCTCATGAATCCCTGAGGAGTGCGCCGGTGAGTACCGCACCGCAGCCGCAGAGCCGGCCGGACCGCGACACGACGGCCGCGGCCCCGATGGCGACCGTCGATGTCGACCGTACGGATCCGGGCTACCGTGACTGGCTGAAAGAGGCCGTCCGCAAGGTCCAGGCGGATGCCAATCGCACCGCCGACACCCACCTCCTGCGCTTCCCGCTGCCCGAACACTGGGGCATCGACCTCTACCTCAAGGACGAGTCGACGCACCCCACCGGGAGCCTCAAGCACCGCCTGGCCCGCTCGCTGTTCCTCTACGGGCTGTGCAACGGCTGGATCCGCCCCGGCAAGCCCGTCATCGAGTCCTCCAGCGGCTCCACGGCCGTCTCCGAGGCGTACTTCGCCTCGCTGATCGGCGTGCCGTTCATCGCGGTGATGCCGGCCACCACCAGCCGCGAGAAGACCCGGCTGATCGAGTTCCACGGCGGCAGCTGCCATCTGGTGCAGGACCCGCGGACCGTCTACGAGGTCTCGGCCCGGCTCGCCGCCGAGTCCGGCGGCCACTACATGGACCAGTTCACCTACGCCGAACGGGCCACCGACTGGCGCGGCAACAACAACATCGCCGAATCGATTTACCAGCAGCTGCGCCTCGAGCGTTACCCCGAGCCCGCCTGGATCGTCGCCACCGCGGGCACCGGCGGCACCTCCGCCACCATCGCCCGCTACGTCCACTACATGCAGTACGACACCCGCGTCTGCGTCCCCGACCCGGAGAACTCCTGCTTCTTCGACGGCTGGCGCACCGGCGACGCCAAGACCGACTGCGCCACCGCCTCCCGCATCGAGGGCATCGGGCGGCCCCGAATGGAGCCCAGCTTCGTGCCCGGCGCGATCGACCGGATGATGAAGGTCCCGGACGCGGCCAGCGTCGCCGCCGTGCGCGCCCTGGAGACGGCGATCGGACGCAAGGCGGGCGGCTCGACCGGGACCGGACTGTGGAGCTCGCTGAAGATCGTCTCGGAGATGGTCGCGGAAGGCCGTACGGGGTCCGTTGTCACCCTGCTCTGCGACCCCGGCGACCGCTACCTCGACAAGTACTACTCCGACGACTGGCTGGCCGCCCAGGGCCTGGACATCGCGCCGTACGCCCGCACCCTCGAGACCTTCCTCGCCGACGGTTCCTGGACGGGCTGACGGCGGCCTGAGGGTGTACGGGGCCTGTGGGCGAACGGGCTTAGGCGCGACGGCGCGGGCGTCGGCGCCGGGGCCGTCGCCGGGGTCGCTCGGCCGGGCCTGCGCCGTGCGTCGTGACACTTCGGTCACGTCACGCCGTGGCGAGGCGGCCCTCCAGCGCCCGTACGGAGTCCCGGAAGGCGCGCCCCAGCCCGGGCCGGGCCAGCGTCATCATCAGCCGGAACGGCGCCGGGCCGTCGGCCGCGAACGTCCACCGCAACCGGGTCCTGCCGCCGGCCGGCGTCAGCCGCCAGTCCTCCAGCAGGGCCCGCAATCCAGGGGCGTTGGTCGCGTCGACGCGGTAGGCGTAGTGCGCGTCGGGCTCGGCCGCAAGGACCGTCTCGGTGAAACGGGTGCCGCCCGTGAGCCGTACGTCGCGGCCTCTGCCGCCGTCCGTGGACTCCGCCCGCGAAACTCCCGTGAACCAGCACGACCAGCCCGCCACATCGTCCGCCAGCGCGGCATACACCGCCTTCGGCGGCGCGGTGACCTCCGCGGCGAACACCAGCCGCAGTGGAGCGGACTCGACGAAGTCGAGCTCGACGGGGCGGAGTCGGCGCGCCATGGACGAGCACCCCCTACGGGCCGGCGGACGGGCCAGGTTCTCCGGGCCCGGAGCCGCACACCATAGCTGACACCTCATCAGATGTCTGCGCCGGATGGCCGCGTCGGATGACTGCCGCAGGTGTAGGCATGGGGCGGCTGCGTCAGCTGTCCGCGTGGGGCGGCCGCATCGGCCGGCTGCGTCAGATGTCCGTGTCGGGTGACTGCTCGCCCGCCACCAGCAGCTCCGGCGGCAGCTCCGCGAACTCCGCCCGCGCCCCGGCGGACAGTCCGGCATCCGTCACCAGCACATCCACGTCCTCCAGCGACGCGAACGAACTCAGCCCGACCTTGCCCCACTTGGTGTGGTCGGCCACCACCACCACGCGCCGCGCGGACCGCACGAAATGCCGGTTGGTCTCCGCCTCCGCAAGATTCGGCGTGGACAGCCCCGCCTCCACCGATATGCCGTGTACCCCGAGGAAGAGCACATCGAAGTGCAGCGACCGGATCGCGGCGTCCGCGACCGGCCCCACCAAGGTGTCCGACGGCGTGCGCACCCCGCCCGTCAGCACCACCGTCGCTGCCCCCGCGCGCGGCGCCGCCCCGCCGCTCGCCGCCGCCCGCTGGGCGTTGTAGAACACATCCGCCACCCGTACCGAATTCGTCACCACCGTCAGATCCGGCACCTCGAGCAGCTGCTGCGCCAGCGCGAACGCGGTCGTCCCGCCCGCCAGGGCGATCGCGCTGCCCGGCGCCGCCATCTCGGCCGCGGCCTTGGCGATGTCCTCCTTGGCGCTCAGCTCCAGGCCCGACTTCGCCTCGAACCCGGGCTCATGCGCACTCGGCTCACTGACCGGCACCGCGCCGCCGTGCACCTTCTCCACCATGCCCTGCCGGGCCAGCGCGTCCAGATCGCGGCGGACCGTCATGTCCGACACGCTGAGCTTGCGGGTGAGCTCATTGACCCGCACCCCGCCCCGCCGCCTGACCTCATCGAGGATCAGGGCACGCCGCTGCTCCGCGAGGAGATTCTGGTTGTCGCTCACCCCGGCCCGTCCCTTCCGCCCGACCAGCTTCCTCGGGTCTTCTGCGCCTGCTGCCGCCTGCGATCACTGTTCCCTCATCCTCGCATGAGGCACTGACAGCGAGGCCTGGGCGGCGGGGCTGCCTCTGCCGGCGCCACTGTCGTTGCCGTCGGCTCACGGGTGTAATGCCGCGGTCCGGTGCAAACCGACGCAGGCGGGCGTTGATCGCCGCGGGCGGGCGCCCCTCGCTATTGATCCCTCGCATTTCGGTCCGAATCGCCCCGCCAATCGCTCCCCGGCCCCCTCCCGCCCCGCCGTGGCGCCCCGCAAGCGCACCCCGCTCACATTCCCCGTGCCAGGGCAAGGCAGGGCGGGACAGGAAGGCCCGCGTCCCACCCCGCCGCCCCGCGACAAGCCCGCCCACTCCCCGGCCGCGACACTTATCCACAGTCTTCACGTCAATGGATGCGCTTCCGCGGAAAAAAGAGAATCCTGAAGGCACCGCACCACACCGCACGGTGCCGTTCAACAACGGGGGAACATCAGTGGAGACCGCGGACACCACACCGCCCACGCACGCAAATGACAAAAAAACCAATGCAGTTGGACCGAAGGTGGTGGGACCACCATCTCTCTCCGTGCCGACCGTCGAGCCGCAACTCGCCCTGGAGTTACTCGTCCACGGCGTCGGCGGCACGACGCCGGAGGAAATGCTCGGCGACCCGCGCGTCCGGCGCATTACCGGCGACGACACCGCTGCCTGCTACCGCCGCACCGAGGACGCGGACGCCGAGGAGCGCCCCGACGCATATCTCGGCGAGCCGGTCCGCGAGGCGTACTGCTGGTCCAATCTCACCTCGGGCAACAGCGCCCGCGCCCTGTGGCTGATCCTGCTGCCCTTCATGGTGGCCAACCTCGCCCACTGGATGCGCCCCGCCGCGCCGCCGGAGCACCGGGCCCAGCGGATCTACGACCTGCTCGTCCGGATCCTGGCCCTGACCCTGACCGTCCTCCTGGCCGCCGCGGCCTGTGAGGTGGCGCTCGACCTGACCGCCTGGCAGTGCGCCGGCACCTCCGTCTGCGCCGACGGCAAGTCCTGGCTGGGCTTCCTCAGCCCCGCCAACTCCGGCTGGTGGAGCGCCCCCGGCCGCCGTCTCGCGCTCGCCTCGACGGTACCCCTGCTCGTCATCGGCTTCCTGTGGTGGCTCTCGCACCGCACCTGGAGCGCCTACGAATCCGCCTCGCCGCCGCCCCGCGACCCCGGCACCTCCCGCGACACCCCCGCCCACCAGCGCACCGTCCTCAGCCTGCACGGCTTCTGGTACGGCCGCCGGCTCGTCGCCCGGCTGCGCGCCGCGCACGCCACGGCGGGCGTGCTCACCATCGCCGCCGCCCTGCGCATCGCCACCGCGCAGCTCGACCGCAGGGGAGGGGGCGGCACCGCTCTCGCCGTCACCGGGCAGGCGCTGACCGCCCTGGTCGTGCTGCTCGCGGTCGCCACCGTGCTGATCGTCTGGCGCACCGCCCGCAGCGAGGCCGCCCCCGACGACCAGTCCGACCGCCTGGTCGTACGGGCGCTGCCGTACGCCTCCCTCGGCCTCCTGGCGCTCATCGCCGTACATACCGCCTGGTCGCGCCCGGGAGCCCACAGCTCCGGCCCGCTGCCGGGCGCCGCCGCCTTCGGCGCCATCGCGGTCTTCCAGAGCCTGGTGGTCCTCGCGCTGGCGGTGACCGCCTGGCTCCTCCACCGCGCCGCCCGCGACGAGGCCCGCAGCGCCCTCAACGGTATGGGCGGTCCCGCCGTCGCCCTGCTGGCCTGCGCCGTCGGCGGCGTGCTGTCCGGGGGAGTGGCCCAGCGCTTCGCCGACTGGATGGACGGCGACGCCACCCCGGGCCAGGCGCACGCCCCCATCCCCGGCCCGCCGGTCCTGCTGTCCTGGCAAGCCTCCGTCATCCCCGCCCTGCTGGTCGTGGTGGCCGTAGTGGTGGTGCTCGCCGCCATCCGCGTGCTGGTCGTCCGCGGCCAGGTGGCCCACAACGTCCCGGGCCTGTACGACCCCCGGGAGCGCCCCGACGCGCGCCGTACGCAGCGGATCGCGGGGACCATCGCCCGGGCCGGACTGACGGACGCGGCACCCGTCCTGGTGGCGGCCATCGCCGCCGTCACCCTCGTCCTGGGGGCCGGCGCGGTGGCGGGCGCCTGGCTCACCGATCTGGCGCCCGGCCGCGCCACCGAAGGGGCACCGCCCGTCGTCCATGCCGCCGCCCAGACCGCGGAGTCCCTCGGCTCCTGGCTGATGAGCGCGGGCGTCATACTCCTGCTCACCATGGGGCGGCGCGCCTACCGCGACCATTCCGCCCGCCGCACCATCGGCATCCTCTGGGACGTCGGCACGTTCTGGCCCCGCGCCGCCCACCCCTTCGCGCCGCCCTGCTACGCGGAGCGCGCCGTACCCGACCTCACCTGGCGGATGGCCACCTGGACCGAGCGGTTCGACGGCCGCCTGGTCATCTCCGGGCACTCCCAGGGCAGCGTGCTGGCCGCGGCCGCCGTCTGGCAGCTGGACCTGGTGACCCGCAGCCGCGTCGCCCTGCTGACGTACGGGAGCCCCCTGGAGCGGCTCTACGGGCGCTGGTTCCCGGCCTACTTCGGACCGGCCGTCCTAGCGGGCCTGCACCGCGAGATGGACGACTGGCGCAACCTGTGGCGCTTCACCGACCCCATCGGCGGCCCGATCCGCCTCACCACCGAGGACGGCGGCAAGGTCGACCAGGGACCGCTGCGCGACCCGCTCGCCTTCGGCCGCACCCTGCAAAATCCGCTGCCCGCCCAGATCCTGGGCCATGGCGACTATCAGGCCGACCCGGTCTTCGGCACCGTACGCAGCGAGCTGATCGCCCGGCTCGGCCCGGGAGTACCGCTCCAGCGGCCGCAGTCCCTCAGGGCAGCTCCGGCAGATCCTCCGCATAGAGCAGGGTGAGATCATCGGTACTCGGGTCGGCCAGCTGCGCGACCCGGCCCGCGTGCCGCTCCACCATCGACTCGAAGGTCTGCCGGGCGGTCCGGCCGTTGCCGAACGCCGGACCCTTGGGCAGCGCGGTGAAGTACTTCAGCAGCGCCTCGCCGGCCCCGTCGGCGAGGTGGTACTCATGCTCCTCGCCCTGCTGCTCGACGATCCGCAGCAGTTCCTCCGGCGCGTAGTCGCCGAAGGTGATGGTGCGTGAGAAACGGGACGCGACACCGGGGTTGACCGCCAGGAAGCGCCGCATCTCGGCGGTGTAGCCCGCCACGATCACGACCACCGCGTCCCGGTGGTCCTCCATCAGCTTCACCAGGGTGTCGATGGCCTCCTTGCCGAAGTCCCGCCCGGAGTCCTCGGGGGAGAGGGCGTAGGCCTCGTCGATGAACAGCACCCCGCCGCGCGCCCGGTCGAACGCCTCCTGGGTGCGAATGGCGGTGGAGCCGATGTGCTCGCCCACCAGGTCCACCCGCGAGACCTCGATCAGATGCCCGCGCTCCAACACCCCCAGGGAGTGCAGGATTTCGCCGTAGAGCCGGGCCACGGTCGTCTTGCCGGTGCCGGGGGAGCCGGTGAAGACCAGGTGGCGGCGCACGGATGCGGCCTTGAGTCCCGCCTCCTGGCGGCGGCGGCCCACCTCGATCATGTTGATCAGGCTGCGCACCTCGCGCTTGACGCTGTCCAGCCCCACGAGCGTGTCCAGTTCGCCCAGCACCTCGTCGGAGGGGCGGCTGACGACGGCCGGCTCGGCGACGGGCGATGCGGTCTGCGCAGGGGCGGCGGCGGGGGCGGCGGGCACATTGCCCAGCAGCCCGGCGGTCTGCGTCGCCTGCTGCATGCCGGGCGTCGTCACCGCCCCGGCGCCCGGCGCCTGCGCGGCCCGGCTCTCGTCGCTGCTGCAGTCCTCGACCGTCGGGCCGCCGCCGCTGCCGCCCCCCTGCGCATCGGCGAATTCGTAGCCGCCACGCGCGCACCGCTCCGTACGGCACCGCGTCAGCGTCGTACGGCAGCCGTCGATCACATGGAAGCCGAACCCCGAACTCCCCGTCACCCGGCAGCCGTTGAAGGTGCCGCGGCCCTCGGCCGAGACATAGAACCCGGCCTCGGCGGGCGAGCTGACCGTGCAGCCCTCGATGGTGGGGTCCGCGCCCTTGGTGACGATCACGCCGGTCTGCGCGCCGTCGATGGTGCAGTTGGCGAGCGTGCCGCCGCTGCCGTGATCGCGGAACCAGGCGCCGGTCGCCGCCTCCCGGATCCGGCAGTCGTCCAGCTGGACGGTCGCCCCGTCGCTCACCGAGACGGCGGTGTTGCGCACCTGGGAGATATCGCTGTCGACGACGTCGGCACGGGAGCCCCGGTCCAGTACGAAGAGGGCGTCCGGGACGTCGTGCACACGCGTCGAGTCCAGGACCGCGGTGGCGCCGTCGCTGACCCACACCGCCGGGTAGTCGCCCGTACTGTCGTGGATCTCGCACTGGTTGGCGTCCACCCGCGTACCCGGGTCCCATACGGACAGCCCGTTACGGCCGAAGTGCCGGACCGTGCTGCGGGTCAGCGTCAGCACCGAACGCGACCGCAGGTCGATGGCGTTCTCCGGGATGTCGTGGATATCGCAGTCGGCGAGTGTGAGGACCGCATCGGTGTCCAGCGTGACGCCGTCGGCGGAGGTCCGGTGCACCGTGCAGTCGGTCAGATGGCCGGTGGCCCGCGCGGCCACCTGGATGCCGGCGCCCTTGATCTCGTACAGCTCGCAGCCGACCGCCTCGACGGCGCTGCCCTCGCCGTTCACGGCCAGCCCGGCGCCGGAGGCGTGGTGGATCCGGCAGTTCTCCAGCCGCGGATGGCCCCCGCCGCGCACCGCGACACCGGCCTGCCCGGCGGCCATCACCTCGCACTCCTCGAAGACCCCGCCGCCGCCGTCCAGGACGCTGATGCCCACGCCGCCGGCGTTGTCGACCGTGCACCGGCGGACCGTCGGGCGGGCGCTGCCGCGCACCTCGATACCGGCCGCGGAACGCGTGACCACCCGCAGACCGGACAGCTCCGGGGCGCCGTCCTCCACCAGAAGCGCGGGGGAGGCGGAATCGGTCGCCTCCAGATGCAGATCGTGGACGGTGGCCGACGCACGTATGGTCAGCGCCACGCCGTCGGACGGGGCGATCCGCACCGAACCGCGGGCACCGTCCGGTCCCCGCAGCGTCACCGCGCGCGCCAGCACCAGATTCTCCCGGTACGTACCGGCCGGGACGGTGAGCACATCACCGTCCCCGGCAGCCTCCAGGGCGGCGGCGAGCGTGCTGTACTCCCCTGTACGGCGCCGCCAACGCGACGTTCCGGAGTGCGTCACCTGGACCGAGCCCTGTGCCATGGCGCTGTCGTGCCCCCACTTCGTACGGCTGTTGTCGGCAAGGCGGACTCCGTCCGCGGATGTCCGCATTCGGGTCCCCGAGGCCCCAGCCGAGAGGCTGGATGCACCACCGTAGCGCGCCCGGCGAGCGGTAGTTGACATGGTCAGCAACCTCACCGGATACCGGAGTCAGCCGCCCGCGCCGGCCCGTCCCCAGTCCTGTCCCGCGCGCTCCCATTCCTGGTCCCAGCGCCGGAAGCGACGCACCATCAGCCGCCAGACGATCAGCCTGCGGCCGCTCTCGACCAGCCCGCCGACGGCCGCCGCGCTGCCCAGACCGGCCAGCACCGCATGCGTACCGGCCGTGCCGGCGTCCATCGGCCTCGGTACCACCCGGCCGTGCTCGTCGGTCCAGATGCGGAAGCGGTCGCCGGGGTCCACGGGCCGCGGTGTGGAGATCGGGCCGAGGTGCCGGCTGCGGTCCCATGCCGTCCACCGGGCGATGACCCGGCGGTGGGCGTCGCGCTGCGACGAGGTCTCCGGATCGGGGTCGAGCGGGGCCCGGGAGACCAGACGGTCGACCGTTGCCCACACCAGATGCCGCTGCTCGTGCTGTATTCGTACGGTCCCCAGCAGCGCTTCGTCGGCGGCCTGCCCGGCCAGGCAGCCCGCCGTCGTGGCGCCGCCGGCGATCAGGAGAGCGGCGGCCAGCGCCACCCAGGCCTCGAGCCGGTCCGTCCGGCGCCGCAGCGGATTGTGCCGCCAGCGCCAAACGCCTGTGATCGCCCGCATCGTCGCTCCCCCCTCTCCGTGTCCGTAAATACCTCATCGGGCGCCGGCCACGCCATAGTTCCGCGAAGAGAGAGCAACATCACGCCAGGTGCGCGCAGCCGTGCCGCGGCGGGCGATCAGCGCAGCCGTACGGCGACCGTCACCACGGCGCCCGCATTGTCCGCATCTGCCGCCCCTGCTACGGCAGTTCCGGCGGACACCGCGAACCGGTCCGCCACCAGACGCGCCAGCCACAGCCCGCGCCCCTTCGGCGCCCCGTCCAGCCCCGGCAGCAGCTCGGGAATCACCGCCTCGCTGAACCCGGGCCCCGCGTCGCTGACCCGGCACTCCAACTCGTCGCCCACCCTCAGCAGCACCAGCCGCCCCGAACCGCCCGCGTGTTCCACGGCGTTCCCGGCGATCTCGTCCACGGCCAGCACGAACTCACCGCGCCGCGGCTCGGGCAGCCCCTCACGGGCCGCGCACTCCTCCACCAGGAGCCGTAGTTGGGGCAGCAGCCGGGCGGTGAAGCGGCGCTGCAGCAGCCGGCGGCCGGACTCCGGCGCCTGCCGGGGACCGGCCGGCTCTGGGCTCAGCACGGCCGTATCACCTCCCGCATCGCCAGCCGCGGCATCGCGTCGGCGCCGAGCCGCCGCAGCAGCCGCCGGTGCCCGGGGCCGCAGCGCACCTCGACCAGATCGTGCCCCGCGGCGCCATGAGCCAGGGCGAGCAGCGCGCCGGCGCAGCCGACCGACAGGAAGTGCAGGCGGGTCAGATCGACGGTCAGCCGCCGGTCCGGCGCCGTACGGGCCAGCGCGATCTCCAGCGACCTCATGAAGGCCGCCCGATTCGCGCCGTCCGCCTCGCCGATGAAGCACAGCTCGTCCTCGGCGCCGCGCACCGAGCGCAGGCTACCCAGCCGCTCCAGAAGGGCATGCGGATGCGCGCCCTCCATGGCGGCGACCATCGCGCGGTCGAACCGGCGGCGGTCGTACGCGCAGATTTCGGTGTACGGGCGCCCGGAGAACAGCCCGTCCGCATGGGTCTCGCGATGCGCCACCGCGGCGAGGTCCGTGCCGAGCGCGGCCACCCAGCCCATGTCGATGAAGGCCCGCAGGCCCGTGTACCCCTCGGCCGTCGCCCGGTCCGTCTCCGCGTGCAGCCGGCCCAGCTGCCGCGCGGCGGTGAACTCCGCGTCCGGGCGGATCACCGCCCGCATGCTGCTGAGCACCAGCTGGCCGCGCTCGCGGGCCGAGGCGGTGCTCCGGCTGGGGAAGTCGATCCTGGCCAGCACCTCCTCCTCGGGCACGGCCGGGCAGGGCAGGACCATGACCTTCTCGCCGCGGGCCAGCCCGAGCCGTACGAACGCCGTGATGACATCCCAGCGGATCTCGTCATTGCCGTAACTCACAAAGGCGTGGTCCCCGGGGTGCAGCTGCTGGACAGGGATGAGATGGCCGTTTTTGTCCCTCGCGGGCATCGTCACGCAGCTCTCGGCCTCCCCCCGTGGCCTCGCCCGCCCCTCGCGCGAGCGCGCCGGGCCGATCAGTCGAGTATCTCGAACGGGTCGCCGACACGGATCGTGCCGCTTCCGCGGGGAATCAGATTCTGGCCGAAGAGCAGCCCGTCGCCGAAGCGGCGATGCCGGCCGAGCGTGCGCAGCGGCTCCTTTCCGCGCTCGGCGGTGTGCTGGTCGGTGGTCGTGACCACGCAGCGTGCACTGGGTTTCGCCACCTGGAAGACCACCTCGCCGATGCGCACCCTGCGCCAGTCGTCCTCCGCCCAGGGCGCGGTGCCGTCCACGACCACATTGGGCCGGAAACGGTTCATGGGAAGGGGGCCCTCATCGGCGTGGTCGCCCTGTGCGATGAGGGAGTTGAGGGCGTCCAGGGACGAGGTGGTCGTCAGCAGCAGGGGGTAGCCGTCGGCGAAGGTCACCGTGTCGCCGGGCTCGGAGTACTGGGGATCGATGGGCCGACGCATCTCCGGGGCATCGAGATACACCAATTCCGCCTCGATGCCCAGATATTCACCGAACCACTCGGCCGCCGCCGGGCCCGCGCTCACCGCCTCGATCTTGTCCCGGAAATGCTCCACCGCAATCGTCTCGCCGGGCCCGGGGACCTCCACCGTCAGCGGCGGCATCCCGGGCGCGGTCAGCCTGAGAGCCCCCGCCGCGAGCTCCTCGGCGTGGGCCAGCGCCATCTTCGGCTGCGGCCGCTGGGTCAGCAGCTTGCTTCCGGCGTCCACCACCATCCAGCGTCGGTCCCCGGCGAGCCCCCACGGCTCTACGTTGGCTTCGCCGGGACCGGACCCCGCAATGGACTTGACCGGATAGAGATGGATCGCTTGGAGCGCAGGATTCGGCATGGATCCATCCTGCCAGCCGCCTGTGACAACCGGCCGAAGGGGCAGGTCAGTGCCCGTTCGGCGAGCGTTCCGCGCCCGTTTCAGTAGCCGCGCGGATACTGCCGGCCGCCGTACGGGTCGTCGTACGGCGAGGCCGGGCGCGGCGCCGCGGGACGGGGCGCGACCGGGGCCGCCGGCCGCATCGCCTCGTACCCCGTGCCCGGGGACGGCCGCTGGGGCTGCTGCGGCTGCTGGGACGGATAGCCGCGGACGCCCGCCTGCTGCGGGATGTACGGCGCCGGAGCGTGCTGCAGCGGCGCCACCGGCTGCGGAGCCGGGCTCGGGTAACCATGCGCCTGCGAGCCGGCGGAGGGGCCGGCCGGCAGCGCCGGCAGTCGCGAGGAGAGCGCGGGCAAATAGGAGGAACCCGTGTCGTAAGGGGAGGGGTTCACCTGGATCGGGGCGATCTGCGGTGTTCCGCGCTCCGCGACGAGGCTGTCGTAGATCGGAGTGTCCGGGAAGGAAGGCGAAGCGTAGTAGCCGCCGCCGTAGGTGGAGCGGGGGGAGGTCATGCCTCATAAGTTAAGCCCACGATGTGCCGATTGGGGAGCCTGAAAAGAGGGTTGTTTTACGTGTTCCGAGTGGTCGTCGATCCCCAATGCGAGCGAACTTGCGGAAATCGGTCGCGATCGGCCGTAGGGATCGTGTAAAGACCTCGCTTCTCGCCGGTGAACAGGGGACGTTCGGGACGCCCCGGGCCAAGTAGGTTGGAGAGTGCCACCGCTGACGGGGCACGGAGGACGAGAGGAAGGCGCGGCCATGTCGATGCTCAAGGGCAGCAACGTTCCGGTCCCGGCACCGGCGGTCCGGCTGGAGCTGGGCTGGCAGGCGCCGCCGGGCGCCCCGGACGTGGACGCCTCCGCCCTGCTGCTGGTGTCCGGAAAGGTCCGCAGCGACGCGGACTTCGTCTTCTACAACCAGCCCGTGCATGCCTCCGGCGCCGTACGCCACGAAGGCAAGCGGCAGACCGGCGGCGGGATGACCGACGCCCTCACCCTCGACCTCGCCGCCGTCGAGAGCACCGTCGAGACGGTGGTGCTCGCCGCCTCCGCGGACGGCGGCGCCTTCGGGGCCGTCCCCGGCCTGCACATCCGCGTCCTGGACGCGGCGAGCGGCGCCGAACTCGCCCGCTTCGACAGCCAGGACGCCACCACCGAGACCGCCTTCGTGCTCGGCGAGCTCTACCGCCGTCAGGGCGGGTGGAAGTTCCGCGCAGTCGGGCAGGGGTACGCCACCGGGCTCGCGGGCCTGGCCACGGACTTCGGCATCGGCGTGGCCGAGGAGCCGCAGCCGGCGCCGGCCCCGCCGCAGGCCCCGCCCGCCGCCATGCCCCCCGCGCCCCCGTTGCCGGCCGGTCAACCCGCGGCGTCAATTCCGCCGCCCCCGGGAGCGCCCGCCCCAGCCCCCGCGCCCACCCCCGTTCATCTGACGAAAGTCACCCTCACGAAGGACGCTCCGACCGTCTCCTTGACGAAACAGGGCGGCACCTCGGGCGCGATGCGGGTGAACCTCAACTGGACCAGCGGCAGTACGGGCAAGCGGCTGACCAAAAAATTCGGCCGCAAGGCCATGCAGGCGCTGGGCGCCGGCGGCGCGCTGCTGCCGCAGTCCGGCGAGCTCGACCTCGATCTGTGCGCGCTCTACCAACTCACCGACGGCTCCGCCGGTGTGGTGCACCCCCTCGGCGGCAATTTCGGCACCCTGCACGCCCCGCCGTACATCCAGCTCGACGGCGACGACCGCACCGGCGCCGTCGCGGCCGGCGAGAACCTCACCATCAACCTCGACCACCAGGCCCGCATCAAGCGCATCCTGATCTTCGTCACCGTCTACGCCGGCGCCCGCAGCTTCGAGGGCCTGCACGCGACCGTCACCCTCCAGCCGCAGTACGGCGCCCCCGTCGACTTCTCGCTCGACGAGTGCACCGTGCCGTCCAACGTCTGCGCGCTGGCCATGATCACCAACACCGGCAGCGAACTCGTCGTCGAGCGCGAGGCCCGCTACCTCGTCCCCGAACCCGGCGTCAGCCCCCAGCGCACCGTCGACTACGCCTACGGGTGGGGCCTGGACTGGTCCCCGGCCAGCAAATGACACCGCTGCCGGGGGCGCGGCTCACGGCGCCCCGTACGTCCGGCCCTTCCAGGCCGCCCCGCGCCCCCGGTAGTGCTGCACCGCCGAGTCCACCGTCATCAGCAGATACAGCAGCGCGGTGAACGGCAGCAGCGGCGCCGTCCACAGCGGCTGCCGGTAGTAGCGCAGCATCGGCAGATACGTCCCGCACATCACCGCCCAGGCCGCCCCGCCCAGCGCCGCCACCGCCCCCTTGCCGCCAGCCGCCCCCACGACCAGCGCGACCGGCGGCGCCAGATACACCAGCGCCAGCCCGATCACCGTGCCCAGCAGCAGCAACGGCCGGTGCAGCAGCTGGGCGTACGCGCTGCGCGAGATCATCCGCCACAGCTCGGCCAGCCGCGGATACGGCCGTACGCTGTCGACCCGGTCCGCCAGCCCCAGCCAGATCCGGCCGCCACTGTCCTGGACCGCCCGCGCCAGCGACACATCGTCGATCACCGCATGCCGGATCGACTCCGGAACACCCGCCCGCTCCGCCGCCTCGGCCCGCAGCAGCAGGCACCCGCCGGCCGCCGCGGCGGTACGCGCCCCGGGCCGGTTGACCCACCGGAACGGATACAGCTGCCCGAAGAAGTACACAAAGGCCGGGACGATCAGCCGCTCCCAGAACGTCACCACCCGCAGCCGCGCCATCTGCGACACCATGCCCAGCCCCGCCGACCGGGCCGCCGCGACCAACTCCCGCAGGCTGTCCGGAGCGTGCGCGATATCGGCATCGGTCAGCAGCAGATACTCCGGCGCCATCCGCTCCCGCGCCAGCGCGATCCCGTGCCGTACGGCCCACAGCTTGCCCGTCCACCCCGGCTCGGGCTCACCGGGCGAGGACACGGTCAGCGGCAGTCCGCCGCGCGCCGCCGCCAGCTCCCGGGCCAGCGCGCCGGTCCCGTCCGTACTGCCGTCGTCGACCAGAAAGACCTCGGCCCGACCCGGATACTTCTGCGCGAGCAGCGACGGCAGGCTCTGCGGCAGCACCTCGGCCTCGTCCCGCGCCGGGACCACCACGGCGACCGACGGCCAGCGCTCCGGATCCCGGCGGGCCGGCAGCCGCACATCCGTCCGCCAGAAGCGGCCCTGCCCCAGCAACAGCCACATCCAGGCCAGCAGTGACCCGGCGCCGATCCACTCCATCGCTCCCACGGCCGCAGTCTGCCGCACCGGCCGCGCCGTGAGCGGTAACACCGTCCGGTATGACAAGTCGGGCGCGCGGACCGATAAAGTGTCCGGGTGAAGATCGCGCTCATGGACTCCGGGACCGGGTTGCTCCCCACTGCCGCCGCCGTGCGACGACTGAGGCCGGACGCCGACCTCATCCTCTCCACCGATCCGGACGGCATGCCCTGGGGCCCGCGCACCTCCAACGACGTCATCGCGCACGCCCTCGAGGTCGCCCGTGCCGCCGCCGCACACGCCCCCGAAGCCCTGATCGTCGCCTGCAACACGGCGTCGGTGCACGCCCTGCCCGCCCTCCGCGCCGAGCTCGAACCCGCCATCCCGGTCATCGGCACGGTCCCGGCCATCAAGCCCGCCGCGGCCGGCGGCGGCCCGATCGCCATCTGGGCCACCCCCGCCACCACCGGCAGCCCCTACCAGCGCGACCTCATCGAACGCTTCGCGCACGGCGTGGACGTCACCGGAGTGCCCTGCCCCGGCCTCGCCGACGCCGTCGAGCAGGCCGACGACGCCGCGATCGACGCCGCCATCGAGGCCGCCGCGCGCCTGACCCCCCGCGACATCCACGCGGTCGTCCTGGGCTGCACCCACTACGAGCTGCTCGCCGAGCGCATCCGCGCCGCCCTCCAGCAGCCCGGCGCCCCCGCCCTCACGCTGCACGGCTCCGCCGAGGCCGTCGCCGCCCAGGCGCTGCGCCGCATCGGCGCCGAGCCCGCGCCCGCGGCCGCCCCGACCGGCGGCCTGCGCGTGATCCTCAGTGGCCGCACGGCGGGACTGCCGACCACGGCACTGGCGTACGCGGAAGGCCGGCTGCTGGCGGGGAGCGGTACGGACAGGGCCGCGGATGCCGCCCTGGTGGGGGACGGGGCCGGGCGACGCTGACGTCAGCCATGACGTCGGGCCCCTCGCGGACCGAGAGGGAAACGACCCGTCCGACGCACTGCCGTAGCGTGCAAAGGCGCGTACGCTGCGTCCCATGAGGGACCACCCCCACGAGGGGGCAGCAGCCCCCGAGGACCACGCCCGTACCGACGGCGCCGACAGCGGCGCACGCGCCCCGAGCGGTGCCCATGCGGACATTCCCGAGGTCTGGCACGGCAGCGCCACCAACCGCGTCCAGTGGCTCCTGGCCGCCGTCGGCGCCGGCTGCCTGGCGCTGGGCGTCGAACTGGCCGTCGACAGCTCCTGGACCTCGAGCCTCACCCCCCTGGTCATGTCGGTGGTCGGCTGTGTCGCCGCCGGCCTGCTGGTGCTGTTCGGCACGCTCGCCTTCGTCCATGTCGCGGTGCGGGTCGAGAAGGACTACC
This sequence comes from Streptomyces sp. NPDC101227, assembly GCF_044767545.1. Taxonomy (NCBI): domain Bacteria; kingdom Bacillati; phylum Actinomycetota; class Actinomycetes; order Kitasatosporales; family Streptomycetaceae; genus Streptomyces; species Streptomyces sp. NPDC101227. The sequence goes on along the minus strand of NZ_JBIWOD010000008.1, from coordinate 208,108 downwards.
TGGAAGTGCGCTGCGGCCATATAGGGGTGCCGCGCCGCCGGATCCCCCTCGACCTGGTGGTCGGCGCCGATTTCGCGCCACGGGTCACGCCCCGCCACTGGGGCGGCTGGGGCTATCGCTGGCGTCCAGAACAGGGCACCGCCGTGGTCGTACGCCGCGGCGAGGGTCTGGTCCTGAGGCTCGGCGACGGCCGGACCTTCACGGTCACCGTCGACGACGCCGAGGCCGCCGTACGCTGCATCCGCGGCCGGCTGGGGCTGCCCAAGAGCACCCCGGCGGGCGCCTGAGCAGGCGGTTTCCCGGACTTCGGGCGTGTGCGTACCGTGGGCGCACCGCCCGGGTCCCGTAGGCTCGATGCATGGCAACCCCCGACTTCATCCGTGACCTCCGCAGCTCCATCGGCCGGCAGCTCCTGTGGCTGCCGGGCGTCAGCGCGGTCGTCTTCGACGGCGAGGGCCAGGTTCTGCTGGGCAGGCGGGCGGACACCCGCGGCTGGTCGGTGATCGGCGGAATTCCCGAGCCCGGCGAGCAGCCTGCCGAGACCGCGGTGCGCGAGGTGTACGAGGAGACGGCCGTACGGGTGGTGCCCGAGCGGGTCATCCTCGTGGAGGCCATGCCGCCGACGCGGTATCCCAACGGTGATATCTGCCAGTTCATGGACATCACGCTGCGGTGCCGGGCGATCGGCGGCGAGGCGAAGGTCAACGACGACGAGTCGCTGGAGGTGGGCTGGTTCGCCATGGACGCCCTGCCGAAGCTCGACGACTACGCCCTGACCCGGATCAAGCGGGCGATGGAGTCCGCGCCGACGTGGTTCCAGGGGATGGGGGAGGAGCCGCAGGGGCCGGGCGCGGCGGTTTCCCGGAGCTCCTCTTCCTAGGCTCCCGTTCCTAGAGCTCCTCCGTGGACGGCTCGCCCATCGGGTCGCCCGGCTCATCGGGCAGGCTCGGGAGCTGGGACTCGTCCGGTATGCCGGGCGCCTCCGATTCACCGGGGTCCGCCGATTCACCGGGCTCCTCCGGCCCGACGGGCTCCTCCGGCGCGGTGGATGCATCGGGCCCGGCGCCCTGACCGGATGCCTCCTCCGTATGCATCTCCAGCTCGCCCTTGCCGCAGGTACTGATCCAGGTGCCGGTCGGCCCGCTCTCGTACCGGCAGAGCCAGCCCCGCACGGTCAGCGACCCGGGCCTCTCGCCGTCCTGCTGCGGCGCGCGGACAAAGAATTCCGCCATCACGTCGTGTGCCTCCGCGCAGTCCACCGTGCCACCCGCACCGGGATCGGCGAACAGCGCGACGCTCCGGGAATCGCCCAGCGCATCGGAGATCTCGCCGCAGCGCACCGGCTGGCCGGGGACTCCGGCGGACGGGCCCGACGAAGGGGGGCCGGCCCCGGGACCCTCACCGTGGCTGCCGCTGGTCCCGGCCCCACCGTTCGGCCGCTGCCCACTCTCGTCACCGCTGCCACATCCCGCGGAGGTGAGGGCGAGCAGCACGGTCGGCACGGCGATGAGCCTACGCATGATCGGACTCCCTTGATCGGACTCCCCTGGTCGGACTGACGCGGGATCCCTGACGGGGAGTCCCTTGTGCGGAGTCCGTGCCGCGGACTCCCTTGCGACGGCGCTGTTGTCATGGGCAATTGGTGTGGTGATGGCGCTCGTGGAGGAGGTCCGCAGGCGCCGCGCTGCGTCGATTGACGCTAGGAGCCCTGCGGGGGCACGGCGATCCGGGGCGGCCGTTCGGGTGAGGGGAATTCGGCGGTGCGGCCTCGTTCAAGGCCGGCCCCCGCCCGAGGCCGGCGGCGCCGGAGAGCGGAGGCAGCCAGGGGGCAGGCGGTCGGGGAGCCGCCGACACAGCACGATGTCCGAATTCCGCCGGACCTTTGGGCGCGGCGCGTACAGACTCGACTCATGGGCGAGCCGACGTACAGGCTGACGGGGGCCGACGGCCGGCCCTACGTGAGCGCTGTGCCCGGCTCGTTGGGCGGCTACCGGCGGGGAAAGCTGTACGGGCGGCTGGACTGTCCCTCCGCGCTGCGTGCCCTCGCCCGTGGCCACTATCTGCGGCATCGGGTCTTCTTCGCCGATGAGGAGACCGCCGTCGCGGCGGGATACCGGCCGTGTGCGGTGTGCATGCCCCGGCAGTACGCGCGGTGGAAGGCCCGGAGGGCAGGCGCAAGGTGAGGGCTGTCCGCTCGGGGCGGCCCTGGAAGAGAGAAGTGAGTGCGTGACCAGTACAACCGCCAGCGAGTCGGACGTACGGCCGGCGGAGGGCGAAGCCGTCGTGGGGGAGGACGGGCTCGGGCGTTGCCTATGGGCCGCCTCGCACCCGCTCAACAGGCACTACCACGACACCGAATGGGGCCTGCCCGTCCGCGGCGAACAGGCGCTGTTCGAGCGGATCACGCTCGAGGCGTTTCAGTCCGGGCTGAGCTGGCTGACGATTCTCGCCAAGCGGCCGGCCTTCCGCGCGGCGTTCGGCGGGTTCGATCCGGAGGCCGTCGCGGAGTACACGGACGCGGATGTCGAACGGCTCATGGGCGACGCCGGAATCGTCCGTAACCGCGCGAAGATCGAGGCGGCGCGCACCAACGCCCGGGCCGTCCTGAACCTGCGGGAGCACGGCGGGCTCGACCGGCTGATCTGGTCGCACAAGCCCGGCCGCACCCCGGTGCCCCGTACGGTCTCCGAAGTGCCGACCAAGACCGCCGAGTCGAAGGCGCTGGCGGCCGAACTACGTGCGCATGGCTTCCGGTTCGTCGGCCCCACCACGAGTTATGCGCTCATGGAGGCCATCGGGATGGTCGACACGCATCTGGTGGGATGCCATCGGCGTGGGACCTCGCGCCAGCATGACGCGTAGTCGTGTGCCCGAATGGTCATGTGACGGGTAGTCATCTTGGGGCTACGTGACGGCCTGTCAGGTGGCGCCCGATGAGACTGCCGGTGCTGGCCTCCCGGTCCGGGGAACGGACCATCGGGAGCGGGGCGGGTGCGCCGGCCGATGAGGCCCGCCGGATGTCAGGGTGTCCGGCGGGCCGGGGGCGCTACGTCGCCGAACTGCGGCGCGCCGGGTTCCAGGGGAAGCCTGGTGGCGCGAGCGGTGAAGCTGATGGCGTGGTACCAACCGCACAGCATCAGCAGGTCCAGGAGCTGTTCGGGGCTGAACTCGGCGGCGAGCCGCTCCCACAGCGCATCGTCGATGTCCTGGTGGGTGTGCAGCGCATCGGTCGCCTCGATGAGGAGCCGGTCGCGGTCGGCCGTCCAGCAGGCGTCCGTGCTCGTCCCGTGAGTGAGGGAACCGACCTGGGCCGTGGTCAGTCCGGCGCGGGGTGCGAAGCGCGCGATGTGCACGCTCCACTCGTATTCGCATCCGCAGAGCGCGCAGGTGCGGTCGATGACGATCTCCCGGTCCCGCAGGCCGAGGCTGAGCTGCCGACTGAGCTGGTACGTGCCCCAGGCGTGGAGCGCCTCCGTCAGGCGCACATTGCGTGCATAGGTACGGAAGAGGCCGATCGGCTCCTCGCCGGGGGGCATCATGCGACGCAGGACCGGCGCGACCTCTGGCGGATAGGGCGAAGCGAGGGGAGGGATCCGGGCGGTCATGGGGTCATGCCATCCTTTCGCGCTTCGTTTTTAGAAGCATCGGCAGGGACGGTAGTGTTTCTGAAACCGAAGCGCAATCCCATGCGAAGAAGAACGGCGGGCGCAATGACGGCGGCTCCCACACCTCGGCGACCGGTCCGCGGAGCCTCCACGGGTCACCCTGTCATGGCTGCCCTTGACCTGTTCGGGCGCCGGTGGACCCTGCGCATCCTGTGGGAACTGCGGGGCCAGGCCCTTGGCTTCCGGCCGCTGCAGCAACGGTGCGGCGGAATGTCGTCCAGTGTGCTGCAGCAGCGCCTCACCGAACTGCAGGAATCGCTCCTCGTGGAGCGCGATGCCCAGGAGGGCTACCGGCTGACACCCCTCGGCAAAGGTGCCTGCGACGAACTTCAGGGCCTGCACCGTTGGTCCGAACGCTGGGCCGCGGAGCTCGACCGGGCGGCGTCCGACGGGCCGGAGGCGAAACCGTAGCTGTGACCGCGGCGGCGCGGTGGCCGTGAGCAACCGCGTGGTCCGCTGTGGCCCGTGCCGGAGGTCGTTCGGACGTCGTTCGGAGGTTGTCCGGGGGCGTGTTCCCGGCCGAATCGGTGATCGTCCGCTACCTCTTGAGGGGTCACGCCGCCGACAGGGCAAGAGTGAACTTCCTTTCTCCGTACCGTGGTTCTGCCGTGGCGAACCGACCCGTCGTGCCGCCCGCCCGCGCCTCGAACATGTCGGCCCGGGGGCTGGATCCGCGTCGTGACCTGCGGCCACGGCTCGGACTTCGGTAGGCGTCGCCGGCGCCCAAGGGGCGGCCCGGCCCGCCCCAATGCGGCGTCGGCCGACGCAATCACCGTCCAGGGCTCGGGTGTTGAGCGCCCGCTGACCCGGAGGGTGGAACTCCGATTTCGGCAGGCGGGCGGTGTTTTGCGCCAGTTCTGTCACAGCCTCTTGTCGGAATGGCAAACACTGTGCAGGGATACCCCAGTTTTCCTTGAAATCCTGTGGCGCGCGTTTCATTATTTCGGTGACTCCCTTTTGGAGCAGGGGCATTGAGTCCCCTTGCCGAGTGTCGGGGAGTCCAGGATCCGGGGGGAGATCTGTTCAATGGCGCTCCGTGCGCATTCTCTGCCTGCGACACGGCATGTGATCGCGGCGGTCGCACCTTCGGCCCTGATGGCGTTCGCGTCCATCGCCCGCTGCTGCTTCGCGGGCGGCGCAGAGATTCCCGGCTCACGGGGATCGAGTAGGTCCGGGGCAATTCACTCAGGAAGGGCTCGACAACTGTTATGACGAACGAACACGAGGATCAGGTGCGGGGTGGGGGTCCCAGGGGCCGGACGCCCGAGGATGCTCCCGCCGCCGAGTTTTCCGCGGCGACGATCGGGGCGGTGGATCCGCGTTACGGGGATCTGGTGCGCGGGATGAATCAGCGCTGGGTGGGGCGGCCGGAATTCGTACGAGTGGTCGATTCCACTCGGCAGGTTCAGACTGTGGTGCAAGAGGCGGTCCGGGCCGGCAAGAAACTGACGGTCCGCGGTGGCGGGCACTGCTATGAAAACTTCGTCTTCAACGCCGAGACCCAGATAGTGCTCGACATGTCGGAGATGACATCGGTCTACTACGACGACCGGTTCTCCGCATTCGCGGTGGAGGCGGGCGCGACGCTGCTCGATGTCTATGAGCGCCTGTACAAGGTGTGGGGTGTCACCCTCCCCGGCGGTATGTGTTACTCGGTGGGCGTGGGCGGCCATGTCAGCGGCGGCGGATGGGGCATGCTCGCCCGCCGCGACGGCCTGATCATCGATCACCTCTACGCGGTCGAGGTCGTGGTGGTCGATGACCACGGCACCGCGCGTACGGTGGTCGCCACCCGCGAGGAGTCCGACCCCAACCGGGAACTGTGGTGGGCCCACACCGGGGCCGGCGGTGGAAACTTCGGCGTCATTACCCGGTATTGGTTCCGCTCCCCGCGGGCCACCGGCCGCCGTCCGGAACAGGCGCTCATCAAGCCGCCGAGCGAGGTGCTGATCAGCGCCATTGCCTGGCCCTGGGAGGACGTGGCCAAGGAAGCGTTCATCCGCCTCACCCGGAATTACTCGGCCTGGCACACTGCGGACGAGAACTCCGAACCGGGCAGTGCCTACAGCGGGCTGATGAGTTCGCTTCTGCTCAATCACAAGTCGAACGGCCAGATCGCACTGGTGTCCCAGATGGATGCCACCACTCCGAATGCGGAGAAGCTGCTCGAGGCCTATATCGCCGCCGTTACCGAGGGCGTCGATATCGAGCACCAGCCCGTCACCAACACGATGGGCGAGCACAAGCCGATGCCGGAGTACCACAAACCGCAGCGGCTTCCGTGGCTGCAGGCCACACGGTTCTTCGGCACCACCACCAACTTCCTGGTCGACCCGACGCTGCGCGCGGACTACAAGTCGGCCTACAACAAGAAGAATGTGACCGACACCCAGATCGAGGCGATGTACGAGCACCTGGCTCATACCGATCTCGAAATCCCGCACGCGATGGTGCAGTTCAGTTCCTTCGGCTGCGCGGTGAACAGCGTGAAGCCGGGGGACACCGCGAGCGTGCACCGCGATTCACGCTTCAAGCTGCTTTACCAGACGTACTGGAATAACCCGGCCGACGACGATGTGAACATCTCGTGGCTGCGGTCCTTCTACGAGGACGTTTACCAGAAGACGGGTGGCGTTCCGGTCCTCGACGAGACCACCGACGGCTGCTACATCAACTACGCCGACATCGATCTCAACGACCCGAAGCACAACACGTCCGGAGTGCCGTGGCACACCCTGTATTTCGGGGACAACTATTCCCGCATGCAGCAGGTCAAGGCGAAGTACGACCCGGGCAACCACTTCAACCACGGCCAGTCGGTGCGTCTGCCGTAACAGGCGCGCGGTAACGGGCCCAGCAGCACCGCGATGCCGTGCCGGTGATGTCATGCCGGCGATGCTGTCCCGGTGACGCCGTCCCACCCGGAGCTGGTTGCCCCGGGTGGGCCGGCAGAGGGACCGCGGTGAGAAGGCTCAGGCGCCGAAGCCGCCGTCGATGTCCAGGCTCGCGCCGGTGACAAAAGCGGACTCGGGGCCGGCGAGGTACGAGACCATCGCCGCTATCTCATCGGACCGGCCGAACCGGTCCAGGGCCATCCAGCTGAGCATGCTGCTGGACATGGGACCATCCGCCGGGTTGGCGTCCGTGTCGGTCGGGCCGGGCTGGACGTTGTTGACGGTGATACCGCGCGGACCCAGCTCCCGCGACAGGCCGCGGGTCAGGCCGGCCACCGCCGCCTTGGTCATGCCGTAGACGGAACCGCCGGGGAAGGGAATCCGGTCGGCGTTGATGCTGCCGATCGTGATGATGCGGCCCCCGTCGGGGAGATGCCGGAGCGCCTCCCGGATCCCGACGACCACACCACGGATGTTCACATCGATCATCGTGTCGATGGCGTCGATGGGCAGATCCTGAACGGGCCCGAAGGTGCCGCCACCGGCGTTGTTCACCAGGATGTCCAGGCTGCCCAGGACCCGCACCGTCTCATCGACGGCCGCGGCGATGTCCTCGTCCTTGGCGCTGTCGGCCTGAATGGCGTGGGCGCGTCCGCCCGCGGAGTGGATGCCGGCGACGACCTCCTCCGCGCGGTCCTTGGAGTGGGAGTAGGTCAGTGCCACGGCGGCGCCGTCGGCCGCCAGGCGCTGCGCAATCGCCGCCCCGATGCCGCGGGATGCCCCGGTGACCAGGGCGACCTTGCCGTTGAGGGTGTCTGTCACGTTGTGCGTCCTCTCACAGGTATATCGATTTCTTTGATGGTGCGATGTGTTGGGCGGGGGTTCGTGGGGCGGCGGTGGTTCCGCGCGCCGGGGCGGTTCAGGTTTCCGCCGGGGTGCCGCCGCGCTCGGCGGACGGCAGGAAGAGCGCGACTACCGCTCCGACCACGCAGAGGCCCAGCGTCCACCAGAAGGCTGCGCCGAACGCCTCGGTGATCGGCCCGGCCAGATGGGGCGAGGAGACGACCGACGCGGCGGAACCGTTCGGGCCCAGACGGTCGGTGAGCTGCTGCTGTACGACGACGGCGAGCAGGGCCGTGCCGACCGAGCCGCCCAGCTGGATGGAGGCGATCAGGGCGCTGCTGGCCCGGCCGGTGTTCTCCGGGGCGATGCTGGTGAAGCCCGTCGACAGCGCCGGGGCGAGCGTCGTGCCCAGACCGACGCCTCGTACGAGGAGCGCGACGACGAGCAGTGCGGTGTCATGGGCGGGGTCGAACTGGGTGTAGGCAAGCGTGCTGATCGCCGCGAGGGCCATGCCGGCGAGTACGACGGCGCGGGGGCCGAAGCGGGCGACGAGACGTCCCACGGCGGGCAGGATCAGGACCGTGCCGACGCCCTGCGGCGCGAGCAGCAGACCCGAGGTCCAGGCGTCGAAGCCGCCGCCCTGCTGGAAGAAGAGCGGCAGCAGGAACATCATTCCGTAGACCGAGGCCCCGAACAGGAACGAGCCCAGGGCGGCGGCGGTGAACCGGCCGGTGGCGAACAGCCGCACATCGATGAGCGGTACGCCCCGCATCCGGAGCGCGTGCACCACATACGCGATCAGCAGGACCGCGCCGACGCCGAACGAGACCAGGACGACCGGGGCGCCGATGCCTCCGCCGGTGGCCAGCTGGGAGAAGCCGAGCAGCAGTCCCGCGAGGGCCGCGGGCAGCAGCGCCAGGCCGGTCACGTCGAGCCGGGAGACGCCCCGTTGCTCGCGAGGCGGGTCGGTGGGCAGGATGCGCTGGGCCAGCACCGCGCACAGCAGGCCGAGCGGGACGTTGAACCAGAACAGCCAGCGCCAGTCCAGGTTGTCCATCAGCACGCCGCCGACCATCGGACCGAAGACCGGGGCGAGCGTGATGGGGATCTGGACCATGCTCAGCACGGTGGTGGCGCGCTTCGGTCCGGCCGCACGGGCCAGCATCGTGAGCATGATCGGCTCGAACATGGCGCCGCCGATGCCCTGGACGACCCGGGCGCCGATCAGCGCGCCGACGCTGGTGGCGACGGCGGCCAGGACACAGCCGATGAGATAGACGACGATGGAGGCCTGCCAGAGGGTCTTCTCCCCGAAGCGGTCCATCGCCCAGCCGGCGATCGGGATGGCGACGGCGATCGCCAGCAGATAGGCGGTGCTCACCCACTGCACGGTGGACAGCGGCACCGTGAACACCTCGGCGAGGCGCCCCATGCCCACCGACACGATGGTGGTGCTGAGGAGGGCGATGACGGCGCCCAGGGACAACGTCGAGCCGATGGGCAGCAGGCGCTGCTCGCCCTGCTCGCCTCCCTCGGAGGGTGCCCCGGCGCCCGGGGCGTTGTCGACATCCGGCGGGTGTGCCGCCGCGGTCTCTTCCATCGTTACCTTTCGTGCGGTCATTGCGTTCCGTACCGCGCTGTTCGTGAGCGGCGCGCGGGCCGGCGGGGGTGAGGGGTTCGGTGGGCGTCCGCCGGCCGGTGGGCCGCTGGTGCCGGCGGGCGCGATGGGGTCAGTTGGCGGGCTCTTCGCCCGGCTCCCAGCGGTGGCGGGCGCCTATCTCTGCGATGCCCTCGAAGTGCTCCGCGGGCCACGGCTGGGGCTGCACGCCGGGCCGGGCCGGATCGCCGGCCTCCAGGAAGAACCTGTCGAATCCGGCGGGGGTGAACAGAAAGACCATCTTGGCCGCATGCAGGCCGCGGTTCTTGAACCGGTGGGTCACCCCGCGCGGGATGAAGACGAAGTCCCCCTGCCGGATGGTGAACGTACGCTCCCCGTCGAGGACCTCGAGCTCACCGGAGAGCACGTAGTACGCCTCGTCCTCACCGCGGTGGATATGGGCGTCGGGGCCGCAGCCGGGCGGCACGGAGGCCTCGACGAAGGCCAGTCGCCCACCGGTGTTCTCATGGCTCGCCTTGATGGTGTACGTGTTGCCGTCGACCCAGACGGTCGGCCCGTCCCCGGCGGGGACATGGAGCACGCGGTGGAGGCGCTCCGCGTCGTCGTCCTTCTTTCCATCGGACATCGTTGCCTCGGTCATGGGGTCTCCAGAACGGGTGAGTACGGGAACGGAGTCGGTACGACGCGGAGCGTCCGGTTCAGTGGCATGCAATGGGGAAACACCGCCGGTTCCGGAACGGTTGCATCCCGGGCCGAAAGGCGGCCCGGGATGCGTTGATGGATTCAGATGGCGAGGGAGCCGTCGCGGCCGAGAAGCCGGACGACGGCACGGTCGGCGACCTGCCGCTGCGTGGCGCCGGCGGTCAGCCCACGCCGGTCGGCGAGCGGGTCGAGCCGCCCCAGCAGCCGCAACGCCCCGCCGGCCGGATCGACCTCGACGAGGTCCCGGGTGCACAGCCAGCCGCCCGGGTCGCGCCCGCCGTCCGCGAGGAACCGCGCCGGAGGCTCCTCCGGCGCGAGATACGGCGAGTCCGGCAGCCGCACCTGAAGCTCCCCGGAGACCAGCCGGACCCGGACGCCGGGCGCCGGCACGCCGACCGTCCCCGGCCCGTGCGCCCCGGCCGCGTCGACCGCGATGATGCCGGTCTCGGTCGTGCCGTACGCCTGGCCGATCCGCACGCCGAAACGCTCGGCGAAGCGCGCGGGCACCTGCCGCTCCAGCGTGTCCCCCGCGGATATCACCGCCCGTAGCCGGGGCAGGGACGGCGGCGCGCCGTCGTGGTGCGCAAGGGCCGCGAAGTGCCCCGGCGCCCCGAGGACCGCGTCGACCTGATGCGTCCGGCAGGCGTCGAGCACCGCCCGGGGCCCGGTGTCCCGGGCGAAGACCGTGACCGCGCCGGTGTTCATGGCGTGCAGCAGCCCGCCGATGAGGCCGAAGGAGTGTTCCGGCGGCGCCAGCAGCAGCGCCTTCTCGCCGCCGTGGGGCATCCCGCCGATCGCACGGAAGCGCCCGAGTTCCGTGGTGAGGGACTCGGGCGTACGGCCGATCGCCTTCGCGATGCCGGTGCTGCCGGAGGTGAACTGGACCAGGCAGTGCGGGGTCTCGGCCGGGCGGCCGCCGACCAGCCGGCGGACCAGGACCTCGCACTCGTCGTGGAAGGTCCCGGCCGCCCACCCCGGGGCGTCGAAGGAGAGGTGGTACTGCGGCCGGCAGCGGTCCAGAAGGGTGCCCAGCTCCCGGCCGCGCAGGCCCGGCCCCATCAGCATCACCTGGGCGCCGCACGACCACAGCGCGAGCAGGGCCCACATCTGTGTGAAGCTGCGGGCACCCTGGAGGGCGACGGTGTTGCCCGCCCCGATGCCGTACGACCTCAGGGTATGACGTAATGACGTGACCTGGGCGCGCAGTTGGCCGTAGGTGACCGTGCTGCGGGCGAGCGCCCAGGGGGCGTCGGGCGGCCGCCTCTCCAGCAGCCCGGCGCCCCACCAGCCGGTGTCCCGACGGGAAGTGAGGGACACCGTGGCTCAGCCTTCCCGCTCGCGCCGCAGCTCCAGGCGCTCGTAGCCCGCGTGCCAGGGGCGGCGGCGTTCCACGGCGGCGCAGGCGGCGACGACATGCGGCTCGTCGAAGCGCCGGGCGGCGACCTGGAGGCCGATCGGGAGCCCGGCCGGGGTGAAGCCGGCGGGAACCGTGGCGGCGGGGCTGCCGATGAAGTTGTACAGACCCGTCAGACACCATCCGACCAGCGGATTGACGCTCTGACCCGCGACCTGGGAGGGGCCCACGGTGGTGCGGTCGGCGGCGTTGGGTATCCGTGCCACCGACGTCACCGGGCTCACGATGAGGTCGTACTCGTCGAAGACGTCCTCCAGCGAGTCGAGGAGTTCGCTGCGCAGCACGTCCTCGAGGCGGTAGTCGACGGCCGAGGGACGCTCGCCCATCTCCAGGAGTTCCAGATAGGTGGGCGCGATGCGGTCGCGGTGGGCGAGGACGTCCACGCCGGCGCGCCGCATACGGGTGATGAACTCCACCTGGCGGACGGCCTGCATGCGCCGCCACAGCGCGGTGAACTCCTGGTGGGGACGCGGGAGTTTGATGTCGACCTCGACGACGTCGGCGCCGTCGTCGATGAGCGCCCCGAGCGATTCCCGTACGACCGCGGCCACATCGGGTTCGACGGGGAAGCCGCCGAGGTCGGGGGAGTAGGCGACGCGCAGGCCGGTCAGCGGGCGGCGCAGCGCGTCCGTGAGGCGCTCGGGTGCGGCCGGCAGCGAGTAGGGGTCCCGGGGGTGCGGACCGGCCATCACCTCGAACATCAGCACCCCGTCCTCGACGGTGCGGGTGACCGGGCCGTAGCACACCATGGGGTTGAGCAGGCCGAACGCGTTGGGCCGCACCACGGTGGGCACCCGTCCGAAGGTGCCCATCAGGGCGAACACCCCGCACAGGGAGCCCGGGACGCGCAGCGAGCCGCCCGCGTCGGACCCCTGGGCGATGGGCACCAGGCCTTCGGCGACGGCCGCGGCGGCGCCGCCGGAGGACCCGCCCGCGTTGGCGGTCAGGTCGAAGGGCGTGCTGGTGGGCCCGAACAGGAAGTTGTCGGTGATGGCCTTGTGGCCGAATTCCGGGGTGTTCGTCTTGCCGACGACGATGGCCCCGGCCTGCTGGAGCCGTTCGGCGCTCACGCCGTTCGCCTCGGGCACGGTGTCCTGGAAGGCGTACGACGCCTGGGTGGTGCGGATTCCCGCCACCGGGTCGAGGTCCTTGATCCCTATGGGCAGACCGTGCAGCGGCGGCAGCGGACCGCCGGCGAGCACCTCGCGCTCGGCGCGGCGGGCGGCGTCCAGGGCCTCGTCGGCGCAGACCGTGACAAAGGCGTTGACGGCGGGGTTACGGCGTTCGATGCGGTCGAGGCAGGCCTGGACCAGTTCGACCGGGGACAGTTCACGGCGGCGGATCATTTCGGCCAGGCGGGCCGCCGGCTGATAGGCGAGTTCATCCATGGTGCGACTTCCCTCTACTTCGCGCGCGGCCGGCCCGGGCGCCCCGTACGGGACCTGGGAGTCGGCCCGTACAGTGGGCGCCCGAGCCGGCGCGCTGGCCTACTTCTCGACGCAGAACTCGCCAACCGGCCAGCCGACATGGCGCTGGTCGGTGGCGAGGTAGCCCATGAGCTTCTCGCCCTTCTTGAGCTCGGTGACGTTGCGCACCGCGTCCCCGGGGCCGAGGACCCGTACGTGCCAGTCGTCCTGGACGGCGAGGCTCACCAGGGTGCCGTCCTCGGCACGGGTCTTGATGGTCAGCAGCGGGCGCGATTCGAGCTTGACGCGGCCGACCACGACGCGGCGGGTGCGTCCGGTGGTGCTGACGGCCAGGACGGTGTCGCCGGCGCCGAGTTCGCTCAGGTAGTTGGTGCGGTTGTCGGTGCCGAGCACATACGACTGCAGGGCACCGGCGTTGACGCGGAACGGCCGGGTCGGCATGTAGGGCAGCGGATGCGTCTCACTGGAGCACAGGATGAACCCGTGGGAGTACGAGCCGACCAGGATGCCCTCGTCCTTGTGCAGATAGCTGCAGGTGTCGACGCACACCCGGTCGCCGAGCCCGCTGTGCTCGATGGACTCCACCGTCAGCTCGGTGAGCTGCAGCGCCGGGGTGTCGGTCTGGAGGAGCTCGGCGAGCTCCAGCACCTCGGCGACGGAGGTCGGCGCGAGGAGGATGCCCTCCGAGCCCTTCTCCAGCACATCGAGGATGATCTTCGCTTCCTCGAGGGAGTCCGCCCGGCAGATCAGCTGGCCAGGGGCCTTGTCGGCCGCGGCGATCACGATCTCGAGCGGGATCTTGGTGGGGTCCTTGAAGGTGACCGCGGTGTACGGCAGGGCCCGTGCGGCCGAGCACGCCAGGGTGAGCGAGGCGTCGTCGTCGACCGGCACGTGGGCGGCGACGGAGTCCTGGCCCTCCAGGGCACGGCCCTGCAGCACGGCGAGGCCGTTGACGTCGGTGACGTCGGTGAGCAGTACGTCGTAGCCGTCCCAGTCCGCGGCGGCCCCGTCGCCGGGCCCCTTGGCGACCAGTACCTTGCGCACGGTCGGGGGGAGGGTGGCCAGGATCTCCGGTCCGTCGTCGACGATGCCGTCGATCCGGGCGTGCACGGCCGCCTCGACCAGCGCCTTGCGCTGCTCGGCGGAAACGGAACGAATGTCAATCCAGGCGAACTTCACATCGCACCTGCCAGTTCGGGTAGGGAGGTTGAATTCGGGGCGGTTTCCGGTCGTGGTTCGTGGACGGCGGCGGCCAGCGTGCGCACCGCCTCCGCCGGGTCGGGACTGAGGAACACCCGGCGGCCGACCGCGAGTCCGCGGCAGCCGGCGTTCATCGCGAAGTGCGCGAAATCGGTGAGGCCGCGGCCGTCGCCCGACCCGCCGGCCACCACGACCGGGACGGGGGTCTTGGCGACGATGCCTGCCATGTCCTCCGCCGAGCCCGCGGCGACGGTCTTCACCAGGTCGGCGCCGAGGTCGACGGCGATGCTCACCACATGCGCGAGGAGCGCGGGGTCGCGGGGGTCCTCGATGCGCGGTCCGCGTGCGTACATCATCGCCAGCAGCGGCATACCCCACCGTTCGCAGCCCGCCGCGATCGCGCCGAGGTCTTCGAGCTGGCGTTTCTCGGTGTCCGAGCCGATGTTGATATGCACGCTGACCGCGTCCGCCCCGGCGCGTACGGCCTCCTCGACGCCGCCGACGAGGACCTTGGCGTCGCCGTCGGGTGCGTGGGGAGTACTGGCGCTGAGGTGGACGATCAGGGCGGCACCGTTCAGCAGGCCCGGTTCGATGGTGCGGGCGCGCCCCTTGTGCACGACGATGGCGTCGGCACCGGCGGTCACGACGTCACCGACGATCCGGCTGAACCCCGCGGCGTCGGCAATGGGACCGTCGGCCACGGAATGGTCCATGGGTACGATGAGAAATTTTCCGTCGCCGGGCCTGGAAAGCCGGGTAAGGCGCAGCGATTTTCCGCTCAGGGGTAGTAGGGGCACAGCACCCTCCGTAAGCACGGGTGATACGGGAACCGTCAGTCGAAACTGCGGATTGATAAAGACCCGGAGAATGATGAACTCTTGGGTAACGGGCCGACCCAGGCCGGGTGAAAGACTTTTGGAGCGCTCCGGCTTCAGCCCGTGTACGTTCCCGCCGGATACAGATTCTTAAGGCCCGGCGGCGCCCTGAGCAACATCCTCGGGGCTCCGGCGCCGAATGGAGAAGAAGTTGGCGGCTACAGCGGTACTTCGTCGGCCGGGTGAGGTCAATTTCCCCGAGAACGCAACTGAGTTGCGCTCTTCGGTGTTCTGCGGGTGACAGTGCCTGCAGGGGCACCGCGCCGTAGAGGAGGGGCCGATGAGGAAGGACACGCCGCCACGCATCGCTGTGGTCGGAGGAGGGCTGGCGGGTCTGACGCTCGCGCTCGCGCTGCACCGGGCCGGGCTGGAGTGCCAGGTGTATGAGCAGGCGCCCCGGTTGGGGGAGGTGGGCGCGGGTCTGCAGCTGGCGCCGAGTGCGACCAGGCTGCTGCACCGTCTTGGGCTGGAGTCCGCGCTGCGGTCGTCGGCGGTGATACCCGAGGCCATGGAGTTCCGTCGCTGGGCGGACAGCTCGGTGATCAGCCGTGGGCTCCTGGGGGAGTACTGCGAGAAGCGGTACGGCGCGCCGTACTACTCGATGCACCGCGCCGATCTGCACCGGGCGCTTGTCGATGCGCTGCCGCCGGGCATGGTGCGGCTGAACGCCCGGTGCACCATGGCCGAAGAGGGCGCGGACGAGGTCGTGCTGCGGTTCGCGGACGGCTCGGAGGCCGTGGCGGACGCCGTCGTCGGCGCGGACGGCATCCATTCCGTGCTGCGTCAGGCCCTGGTGGCCGACCGGCCGCGGTTCTCCGGCCAGTCCGTCTACCGGGGGCTGGTCGACAGCCGGCGGATACCCGCCCTGGTGGCGGAGCCGCGGGTGCAGTTGTGGCTGGGGCCGGGGCGGCACTTCGTCTGCTATCCGGTCTCGGGCGGACGGCTGGTCAACTTCGTGGCGACGCTGCCCACCAGCGCTTCCGAGGACGAGTCATGGTCGCGCCGGGGACGGGCGGCGGACGTGGCCGCGGCCTACGAGGGGTGGTGCGAGGACGTCACTTCGGTCATCGCCGCGGCGGATCAGGTGAGCCTGTGGGCGCTGCACGACCGCGACCCGATCGAGCGGTGGAGCACCGGCCGCGTCACGCTGCTGGGCGACTCGGCGCATCCGATGCTGCCGTTCCTGGGTCAGGGCGCCAACCAGGCCATCGAGGACGCGGTGGCGCTGGCGGCCTGTCTGCGCGACGCCGCGCCCGGGGACCTCCCCGCGGCGCTGCAGCGCTATGAGTCGCTGCGCCGACCGCGGACCTCGCTGGTGCAGGAGCGTTCCCGGGGCAACAGCACGGCGTTCCATCTGGCGGACGGCGAAGCGCAGCGCGAGCGCGACGCGGCCATGGGCACTCCCGCGCCGGAGCGGCAGGACTGGCTCCATGGCTACGACGTCGAGGACTCGCTGGAGAGTCATCAGCCGGTCTGACACCCGGCGCGATCTCCCGGCCCCCGGACGGCACCTGGCCTCCGGGGGCCGGGCTTTCTACGGGGCCGCCGCCCGAATCCCCTAACTGAGCCCCGTGGAATGTGGCCGGAATCCACCCGATCCACCGACGACCTCCGAGGTCATCCGGAAAGCCTTTTCCGTGGTGTTTCCTGAGGTCGGATCCCGCATGCCGTTCCGCCGATCTCTGCCGTCAATTCTCCGCCCTACCCCTATGGAACACCGCAGAGCTCCGGAAGGTTGCGGAAGGCCCGCTTCAGGAACGGCATTCGAGTCAAACCACCCGACCTGATCATTTCTCCGATCCGGGCAGTTCTCGGCCCGTTACGTGGTCAGCGGGCCGTCTACCTGCATCTACGCTGCCCCTGCTTACCACCGAAGATCTCTTTTCATGGTGCACGCTTTACCTTTTGTTGGGTTAGCTTTTAGTTGCCGAGTCTTCGACCCGTGGGGTTCGCTGGGGTTGGTCCGGAAAGTGCGCAGGGGGTGCCTTCGCGCGATCGGTAAACAAACTGACCGAAAAGTTTGTTTCCGTCGCCGGCCGGACCGTGCGAAGTAACGGGGGGTTCACGACGTGACTGGGCCGGAGCGGCCGGGCTTCGGGCGACTGCATATGCGCGCTCGCAGATACCGGAAGGCATCTGTCCGTTTTCTTGCTGCCCTCTGAGCGTTATTCATCTCACCTGGAATGAAGCACGTACCGCGCCAGAGCAGGTGCGCGGCCATGCGGCCGTGCGCCCGACGGAGGAGCTCTAGTGATCGTTACCGAGTGCGCTACCAGACCGTCGGACATTGCATTACCGACAACACCACCGACACCATCACCGGCGGCATTGCCGACCGGATCACCGACCGCATCGCCGACGTCACCGAAGGACGCGTCACCGGAGGCAATACCGACCGCGGAGAACGTCCGGAATCCGGTAGCCGACGAGAC
This sequence comes from Streptomyces sp. NPDC101227, assembly GCF_044767545.1. NCBI lineage: Bacteria > Bacillati > Actinomycetota > Actinomycetes > Kitasatosporales > Streptomycetaceae > Streptomyces > Streptomyces sp. NPDC101227. The sequence continues at coordinate 191,038 of NZ_JBIWOD010000008.1, read as the reverse complement.
GGCCGCCGTCCACATACCGCCACCGCTGCCCCCGGACGGCGGCTGGGAACCGCCCGTCGCGGGCGGTCGACCGACGCCCCGCGCCGACGACGCCCAACTGTCCAAGGTCCTCGCCGAACTGGGAGAACGGATCGGCCCGCTCTTCGCCCGCCCCGAGCCACGGGCGCAGGCGATGCAGTACGCCCTGGGCCTGCTCGCCGACGGCGGCCGCAGCAACACCTGGCAGCTCGCCCAGCGGGTCGGGGACTCGTCACCCTGGCGGATGCAGCGTCTGCTCACCCGCGCCCGATGGGACGCCGCCGCGGTCCAGGACACCGTCTGCGGCTATCTCGCCGAAAACCTGGGCCACCCCGAGGCGATGCTCGTCCTCGGGCAGAGCGACGCCCTGAAGAAAGGAGCCAAGACCGTCGCCGCGGCCCGCCAGTACACCGAGCTCACCCGCCGCGTCGAAAACTGCCAGACCGCGGTCATGACCGCTTATATCTCCCCGCACGGCCGTGCCTTGATGGACCGTGAGCTGCTTCTGCCGGAGTCCTGGACCGACGACCCGCAGCGATGCATCAAGGCGGGCGTGCCCGAGGAACGCCTCGCGTACCGGACCAAACCCGAGCTGGCCCGGACGATGATCGAGCGCGTCATGGGCGCGTCCGTACCGTTCCAGTGGGTGTGCGGCGGCCAGGACTACGGCCAGGACGAGGCGCTGCGCGGCTGGCTGGAGGAGCAGGGCATCCGCTATGTGTTCGCCGTGCCGGCCAGACGGCTCGGCGCCGCCTCGGCCGCCGCCGCCATCCCGAAGCAGCGCTGGTGGCCGTCTCCTGGAGTCCCGGGCGAGCCCGGCACCGTTCCCGGCAGATGGTCGCGGCTGACCGTGCCGAACACCTCGCACTGGGGCCCCGCGGCGCCGCCCTGCGACGGTTTCACCCGCTCGCTGCTGCTGCACCGCAGGCCCGACGCGGCACGGACCGACTGCTATCTGGTGCACGCCCCTCGGGGCACCAACGGCCACGCCATGGTCACCGCCGCCGCGGCCCGTTGCCATGCGCGCCGCCACCTGGACGAGGCCCGGCTGCACACCGGGCTCGACCGGCACGAGATCCGCACCTGGACCGCCTGGTACCGGCACATCACGCTCTCCCTCCTGGCCATGGCCGCCCACACGGTGGCCCTGGGCCGGGCCGGCTGACAACGGGCCGGCCCGCAGCCGGCCCACGCCGGTCTCCCCACGGGTGAATTCGGCCGCCCGTCATCCCGGTTCGACGCCCCGTGGCGCCGTGCCGGGATGACGCCTGCCCGAACTCGGAAGGCTCCTTATTTCTTTTGTGACGGCCCGGGTACCGGATTGCACATGAGCAAGCGGTGAACTGTCAGGGGCCGCGTCAGTAACCAGCGGAAGGTCCCATCAAAACCCCGCCGCTCTCCCTTCATGAAATCTCCAAGTACCGCAGTAGGACGGCACTCCGAAAGGTTCCTTGCCCGGCCCCCGCGGCGGATGGTGTCCTGAGGATGAGAACGACCCGCTTCGCCCCCATGGGCAATACACACCTCAGCGGCCGTCAATTCGGAAATTCATTCCGGAGGAGCGTGCACACACTGCCATGAGTATTTCCGCCAACTCCCTGACCAACGGGAATACCGAATTCCGGGACGAGCAATTCACCGCGCTCGATCTCGACGCGTCTCCGGGGCTGCGTCTCGCGCTCGCCTCGTTGCAGACCCAGGCGCAGGAGCTGAACCGGCTGGTGACCGCCACGGTCGACGCCATGGCCCGGCCCCGCGAGAGCCTGTCCCCGTACTCCGCGGCCTTCGCCGAGATCGCCGCCCGGACGATCCCGCGCTGGCACTTCGCGATGCTCAACGACACCGAACGCAACGACGCCCTCATCGTGGCGCTGGAGCGCCGCATCCCGGCCGGCTCACACGTCCTGGACATCGGCACCGGCACCGGCCTGCTGGCCATGGCCGCCGCCCGGGCCGGCGCCGGACGCGTCGTCACCTGCGAAGAGAACCCGCTGCTCGCCGAGATCGCCCGTCAGATCATCGCCGAGCACGGCATGTCCGACGTCATCACCGTCGTCAACAAGCGCTCCACCCACCTCGAGATGGGCAGCGACCTGGAACGCCCGGTCGACGTCCTCATCTCCGAGATCGTCGACTGCGGACTGATCGGCGAAGGGCTGCTGCCCACCATGCGCCACGCCCGTACGCACCTCCTCGCCCCGGGCGGAGTCCTGATCCCGGGCGCGGCACGGGTGTACGGCCAGCTCATCCACAGCGAAGTGGCGGACGGCCTCAACCGGGTGGGCAACGCCGGCGGATTCGACGTCTCGCTGATGAACGCGGCGTCCACCCGCGGACACTTCCCCGTACGGCTGCACACCTGGCCGCACGAGATCCTCTCCGGCCCCGTCGAACTCCTCGACTTCGACCTGCTCACCGACCCGCTGGAGGCCGGCAGCCGGGTGATCCCGGTGCCCGCCACCGCCGCCGGGCAGGCCACGGCGCTGGTCGCCTGGTTCGAACTGGACCTCGGCTCCGGAGTCGTACTGCGCAACTCGCCCGACAACGTCGGGTCCCACTGGATGCAGGCCCTGATCCCGTTCGACAAGCCCGTCCCGGTCAGCCCGGGAGAGCGGCTGGACGTGGAACTGCACTGGACGGACTACAGCCTCTCCGCACGCTGAGCAACCGCACCCACCTCACAGGAAGGCCGACCTGATCCGATGAGCCACACTCCGTTCCCCTACGAACCGTTCGAGCTGCACGGCCAGGAACTGCGCGACGCGGTGGTCCGTTACGCCAGCAACCCCATCTACCTCGACAACGAGGAGTGGCAGAACAGCGATAACCCCTACCGCCGCCAGCTGCGCCCGCAGGTACTGCGGCATCTCGACCTCGACCGGGTCCCGGGCCGCGACGAGATACTGGACTACAGCAGCCTGGCCGTGCAGCGCCTGCTCACCAGCATCTACGAGGCCGACCTGGTCTTCCTGCCCAAGGGCGGCCTCAAGGGCGCGGGCAAGTGGGAGGACTTCAAGAGCTTCTACAGCCCGACCAACCGGGTGCTCGGCGAGATGATCCGGCCCGCGCTGGAGCGGTACGCCTTCGGCTTCCTCGACAAGGAGGTCGAGACCTCCGGGAACTGGACCGCCGAAAGCCTGGAGACCTACCTCGAATCCCTCAACGCCCATGAACCGTCCGGTCCTTCCCTCTCCGAGAAGGCCATCACCAACTCCACCGACCGCGAGCGCGCGGCCCGCATGTGGCTGATCCAGTTCGCCCCGGACTTCCTCTCCGAGGCCTCGCCGATGATCCGCAATGTGCTCGGCTACTACGGCGCCGCCCAGTCCGAGTGGTTCAAGATCGTCATCGATGAGTACGGCTACGGGGTCCACGACACCAAGCACAGCCAGCTCTTCGAGCGCACCCTGGAGTCGGTCGGGCTGGAGACCGACGTCCACCGGTACTGGCAGTACTACCTCAACAGCAGCCTGCTGATGAACAATTACTTCCACTACCTGGGCAAGAACCACGAACTGTTCTTCCGCTACGTGGGCGCGCTCTACTACACCGAGGCCACGCTGGTGGACTTCTGCCGCCGGGCCACCGCCCTGCTCAAGGACGTCTTCGGCGACCGCGTCGACGCCCAGTACTTCACCGAACACGTCCACATCGACCAGCACCACGGCCGGATGGCCCTGGAGAAGCTGATTCGCCCGCTCGTCGCCGAGCACGGCGAGCAGATCATCCCGGAGATCGTCCGCGGCATCGAGGAGTACCGCCGCATCCAGGACCTCGCCGACGAGGACTTCGCCACCCAGATCGCCTGGATGGACAACGGGCCCGAGTTCAAGAAGCTGCACGCGCCGGTGTGGGACGCCCTCTCCAGCGGCCGCGTCACCGCCCCGGTCGCCGACATCGTCGAGCCGTACGGCGAACTCTCCAACACCCACTGCCACGACGGCGACGAGCTGTGCCACATCGTGTCCGGCACGATGAAGTTCGTCTCCGGCTTCGACTCGCACCAGATACTCGAAGCCGGCGAGGGCACCGTCATCCAGCGCAACCGGCTGCACGGCGCGATCATCGAATCCGAGGAGTGCGTCTACCAGATCCACTCGGTGGGGGACTACAAGAAGTGCATGTAGTGACGTTCTCCGTGGCCGGCCGGGGCAACTGCGCGATCGTGTCCGGCGAGCCGTATGTGTATGCGCGGACCGACGAGGGCTCCTTCGTGATGCGGGCCCGCTGCCCGCACCGCGGCGGCCCGCTGCATCTGGCCGAACTGGCCCCCGAGGGCAACCGGCTGGTGTGCCCGTGGCACGAGCGCAAGACGTCGCTGACCCGGCTGCGGCAGGAGATACCCGCCGTACGCAGCGGCGACACCGTCACCGCGGTCTTCCCCGGCCTGCCCGAGGCCGAGGTCAGCATCGGGCACCGGCCGCTGTCGGCGGACCTGGCGGGCTGACCGCGCAGTGCGGCCGGGGCCCTGTGGTCCCGGCCGCCGCTGATCCCCCCCGACCGCGAGCCCCCCAACCACCGAGCGGACAAGGAACACCAGCTGTGCCTCCGTATCCTTCCGGCAGCCCTGCCGTCATCGTCGATCCGTTCTCCTCCGGTGGCCTCTACGCGCCGGCCTTCCGCGCCGCGGGCGTGCCGACGGTGGCGGTCGTCTCGTATCCGGAGATCCCGCAGGCCTACGCCGGGTCCTTCCAGCCGGCGGACTTCGACGAGATCCTGACCCTGACCGGCGACGAGGCCCCGCTGGTGGAACGGCTGCGGGCGCTGCGGCCGCGCTGCGTACTGCCGGGCGCCGAGATCGGCGTGGAACTCGCCGACCGGCTGGCGGCCCAGGTCGTGCCCGACGTGGCGAACGTCCCCGGACTGGCGGCGGCCCGGCGCCACAAGTACGCGATGGCGCGAGCCGTCTCCGCGGCCGGGCTGCCGGTGATCCGGCAGCTGTGCACCGACGATCCGGACGAGGTCGCCGCCTGGCTCGACACGGAGCAGCTGACCGGCCACGACCTGGTGGTCAAGCCGCCGAAGAGCGCCAGCACCGACGGCGTGACCCGGATCGCCGGCGGGCACCACTGGCGCCGGGAGTTCCAGGCCCAGCTCGGACAGCTCAACCAATGGGGAATCCGCAACGACCAGATGCTCGTGCAGGAGTACGCGACCGGCACCGAATACGTCGTGGACGTCTTCAGCCACGCGGGCAACCACACCGTCACGGACGTCTGCCGCTACCGCAAGGTCGACAGCGGCGGGCAGATGGCGGTGTACGAATCCATGGACTGGGTCCCCGAGGACCGCCCCGAGGTCCCGGAGCTGGTCCGCTACACCCGCGGTGTGCTGGACGCCGTCGGCTTCCGGTGGGGCGCCGCGCATGTCGAGGTGATGATGACAGCCGACGGGCCACGGCTGATCGAGGTCAACGCCCGGCCGCACGGCGGCGGCCACCCCCGCTTCTGCCGCGCCGCGACCGGCGACAGCCAGGTCGACCGGGCGGTGGCGTACTTCACCGGCCGTCGCGCCCTGCCGTCCGGCTACGAGCTGCGCCGACGGGTCCGCGTGGTGTTCCTGATCAGCCGGGCCTCCGGAGTGGTGCGCAACGCCGAAGTCCTCGATGCCATAAGGGAGGTGAAGAGCCATCATGTCTCCGCCGTTCCGGTGCGCAACGGCGACCGGATCGCCCCGACCAAAGACCTCCTGGGCACGCTTTCGCTGGGCTTCGTCGTCCTGGCCCACGAGGACCCGGAGCAGCTCGACGCCGATCATGCCGAGGTCCGGCGGATCGAGTCGCTGCTGACCGTGGACCCCGAGGAGGACACGGCATGAGCCCACCGTCCCCAGGGGCGACCGCCACCGGGCGCCGCCGGAGCCGGACATGATCAGCGGGTGGTTCCTGGGCAGCTCCCTTCTGGTGATCACGACGCCGGGTCCCGACGCGGCACTGGTCGCCCAGCTGGTGCTGCGCACCGGACGCCGCGCTCCCGCGCTCGCCGCGGCCGCCGGCATGCTGACGGCGGGAGCCGGCCATGCGGCGCTCGCCATCAGCGGGGTCTCCCTCGTCCTGGCCGGCCGGCCCGAGCTGTTCACCGCCATCCGCTGGTGCGGCGCGGCCGTCATGCTGTTCTGGGGCCTACGGGCCCTGCGGTCCGCGCTGCGCCGCCCACCCCCGCCGACCGAGCCGGGCCCCGACCGCGGGCAGCCGCCCGAGGTCTCCCTGCGGCGCTGCTGGCTGCAGGGGCTGCTGTGCACCGGCGCCAACCCCAAGGTCGGACTGTTCCTGCTCGCCTTCCTGCCGCAGTTCGTGCCGCCCGGTGATCCCCCGGCGCGCACGATGGCGGTGCTGGCCACCGTCCATCTGTCGCTGGCGGCGCTGTGGCTGGCCCTGCTGAGCGGCGCCGTACATCTGCTGCGTCGCTGGGCGGCCGCGCGCCGGCCCGACGCGGGCGCCGCGGCATCGCGCGTCGTCGAGGCAGTCGTAGGGACGGTGTTCATCGGCTTCGCCGTACGACTGGGCCTGGGCGGATGAGCGCACGCATCGCCGGCTCAGCCCTGACATTCCAGGGCGAGCAGGAAGCGCTTGGCCTGCACACCGCCCGCATATCCCGTAGGCCGGCCCGAGGCCCCCACGACGCGGTGGCAGGGCAGCACGACGCACAGCGGGTTCGCCCCCAGCGCCTTACCCACCGCCCGCGCGGAGCCGGGACGGTGCACCGCCGCGGCGAGCTCACCGTAGGTGGCCGTCCCGCCGTACGGAACGTGCTCCGCGACCGCCAGCACGACCTCCTTGCTGAACGGTGTCGCCAGGCTCGGGTCCAGCGGCAGGGAGAACGAGCGTCGCTTCCCCGCGAGGAAGTCGTCGAGCTGACCACGCGCCTCGCGCATCACCTCCCACTGGTCCGGGCCGGCCGCCGCTTCGTCCAGACACTCCCACGCACCCGCCGTCAGCCGTTGCCGTACGGTCTCCGGCGGGAAGAAACCGCAGTACAGCAGGGCTTCATCCGTGGCGGCGAGCGCTAGACGGCCGATCGGTGTGTGGTGCTCCGCGACGACCACGGAGCCCACCATTTCGTTAGCAGCGCCCCGGATTCTGGCATGCATGACGTCTTCCTCCCCGCTGAGCGACATGACTGGATGTCCCTTGTTCCGCGGCACCTGACATGCCGCTGGATCCCGCCCGGCGCGAGGGACCTCACGCCGCGAGCGGCCTCACTCCGCGGCGGACCTCATTCCGCCGGGCCGCCTCAGGCCGCTATCGGCCGGCAGCTCTTGCAGGCGCGGTATCCCGCCGCGCGTGCGGCTCGCGCCGAGCGGAACGGCACCTGATGCGGAGCGGTGATCCGCCGTGCATGGGCACAGGTCGGATGGCAGTAGATACGGGTGGTGTCGCTGCCGAGGAACACCGTCCCCGAACGGGACAGTCCCACCAACTCGTCGTCGATACCCTCGGCGGTGCGCAGCACCGCGCCCACTATCGGCCCGTACCGCAGATCGCAGGGCCCGCCGTCGTCGAACGTGACGCGGTGGCAGGGGATCAGCAGCGGCACCGGATTGGCCCCCAGCGCCTCGATGACGGCGGCTTTGTCCGGGAGCGCGGCCTCCCGCACGACCCAGGCAAGCGGCCGCAACTGGCCCCGCGGAATGGTGCGTACCGCATCGAGCGCGGCCCGCTCGGCTTCGGTGAGCTCCGGCAGATCGATCCGCAGACTCTTCGCACGCCCGGTGCGCAGCGCGGTCCGCAGCCCCGGCAGGGGCCGCGTCGTCGGAATCGCGCTTCGTCCCGTGCGGGCGAGGTGCGCCTCCTCGAACGCCTGGGGACCGGACAGGGTCCTGCCCAGCGCGGCTCCGGTCACGGCCTGCTCCCCGTACGCGACGTACAGCCCGCCGGCAGGCGCGTCGAGGTGCAGATACATGTCGTACCGGTCCCTCGGGATTCCGACCCGCTGCAGCACCCGCGCCGCGAAGTCCCCCGGAGCGGGGCCCGCAAGCTCCGCCAGGGCGGCCTCCACGCGGCCCTCCGGCTGCATGGGCCATTTCCCACGTCGGTTCACATCGTCACCTCCCTCAGCAACGCGACTTCTGGTTCCAGCAATTCACGCAGAGTGCCGAGCCCTCTCGACACCTGAGCCTTGACCGTACCGACCGGGCATCGCTGCACCTCGGCCACTTCGGCGTAACTCATCCCGACCACATGCCGCAACACCACCGCCTCCCGGGCCCGCTCGGGTAATCGAGCGAGCGCCGCGACCAGCAGCGCCCGGTCGGCGGCCGTGTCCATCCGCTCCTGCGGCCCCGGCCCTTCGGTGGGCCAGCTTTCGCAGGCGTCCTCCACACGTGCGGTGGCGACGGGCCGGCGGACGCAGGAGCGCACATGGTTGCGCCACACGTTCGCGGCGATCGTCATCAGCCACGCACGGGGACGCAGCGCACGGCGCCGTTCCGCGGAGTACCCCTGCAGTGCCGTATAGGCACGCAGGAATGTCTCCTGGCCCAGGTCGTCCGACTCCGCGGCGTTTCCCGTCATGCGGAGCAAGAAGGCATGGACCGCTGAGGCGTGGACCCTGACCAGTTCCGTAAAACCGTTGTCCAGGTCCGTCGCCAGGCGTTCGCAGAGTGGCTCGGCTGTCTCGTCCATCACTCACAAAAACACCGACGGGCTTCCGATGGTTGCACGGGGCCGCGAGCGCGTCTTCCGCGAGACCGGATCCGTGGCGTCATGCCGCTGCGGCGAGGGGGCCGGCGCGCGTCCGGGGCGACCGTTGGCGGCGGCCCGCACGGGCTCCGTACCGCGTCGCGGAACTCCGTACCGCGCCGCTGTGTGACGGCACGGCCGTCGCTCTCCCGCACGGCTCGGCGCAGGTCCATGACCAGGGACGACGGGCCCTCACCTGTCCGGTCGGCGGCCGGGCGGGTGAATTCGTGCCCTGGGCTGTGATCCACGGGGGCCGGGCGCCTTTAACACACCGATGGCACCTACGACCCGGCTCGCCGCAGGAGCGGCAGGGGCCGGGGGAGCCGACGTCATCCCCCGTTCCTATGCCACCAGGAGCCGCCTGTGTTCCGCGTCCCGCGCTGCGTTTCCCGCCCCGCTCGCCGCCACTCGCTCCCGAGGCACGAGCATCAGGCAGCCCTCGCGGCCGCGGCCGCGCCGAGACCGCGGCTACGGGCGGCCCGCACGACTGCGCCTCGTCCGCCGGCGGCCCGCAGCGGATCGCCACCTGTGGGGCCGCCCTCCATTACGGCGGATTCCCGGCGGCTGCCATGAGCTGAGCAGCCGCGCCCCCTCCCGCCCCACCACCCCCCACCCCTCCAGAACAGAGCGGCATGACCTCCTCCTCCACCCCCTCGGCCCCCACCCCCGCGCAGCTGTGTGCGGACCTTCCCGACCCCACGGCGCTCGGCCTGGTCACGTCGGGAAGCGATGCCTGCGCATCGGTGGCCAGCGCCTTCACCGGCCGGCGACTTGCCACCATCCCGGCGTCCGTTCCCACCGACGTCCACCAGGCCGCGGGGCGTGCCCGAGCCGCCCAACAGCTGTGGCACACCGCACCGTTGTCGAGAAGAATCGGGATTCTCCGGGAGCTGCGGGCCCGGTTCCGGGCGGAGCGCGCCCTCTTGTACCCCGCCCTGGTGCACGGCTGCGGTCTCGGCTCCGTCGACACCGTGACGGAACTGCATCTGGCCGACCGCTACTTCCCGGCCTGTGAGGCCGCCGCCCGCGCACACTTCCGCCGCTACCGCCTGCCCCGGCCGCACCTGAGCGGCCGCGTCGTCCAACGGGCCGCCCCGGCACACGCGGTGGTGACGTCCTGCACGGATGACGCCCACCCGCTGATGTCCCTGCTGGAGGGAGCGCTGCCCGCCCTGCTGTGCGGAAGCGCCGTCATCACCAGGCTGAGTGCCCGTACCGCGGTGGCCGCGCTGCGGATGGCGCAGCACGCCCGCGCCGCCGGACTCCCGGACGGGGTCTGGCAATTCGTCCTGCCCCAGAGCGGGACGGCCACCTGGGCCCTGCACGCCCTCCTGGCCGAACACTCCGACGCGCGCGCCCCGCAGTGCTGCCCGGCCACGCCCCACCCGGAAGGTGAAACCCTGGCCCCTCCGGGCCTGTTGGTCGTACGGCACGACGCGGCCGTCCCCGCGGCCGTGCGTGCGGCCGTACCGTCCTGCTTCGGGCGCGCCGGCCGCACCTGTGCGGCCGCTTCCCTCATCGCCGTACATCAGAGCGTCTGGTCCCCCTTCGAGAGCGCCTTCACCAGGGCAGCACTCCATTACTCGGCCCACCCCGCCAGCCGCACCGCCCTCCCCGTGGCCAACGCCGAGCGCGGAGCCGCATGGGCGCAGGCCGCCCGCGCCTGCGGGGCCCGGCCGGTTCTCGGGACCCCCCGGGGGTTCGCGCCCCGCCCGGACGCCCTCTGGCACCCCATGGTCCTGGCCGCGTCCTCCTGGGACGGCGCGCCGATCCCCGCCGTCCCGCGCGCCCCTCTCGCGCTGCTGGTCCGCTTCACGGCCTGGTCCGAGGTCCTGGACCTGGCCCGGCACAGCAACCGCCACCTGGGGATGTTCACCCGCACGCGGTTCTCCCAGTTCCTGCCGCAGTTCGCCGGCCTCCCCGCCGAACACATCACCCCCAATGCGGCACCCCGGTCGGGGCTCTCCCCCCGGCAGGCGCTGCACGCCCTGCAGCATCCGGCCGGCCCCTACGGCTGAGCGCGGCGGGCTTGGTGCGGCGGGCTTGGTGCGGAGCGCCGAGCTCCTGGGTGTCAGGCCGGCCGTATCGGCCGCCGTCCGCCCCTGACCGGGAACGGCCCACGTGCGCTCCCAGTCCGAAATTCCCGCTGTGTCCCTATATGAACATCCGGCATGTGAACATCCAGCCGGCCGCACTCCACCGGGTCGTCCGTTCACTCAGGGCGGCGACCGGCCGCCTGGCCCGGCGCACGCCAGGCGGGCCAGGAGGTCCACGCTGCCCAGCTGCACGCCGATGTGAGGGAACCGGCCGGCGCGGCGTCGGCCGCGCAGCGTACGGGGGTGAGGTGGCGCCGCCTGTGACGCGGCATCGGACGGTTCCCACGGGGCTTCGGCTGATCCAGCCGGTTGTCACCGACTCCTGCGCCCTCCGGTCAGCCGGCCCGCAGCAAGGCCCTCCGGCAGATCACCGCGCCGGGGCCCTTCATGGGGCGTGCCAGGGGCCCGGACTCCGTGGGCGTCAGCGGGGCGGCCCGGCCAGGCCCGGCCGGCTCCTGGTGTACGGGAGGTACCCCGTCCATCGACCCGAGACCGGCCTCCCCCTGGGGTCGTCTACAGTGATGTAGACCATCGCCGTGCGTTGCCAGCGGGGCAATGCCGCTCTGGCATCCTCACAGCGGTACCATCCTGCGTCCATTGCCGCACGGCGCTCCACCGGCCCGGACCGCTCGTCGGCCGGCCGTGGAAGCCGCCCCCGGCAATGTCCCCGCGACGCAGCCGCCCACGCCCACCGCCCACACCTTCCCCAGAAGTGGACCCCATGAGCGCGATCAACATCGGCCAAGCCCTCGTCCTCGGAGCAGTCGAGGGGGTGACGGAATTCCTCCCCGTCTCCTCCACCGGCCACCTCAAGATCGCCGAGGGCCTGATGGGGATCCCCGTCGACGCCAAGTCCGTCGTCGGCTTCTCCGCCGTCATCCAGGTCGGCGCGATCGCCGCGGCGCTCGTCTACTTCGGCAAGGACATCGTGCGCATCGTGGGCGCGTGGTTCCGCGGCCTGCGCAACCGCGAGGAGCGCTACCACCACGACTACAAGTTCGCCTGGTGGGTCATCTACGCCACCATCCCGATCGTCGTCGTCGGCCTGGCCGCCAAGCCCCTGATCGAGGGCCCGCTCGCCTCCCTGTGGGTGGTGGCCGGCTCACTGATCATCGGCAGCGGCGTGATGTGGGCGGCGGACCAGATGGGCCGCCACAAGCGAGGCGAGGACGACACCTCCCTCAAGGACGCCATGTGGGTCGGCTGCTCCCAGATCCTCGCGCTCCTCTTCCCCGGCTTCTCCCGCTCCGGCGCGACCATGTCCACCGCCCTCATCCTCGACCTGGAACGCGTCGCGGCCACCCGCCTGTCCTTCTTCCTCGGCATCCCCGCGCTCACCGGAGCTGGCATCTACGAGCTGAAGGACGCCGTCGGTTCGGGTGCCTCCCTCGCGCCGCTGGCCGTCGGCACCGTCGTTTCCTTCGGTGTCGCCTACGCCTCGATCTCCTGGCTGCTGAAGTTCGTGGCCAAGCACTCGTTCAACTCGTTCGTCATCTACCGGATCATCATCGGCGTGCTTCTGTTCGGGCTGCTGAGCGTGGGGATGGTGGGCTGACGCCCCGATCTGGGCGGAGGATTCCGGCGGGCGGAGTGCCGGTTCACCACTCGCCCCCGGCCGTGACCCCGACCCCGTCCCGGGCGAGGTGGCGGCCGTAGCCGGGTCCTCCGCGCACGATGCGGGACTTGCCCGCGGCGGGCACGGTGGCGGCCGGGCCGAGGACGGACCACAGCCCGGGCAGCACGGGGCGACGATCTTCTGTGCGGGCGTCCAGCGGCTCAGCCGGGCGAGGACGCTGCCCGCCGAGGGCAGCACCGGCAGCAGGGCGACGTCAGCGCGGGGTGCTGCCGGCCGCGCCGGGCGGGCGCGGTAGGCGGCGGGGCGTACGGCTGCGGCGGTACATGGCTCTCCAGCGTCCGATACCGCGTGCCCGGCCCGTTGACGGCCCGGACGAGGCCGCTACGCAGAAACCGCCGCCGTCGCGGCCCAGGCGGCCGGGAGGCGGCTGAGGCTCTGGGTGCGCAGCTGGGCGTAGCCGGGGCGGATGGTCTGGTGGATCAGGGCGAGGCGCTCGTCGAACGGGATGAACGCGGACTTCATCGCGTTCACGGTGAACCACTCCATCTCGTCCAGGCCGTAACCGAAGGTGTCGGTGAGGTGCTGGAATTCCTGCGTCATCGTGGTGCCGCTGACCAGGCGGTTGTCGGTGTTGACGCAGACGCGGAACTTCAGCCGGCGCAGCAGGTCGATGGGGTGCTCGGCGTAAGAAGAGGCCGCACCCGTCTGGAGGTTGGACGTGGGACACACCTCCAGGGCGATGCGGTGGTCGCGCACATAGGAGGCGAGCCGGCCGAGGGTGACCGAGCCGTCGGCGGCGACGGTGATGTCGTCCGCGATACGGACGCCGTGGCCGAGCCGGTGGGCCCCGCAGCGCTGCACCGCCTCCTGGATGGAGGGCAGGCCCACGACCTCGCCGGCGTGGATGGTGATGTGGCTGTTGGCGGCCCTGAGGTGGTCGAACGCGTCGATGTGCCGCTCGGGCGGGTTGCCGGCCTCGGCTCCGGCGATGTCGAAGCCGACGACGCCGGAATCACGGTGGGCGACGGCCAGTTCGGCGATCTCGCGGGAGCGGTCGGCGTGCCGCATGGCGGTCAGCAGGGTGGCGACGCGGATCGTGCGCCCGTCGGCGGCGGCGCGCCGTTCACCTTCGCGGAAGCCGTCGTTGACCGCCTCGATGACCTGCTCCAGGCTGAGGCCGCCCTCGAGGTGCTGCTCGGGCGCGTAACGGATCTCGGCGTAGACGACCCCGTCGGCGGCCAGGTCCTCGGCGGCCTCCGCGGCGACCCGGTGCAGCGCCGCTCGGGTCTGCATCACGGCGCAGGTGTGCGCGAAGGTCTCCAGGTATCGCTCGAGGGAGCCGGAGTCGGCGGCGTCGCGGAACCATGCGCCGAGCCGGGCGGGGTCGGTGGTGGGCAGGGCGTCGTAGCCCGCGTCGCGGGCGAGTTCGACGATGGTGGCGGGACGCAGGCCGCCGTCCAGATGGTCGTGCAGAAGGACCTTGGGGGCCTGCCGGATCTGCTCGTGGTCGAGGGCGCCGGTACCGGTTCCCGCGCCGGGGGCGGGGGAGATGCCGGGTGCGTCGGATGCGGCGAGTGCGTCAAGCGCGTCGGGGGATTGCTTGTCTGACAAGTGCATGGGGTGGGAGTGTAGCCGCGGGCTTCCGGAACCGGAACGGGGGGCGTGCCCGACGCGCCACGCACCGTTTGTCGCGCCGCCCTCGCCCGTTCGTCCGGCCCGTTCAGCGCGATTGCCAGACGGGAAGCGCCGGGGCCCCGGTGGGCAGCATGTACTTGGCCGCCAGGACGGGGGTCCGCCCCGCGTGGACGACCTGCGTCACCAGGACGGCCGGGGTGTCCGCGGGGCGCTCGAACTGCGCCCCGCGGTCGCGGCCGAGCATGGTGGCGACCATGGTCGAGGAGCCCTTCAGGGGCATTCCGCGCCCCGCCTCCAGCAGCAGCCGGAGCATGGTCGAGGGCGCTCCTTGTGCGTCGTCGAGGGCCTGCGCGGGCGCGAGCCCGAGCCCGGCGAGGGTTTCGTCGGTGGCCGCCCACTCGTGCGCCAGGCAGGACGGCAGGCCGTTGACCTCGACCATGCTCTCCCAGAACCGGACTTCGCCGTGCGCGGGAAGCAGCAGATGCTGCGCCGAGAAGTCGGTCGGCTCCTCAAGGGTTTGCGCCAGCCGGACGGTACGGACCGCCTGCCCCGCGCCGAGCAGTTCTTCCATGGGCTTGAGGGTCTCGAAGCCGCGCCGCGGCGGATGGTGGTTGACCGTACGGCCCACCCCGCGCCGTACCGTGATGACCCCGTCCTCCTGGAGCAGGATGAGCGCCTCGCGCAGCGCGGGCCGGCTCACACCCAGGTCGGCGGCGAGCCGCGGTTCGGTCGGCAGCTGCGACCCGGGCGGATAGACGCCCTGATGGATCGCTTCCACGATCCGCTCGTACAGCACGACGACCGGGCGCCGCTGCTGTTGTCTGTCAGCCATTGCCATCTCCTGAGGGTGTCGTCGGACCGCCGCTGACCGGCGGTCCAGCCTACGCAGGTGGGGGAGCGGCGGGGCAGTGCGGCCGGTGTGCGGGGAGTGCGGGGGACAGGGGATCCCTTGACAGGTCTCCGAGCACGGGGGTAGACCAGGCTCACCATCCCTTCTTGTCTGACAAGTAGTGCTCGGGCGTCACATCAATGGCGTACCGAGGGCCGTCCTTGTCCGGTGCATGTCCTGCTTCGCGGACAGCCATTACGGAGAGCGGAAGTACGGGGCCGACCCCCCACGCCCCACCTCCCCCCCACAGCCCCAACCCCTCTCCCGTTAGGAGCCGCCATGTCGACGCGCTCTGACCGCCCCGAGAAGCCGCGGTCCGACAGCCGTCCCGGCATGCTGGTGGCGTTGGCTCTGGCCGTGCTCGGCTATCAGCTCAACGCCACCATGCTCAGCCCCGCCCTCCCCGACGTCATCCGGCGCCTGCACACCACCAGCGGACTCGTCGGGCTCTCGCAGACGCTGTTCTTCCTGTTCGCGGCGGTCGGGCAGGTCACGCTGGCCCGTCTCAGTGACTACCGCGGCCGCAAGCCGATGATGCTGCTGGGCTGTCTGCTGGTGATCGCGGGCGACATCGCCTGCGCCGCGGCCCCGGACATCGGCGTATTCCTCGCGGGGCGCGTGCTGCAAGGCTTCTCCGCCGCGCTGTTCACCCTGTCGTTCCTGACCCTGAACGACACGCTGTCACCCAAGGGCTTCGGCCGCGCCGCGGGCATCATCACCGCGGTCAACGGCGGATTCGCCGGTGTGGACGCCGTCTTCGGCGGCCGGCTTGCGGACACGGTCGGCTTCCGCGGCATCTTCCTGGCCGGCCTCGCGGTGTCGCTGGCCGGCACCCTGGCCGTGATCAAGACCGTCCCCGCCGCGCCGCCGGCGGCAGCCGGCCGTATGGACTGGCGCGGTACGTGCTTCCTGGGCCTCGGCCTGACCGGCGTGCTGATAGGCCTGGCGCAGGGCGAGTCGTGGGGCTGGCTGTCCGCGCCGACCGCGGGCTGCGTGCTGGCCGGTCTCGTCTGTCTGGTCGCGTTCGTCCTGGTCAGCAGGGGCAACCGGGACGCCATCATCGACACCGGGTTGCTGGCGTCGCGCCGCGCCTGGCCGCTGCTGGCCACGACCGTACTGACCCTCGCCGGCGCCTTCGGGGCGCTCACCCTCACCGTGCCCCTGTTCACCCAGGACCCGCACGCCGGTTACGGCCTGAGCGCGACGCAGTCGGCGCTGCTGTTCGCCACCCCCGCCCAGGCCATCGGCGTGATCGGCGCCCCGCTCGCGGGCATCCTCGGCCCGCGGATCGGCTGGCGCCGCAGCGTGGTCATCGGCTCCGCGGGCTCGCTGGTCGCGTTCGCCGTCGCGGTGCCGTTCATGACCTCGCAGTGGGTCCTGATGGCCGCGCTCGCGGTGCTCGGCATCACGTACAACGGCCTGAGCATCACCGCCATCAACGCCCTGGCCGTCGTCTCGGCCCCCGCGGACCAAAAGGGCGCACTGCCCGGTCTGAACGGCGCCTGCTTCGGCATCGGCGCCTCCCTCGGGACCGCGCTGGCCTCCGCCCTGATCACGGCCGCGGGCAGCGGCGGCGCGCAGGGCCCGGACCTGTACGCGACCGCGATGTGGGCCTCGTTGGGGCTGCTGGCTGCGGCGATGGTGACAACGGTCGCCCTCAAGGCCGTGCCGAGGGAGGCTATGGGGCCGGAGGGGGCTGATGTGGCGGTACCCGCCCTGCATATGTGAGCCCTCGGTCATACGAGCCGTTGTCTCTCGTTGGCGGAACTCAACCAGCGGGGTGGGGCGGGCCGGTAGGCACCGGCCCGCCCCCTCCCGCTCGCATTGCCGTCGCTCGCTCGCGAGGAGAACGGCGCGACGCGATCGCCCGCACCGCCGCCCGGGCGCTACAGCCGCAGCGGCAAGGAGGCGAGCCGCCAGCCGCCGGGCAGTTCCGGGCGCTCGAGACGGTCGGGCTCGACGGCCAGCGATACGTCGGGGTAGCGCGCGAACAGTTTGCCCAGGGCGACTTCGCCCTCCTGGCGGGCGAGGGAGGCGCCCAGGCAATAGTGCATGCCATGGCCGAACCCGACGTGGTTCTCGGCGTGGCCGGCCGGGTGCCGGGTGATGTCCAGGCGGTCCGGGTCGTCGTAGTGGCGGGGGTCGAAGTTGGCGGAGACCAGGACGAGTTGGACGGCCTCGCCCTTGCGGATCGTGGTGCCCGCGAAGTCGATGTCCTCGGAGGCGTACCGCAGTTGGGTCACATGGACCGGACCGCACCAGCGCATCAGCTCATGGACCGCGCGGGGGAGCAGGGCCGGGTCCGACGTGAGCAGGCGTAGCTGATCGGGGTGGGTGAGGAGGGCGGCCGTGCCGTTGCCGATGAGGTGGGCGGTGGTTTCGTGACCGGCGAAGACCAAGGTGAGGACCAAGGTGGCCATTTCGACGTCGCTGAGCCGGCTGCCGTCGTCGTCGTGCGTCCGGATCAGCTCGCTGAGCAGGTCGTCGGTCAGCGCGCCGCGTCGCTCCCGGATCAGTTCGTGGATGTGGTCGATCATCGGCGGGACCGCTGCCCTGAGGCGTTCCGGAGACAGCGACACCAGGTCGGCGCCCCATTGCCGCCATTGCGGACGGTCCGCCTCCGGAATGCCGACCAGCTCGCAGATGACGGAGATGGGGAGTGGGTAGGCGAAGTGCTCGATGAGGTCGACGACGCCGTTCTCGGCATGGCCGGGGAGCTGGGCCAGCAGCTCGTCGGCTATCTGCGCCACACGCGGGCGCAGATCGTTGATCTTGCGTGCGGTGAAGGCGCGGGACACCAGGCGGCGGAGGCGGGTGTGGTCGGGGGCGTCGGCGTTGAGGATCGTTTCGAGGAGGTAGGGGTGGAGCTCCTCGGGGAGCCCCATGGTCTCCATCAGACGGGTCAGCGGGTTGTCGTCCACGCCGCCCAGTGCGGAAGACCGGTTGTTGACGAATCGCTGGTCGCGTAAGACCTCACGGACGTCGTCGAAGCGGGTGATGAACCAGACGGGCGAGTCGTCCAGGAAACGGCCACGGACCACGGGGCCTTGCTCGCGGAGCTCGCCGTAGCCCTTGAAGGGGTCGATGACCAGTGCCGGGTCCATCACGTTGGTCTCGCCAGGGTGTTTCCCGACATGCACGGCCAGGGGGTTGGTGGGGGATGCGGACATCGTCTGTTCTCCTCCGGACATCGTTTTCTCCTCCGGGTGGTGACTTGGCGTCAGTCGCGCAGCTGCCTGCGCATTTCCTGTGAGCTGAGCTCTTCCACGTGCTCGTAGAGAGCGATGATCTCGGGGGCGACGGCGGTGGCCGCCGCGAGCGCGCGGTCGGCGGAACCGGTGTCCGGGGCGACCGGGAATTCCAGTACGCCCCGGAGCGTGTGGGCCAGGATGTCGATCCGGTCCTCCGGTGCGACCGGGACGGCCGGAGAGTCCGGGGCGCCGGTGCCGAGGGCTTCGGTCATGAAGAATCCGGTGGACACCGCCAGCATGGCGTAGTGCTGGTGGGCGACGCTGACGTCCTCGCGCACCAGGCCGTGTGCGCGCAGCACTTGGAGATGGCGGCGCAGGGCGTCATTGCCGTGTGCCATCAGTTCCGCGAGCTCCTGCTTGGCGGTGTCATTGAGGCGGCCGAGGATGTCGGAGTCGTCGGTCTGTACGGCGCGCAGCACCGGGTCGGCCAGGTAGTCGCGGTGGAGCCCGCACATCATCCGGCTGGGCAGGACGGCCATCGGATCGGCGCGCATCCGCTCCAACTGGCGGCGCAGACTCCGCGATTTGGCGTTCAGCACGACGGCCAGGAGCAGGGCGTCCTTGGTCTTCCAGTGAAGGTAGACCGTGCCCTTGCCGACCTTGGCGCGGCGGGCGATCTCGTCGATGGTCACCCGCCGGTAGCCCCAGGCGAGCAGCAGCTCACCGGCGACCTCGAGGATGCGTTCACCGCGCTGTGTCTGTTCCACGACCTGTGCCTCTTCGGGGGCGAGTGCGACGAGCGGGACCGGCGTGACCAGATTTTGAATCTGGTCACGTGGTCAAAGCTAGACGGAGCAAGGGTGGGGGACAAGGTGTTAATCCGGTCAGATACGGCGGCGGGAAGCGGCAAGAACGGCGGGCGCGGCAACCGCGCTGCCAGCGGCGCGAGTGTCGGGGGCTCGGGCGTCCCCACGTGCCCCGCAGCGTGAAGGGGTGGGGGCTACGTGGCGAGATGGGCCCTCTGGACCGACCCGGTCGCCCTGCCATAGCGTCGGGCGGCATCGCAGGGGCGCCGGCCGCCCGACGCGATCCCGCTCCCCGACCTCACGCCCATCTCCATCCCTCTCCCGACCCCGATCCTGCTCCTCCTCAGGGAAGCCGAGGACGCGTCGTGACCACGATTCCGCAGCCGCCCGACATCCTCTCCCCGGAATTCGAAGCCGACCCCTACTCCGCGTATCGCGTCCTGCGGGAGCACTACCCGCTGTTTCACGATCCGGGGACCGGAAGCTATCTGATATCCCGGTACGAGGATGTCCAACGGGCCTTCCGCGAACCGGTGTTCACCAGCGACAACTACGACTGGCAGCTCGAGCCGGTGCACGGAGGCAGGACCCTGCCCCAGATGAGCGGGCGCGAACACGCCGTCCGCCGCGCACTGGTGGCGCCCGCGTTCCGCGGCCGCGAGCTGCGCGAGAAATTCCTGCCGGTGATCGAGCGCAACGCCCGGGAGCTGATCGACGGTTTCCGCGACGCCGACGAGACCGACCTCGTGGCGCGTTTCGCGACCCGCTTTCCGATCAACGTCATCGTCGACATGCTCGGTCTCGACCGGGCCGACCACGACCGCTTCCACGCGTGGTACGAGGCGGTCGTCGCGTTCCTCGCCAACCTCGCCCAGGACCCGGCCGTCACCGCCATCGGCCTGCGGACCAGCGAGGAGCTGGCCGCGTACATGTTCCCCATCATCCAGGAACGGCGCGCCGCACCCGGTGACGATCTGCTGTCCACCCTGTGCACCACCGAAATCGACGGCACCCGGATGAACGACCGGGACATCACCGCGTTCGTCAGCCTGCTGCTCTCGGCCGGCGGCGAGACCACGGACAAGGCCCTCGCGGGCATCTTCCGCAACCTGCTCGCCCACCCCGACCAGCTCGCCGCCGTACGGGCCGACCGCAGCCTCGTACCGGCGGCGTTCGCCGAAACCCTGCGCTACAGCCCGCCCGTCCAGATGATCATGCGGCAGCCCGCCGAGGACGTCGCCCTCAGTGGTGGCACCGTACCGGCGGGCTCCACGGTCACCTGCCTGATCGGGGCCGCCAACCGCGACGAGCGGCGCTACGACCACCCCGAGACATTCGACATCTTCCGTAAGGAGAATGCGGCGGCCAGTGCCTTCAGCGCCGCCGCCGACCACGTTGCCTTCGGGCTCGGGCGGCACTTCTGTGTAGGCGCGCTGCTGGCCAAGGCCGAGGTGGAGGTCGGCGTGAACCAGCTGCTGGACGCCTTCCCCGATATGTCCCTCCCGGACGGCGCCGCGCCCGCCGAGGCCGGGGTCTTCACCCGGGGGCCCACGCGACTGCCGGTACGGCTCACGACCACGGGCGGCCAGGGACGCGGCCAGGAAGGGGGCCGGAAGTACGAGCAAGAATAACTGTGCGTAGCCAGGAACGGGGTGCGTCCCGGCGGACCGCCCCGTTCCGGAATACCGGGTCGATGCGCTGCGCCGTCGCCCGTCCGGTGTCAGACTTGAAAGACCGCACTGGCTGCCGGCGGCCGGTGGCCCCTGGCACCAAGGGGGAGTCATGACCTGGGCATCTTGGACCACGATCGGCATCTACGCGCGGCCCGGGGTGGTACGCACCGAGGAGGTCGGCGTGATCGACGGTGACCTGAGTGTGCATACGACCTGGTCGGAGGGCCAGGCTCATGTGGCGGTGCAGTACACGGGCGCCACGGACTGGTTCACCATGGCCGGCAGCCCGGTCCCCTGTGGCTCGGAAGAGGACAGCCGCAGCTTTCACCAAGCGGTGGTCGAAGCGATGCGGGACGGCGATGAGGCCGAGCATCCGCTTCGGGAGCTGTTCCACCAGTAGGCGGTTGGCGGTTCACCGTCAGTGCGGTTGACGGAGCGTCATGTGGTCTCGCGCCGCCACATGAGGTCGCCGAGGGGTATCGGGGCGACGTGCGGTGCGGGCGGCGGAACGCCCCCGGCCTGCTACCCGGCCTGCGGGACCAAGTGCCTGGTGAACCAGTCCTGCGCCAGACCGGCGACCGCGTCCAGCGCTCCCGGCTCCTCGAAGAGGTGCGTGGCATGCGGCACGACCTCGAGCTGGTTCTCGCAGCGCAGCTCTTCCAGGGCCTGCCGGTTGAGGTCGAGGACCAGGGCGTCATTGCCGCCCACGATCAGCAGCGTCGGCGCCCGTACGTCACCGAGATGCGGCCCGGCGAGGTCGGGGCGGCCGCCGCGGGAGACCACGGCGCCGATGTCGACATCGGCGTCCGCGGCGGCTCGCAGCGCGGCAGCGGCTCCGGTGCTGGCGCCGAAATAGCCGATCGGGATCGGCACCCGGCCGTGCAGCCAGTGGGTGGCGTCGGCCAGCCTCCCGGCCAGGGTCCCGATGTCGAAGACCTTCGCCCGGTCGCCCTCTTCGGCCGGGGTGAGCAGGTCGAAGAGGAGGGTGCCCAGGCCGGCCCGGTTCAGGACCGTGGCCACCATCCGGTTACGGGGACTGTGGCGGCTGCTCCCCGAGCCATGGGCGAACATCACGACCGCCTCGGCGCCCTCCGGGAGGGCGAGGTCCCCGGCCAGCCGTAGGCCGCCCGCGTCCACCTCCACCGGCTCCTCGACCACCGACCCGTGGTCCGGACCGGGCGGGTCGGTCATCGGGCGGGCCGCCGCCTCGGTCAGCAGGGCGATGACCTCCTCGTCCGGGGTCTGGGAGAAGTCCTGGTACCACTCGCCGACGGCGGAGAACGAGGCCGGCGTGGACAGGCACACCACCTCATCCGCCTTGGTACGCAGCCAGGCGGCGGCGTCCGGCGGCGCCACCGGGACGGCCAGCACCACCCGGGCCGCGCCCTGGGCCCGTACGACTTCGCAGGCGGCCGCCGCCGTCGCGCCGGTCGCGATCCCGTCGTCCACCAGGACCGCCGTGCGGCCCTTGAGCGACAGCCGCGTCCGGCCGGCGCGGAAGCGTCGCGCCTGACGCGTGAGCTCCGCCTCCTCGGTGCGCTCGACGGCCTGGAGGTCCGCCTGCCGGATCCGGCCGCGGCGGACGATGTCCTCGCTGATCACCCGTACGCCGCCCTCACCGATGGCGCCGAAGCCCAGCTCACGGTGGTACGGAACGCCCAGCTTGCGGACGACGATGACATCGAGAGGCGCGCCGAGGGCCAGCGCCACCTGGTAGGCAACGGGGACTCCGCCGCGGGGCAGCCCGAGGACTATGGGGTCTTCCCCGGAGAGACGGCCGAGCGCCTCGGCCAGCCGGTGCCCCGCGTCCGTGCGATCGGTGAACAGCACAATCGTGCACCCCCTACCCAGGGGAGACTGAAGCCACGTCCACACCTACTTCGAAACAACCCCATGTACCGGTGTTTCGCAAGTCGGGAGGCGGGTCCGTTTGCCGCCGTGGACCGGTCGCGGCTGTCGTGGTTACGGTCGGCATATGGCACGAAGCGGTACGGGGCCGAGTGGTACGGGAGCGAGCGGTTCGGGACCGGGTGGCAGCGGGCCGTGCGGCACCGGGCCGGGCGGTCGCATCGGGGCGGTCCTGATCGATATCGACGGTGTGCTCACGGTGTCCTGGAAGCCGCTGCCCGGTGCCGTGGCGGCCATGGAACGGCTGCGGGCCGCCGGGCTCCCGCTGGCCCTGGTCACCAACAACACCTCGCGGACCCGCGCCGTGATCGCCAGGAGGCTGGCCGACGCGGGATTCCCGGTCGACGCCGACGACATCCTCACCGCACCCGCCGTCACCGCCGGGTATCTGCGCGAGCACCACCCGGGTGCCCGCTGCCTGCTGATCAACTCCGGTGATGTGCGCGCCGACCTCGAAGGCGTGACGCTCGTCGAGGAAGGGGCGGACGAGGCCCCGGACGTGATCGTTTTCGGGGGTGCGGGCGGCGCATTCGACTACCCGGCCCTCAACGCGGCCTTCCGCCATCTGCAGCGCGGCGCCCGGCTCGTGGCCATGCACCGGAATCTGTACTGGCGTACGGCGGAGGGGCTCGACCTCGACACCGGGGCCTTTCTCCTGGGGCTGGAACGGGCCGCCCGGGTCGAGGCCCAGGTCACCGGCAAGCCCGCCGAGGCGTTCTTCGCCACCGCCCTGCACCACCTCGGGGCCACGGCGGCCGAGACCCTGATGGTGGGCGACGACATCGCATCCGATGTGCTGGCGGCCCAGCGCGCCGGAATCACCGGCGTACTCGTCAAGACCGGGAAGTATCTGCCCGAGACGCACCGGGCGGCCGACGGCACGCCCGATCACGTCATCGATTCCTTCGCCGACCTGCCGGATCTTCTGGGGCTTGCGGACCCTGCGCCCCCGGGGACCCGTCCCGG
This sequence comes from Streptomyces sp. NPDC101227, assembly GCF_044767545.1. Lineage (NCBI taxonomy): Bacteria > Bacillati > Actinomycetota > Actinomycetes > Kitasatosporales > Streptomycetaceae > Streptomyces > Streptomyces sp. NPDC101227. The sequence continues at coordinate 167,600 of NZ_JBIWOD010000008.1, read as the reverse complement.
GTGACCAGCGCCTCGATCTCCGCGACCGACCACCGCCCCGCCGCCCCCGGGCACCCGGCCAGGTACTCGGCCGTCCGCCGTGCGCTCCACCGGTGCCCGGCGATGATGCCCGCCGCGATGTGGCGGAGATACGCTGCGGACGGGGCGTTCCACGGGACGTCGGCGCAGCGCCACGGGGCCGTGAAGGTCAGGATGGGGGATCCGTCCAGCCGGCCCGCGCGGACCAGCGTTTCGTAGCGGCCGGGGCCGATCTCCGCCCGCCCCAGGCTGAGCACGTCCGTCAGATCGAGGTCCTCGCCGGGCGTCCGGAACATCTCCTGGGCCGCGATGTCGGAGAACTGGCCGAGCGTCAGAAGGTAGGCGCGGGCCGGGAGCTGGTCCTCGACCCCGGGGTCGTAGAAGGCCCGGCCGCCGGTCCAGGTCAGGGACTCGGTGGCGAAGTAGAGCAGGCCCGGCAGCATCACCGGCTCGGCGCGCAGGGGCGGGCGGGGGTCCCGGCAGCCTGGATAGTCGATCCGCCCGCCGGGTGGCCGGCCGCCCTCCAGATAGGCGGTCAGCCGGTCGAGGTGCATGTTGGAGCCGTATGCCGCGTACCAGACCCGGCAGGCGGTGGGATGGTGAGGCGTGGTCAACGGGGCGTTCCCTTCACGCTCGGGCCGCTTCCGTGGCGCCTACGCGGTACGTCGACACCTCGGCGGCGGGAGTCTTCGCGGTCCGTTCCCGATTCGGCTTCGCGCGGCGCAGCGTCATCGGCTGTTCGTCCGATTCTCCCTCGTTCTCCCCATTCCCTCGAACCCTCTCCATTCCCTCGGTCACCGCACTTTCTTCCTGCGCCGAGTTCACGCCATTCACGGCATTCACGGTAGTCGCGGCATGGTGCTCGGTGGCGGCGCAGTTCTCGGTGAACTCGGCGGACGGTCAGGTGAATTGGCGGCGGGACGGTGGCGCCGGGGGGAGGTTTTGCGGGGTGTGGGGTGGAGAGGCGCGTTGTGCGGGGGTGACGTGGCGACGGACGGAGGCGGCGTGGCGGATGGACTGGGCAGCGCGGACGGGGCGGGCGGCGTGGGCAGTGCGGACGGGGCGAGCCGCCGCAGGATCCTCGCCGCCGCCGCGGCCGGGCTCGGCCTCCTCGCGGGATGCGGCGAATCGGCCGCCCGGGACGACCCCGCGAACGGAGCGCCGCCGCCCGGGCGGCGGACGAAGCCGCCGCGCGCCCCGTCCGTCCGGCCGCCCGGGCGCCGGCCGCGCCCCCGCCCCGAACTCCCACGGGGCGGGCGGGAGCTGTTCCCCCGGCACCGCCTGGTGGGGTTTTGCGGGCTGCCCGGCGCCGATGCGCTCGGCTGGCTCGGCATGGGGGACCCCGGCGCCCGCGCCGCCGAGATCGAGAAGGTGGCGCACTCCTACGCCGCGGGGCGCGAGCCGTTGCCCGTACTGGAACTGCTGGCGGTGGTCGCGAATGCCGCCCCCGGACCCGACGGGGCATACCGTACGCGGACGCCGTCCGCCACGATCCGCCGCTTCCACGAACTCGCGCGGGCGCGCCGCGCCATGCTTCTGCTGAATATCCAGCCGGGCCGCGCGGCGCCGCTCGACGAGGTGAAGGCGCTGCGCGACTGGCTGGTGCATCCCGATGTCGGGATCGCGCTCGATCCGGAATGGGAGATGGGACCGGGCGAGGTGCCGGGACGGAAATTCGGCCACACCGGCGGGCGGGAAGTGACCGGCGTCGCCCGCTATCTGTCCGGCCTCGTCGAGGCACACGATCTGCCGGCGAAGCCGCTGGTCTTCCACCAGGTCTCCGCCTCCGTGCTGCGCGCGGAATCCGCGCTGCGGCCGCAGCCCGGTGTGGCGCTGATCAAGAGCGTCGACGGGATCGGCTCCCCGGGCCTGAAGCGGGGCACGTGGCGCCGGCTCGTCTCCCGCATACCCGAGGACGTGCACACCGGCTTCAAGCTCTTCTACGAGGAGGATGCGCAGGGCAGCCGGCTGATGACGCCGAAGGAGGTCCTGGCGCTGACGCCCCGCCCGGAGTACGTGATGTACGAGTAGGCCGTCAGGAGCCGGCCGCCCTGGCGATGAGGCGATCCGTCGCCGAGCGGGCCGCGGCCAGGGCCTGCCGGTGGTCGGTGCCGCGCTGACCGAGTACGACGCGGGTGCTCAACCCGTCCAGCAGCGCCAGGAGTTCGGAGGCGCGCGAGGGGACGTCCATCGGCGCGAACCTGCCGCGCTGCACCCCCTTGGTCAGCAGCGCCTCCAGGTCGTCCTGCCAGACCTGGTCCATCTCCTCCTGTGCCTGGTGCAGCGGCTCGTTCGACGGGGTGCGGGCCCAGAGCTCGATCCACAGCGTCCAGCGCGCGTCGCGCGGGCCACGCGGCAGATACAGCTCCAGGAACAGGTCGAGTTTGCGCTCCGCGGTCAGCCGGCGGGCCAGCAGCGCGCGCCGCTCCTCGCCGAGGGCCGCCTCGCTCCAGCGCAGGGCCTCCAGGAGCAGCAGGTCCTTGCTGCCGAAGTAGTACAGGATGTGGCCGCCGCTGGTGCCCAGCCGCTCGGCGAGGGCGGACATGGTGAGCGTGGCCAGGCCGTTCTCGGCGATGGCCGTCATGGCCTCCTCGAGCATCCGTTCCTGGGTGATGTGCCCATCGCGCCGTCGTGCCGCCCGTGCCACCCGTACCGCCCCCGCCTTCGCTGTCCTGCCGGTCTCGTCGCCGCGCCTTCGCGGTGTCGCAGCCCCGAGCCTATCCGCGAATTTGTGCAGGGGTCTTGACGGGTGGGGGAGTGGTCGCACATCTTGAATGTCGTTCTAGGAGTTAGAACAGCATTCAAGATATGGGCGTGGAAGGGTGGTGCGCGGATGGCGCGGCGACAGTCGGATACGGAGATCCCGGACGCAGAGATCCCGGGTGCGGGGGGCAGGGGGGCGGCGGAGGCGGCGAGTCATGCGGCCGATACGCCCGCAGCCACCTCCATCGGCGTTTCGGTCAATTCGACCCATACGGCTAATCCGGTCAGTCCGGTCAATCCAGATGCCGATGAAGTGTTCCGGGTCGAGACCCACGGCATCGACCCGATCCCCGACGACGAGCGGCACGGCAGCGCCAAGGACCTCTTCTGGCTCTGGTTCGGCTCCAACCTCACCTTCACCTACGTGATCAACGGCGCCCTCGCGGTCGGCTTCGGCCTGTCCTTCTGGCAGGCGACCGCGGTCGTGGTCCTCGGCGGGCTGTCGTTCTTCGCGATCAGCGCGGCCGGCCTGAGCGGCATCCGCACCGGCACCGCCACCCTGGTGATCTCCCGCGCCGCCTTCGGCGTCCGCGGCAACTGGCCCGCCGGACTGCTCAACTGGGTGGTCAGCATCGGCTACACCATCGTGAACACGGTCGTCGGAACCCTCGCCCTCGAGGCGTTCTTCGCCGACCTGGGCTGGGTCGGCGGCAACCTCGCCCGCGCCCTCGCGCTGCTGGTCACCCTCGCGCTCACCTTCGTGGTGGCGATGTGGGGCCATGCCACGGTCCAGTTCGCCGAACGCTGGATGGCCTACGTCCTCGCCGTCGGCTTCGCCGGACTGCTGGTCTTCGTCCTGCCCGGCGCGCACACCACCGGCCACGCCTCGGCCCCCGGCGCCGCGGGCTGGAGCCTGGCGTTCGTGGTCATGCTGGCCGGACCGTTCTCGTACGTGCCGATGCCCGCCGACTACACCCGCTATCTGCCGAAGGCGACCTCGCTGCGCGCCATCACCTGGTCCGGCGCGCTCGGCGGCTTCATCTCGTCCGTCGCGCTCGGCGTCATCGGCGTGGCCGCGGCGAGCCGTACGGACATGACCGACGCCGTGGCCGGAACCGAGAAGCTGCTGCCCGGTTGGTTCCAGCCGGTCTTTCTCGCCCTGGTCCTGCTCGGCTCGGTCACCAACTCGATCATCACGCTCTACTCGTCGTCGCTGAACCTCCAGGTCCTCGGCATCCCCTGGAGCCGCTCCAAGGCCATCATCATCAGCGCCGCGGTCACCGCGCTCGGCTCGCTCGGCGCGCTCTTCTTCACCGACTTCACCGAGTCGCTGCTGTCCTTCCTCTCCCTGCTGATCATCGTCTTCGCCCCCTGGGGCGGCGTCTTCCTCGCCGACATGGTGCTGCGCCGCTGCCGGTACGACACCGAAGCCCTGCACTCCGGGCGCGCGGGCGCGTACTGGTACCGCTCCGGCTACCACCCCGCGGGCATGACCGCGCTGCTCGCCGGCATGGTCTTCGCGGCCCTGACCTGCGACTCCGAGCTGTGGACCGGCCCCCTGGTCGCGCCCCTCGGCGGCGCCGACCTCACGCTGCTCGGCTCGGTCGTCTCCGGCCTCGTCTACTGGGCGCTCGCCCGCCGCACCGTCCGCCCCACGGCCGTGGCCGGCTGACGGCACGCCCCTTACTCCTCATCCACTCACCCACCGAGCACCACCCGCACCACCTCAGGAGCAACCCCTCATGTCCGCTATCGCCGCGTCCGCCCCCGTCCCGGCCGACCTGGTCCTCACCGGCGCCCGTATCCACACCGTCGACCCCGACCTGCCCGAGGCGCAGGCGCTCGCCGTACGCGACGGCCGGATCGCCTGGCTCGGTGCGGACGCCGACGCCGGACGGTGGACCGGCCCCGACACCGAGGTGATCGACGCCGGCGGCCGACTGGTGCTGCCCGGATTCATCGACGCCCACAACCACGTCCGGCTCGGCTCCGACGACGCCTGCGTCCAGCTCGCGGGCGTCCGCACCCTCGAGGCGATCCACGAGCGCATCCGCACCTGGCTCGACGCCCATCCGGACGCCGAGTGGATCGAGGCCGAGGCCTTCGACTACTCCGCGATCCCCGGCGGCCGGATGCCGCGCGCGAGCGATCTCGACCCCGTCACCGGCGACACCCCCGCCTTCGTCCTCAGCTACGACGTCCACACCGCCTGGCTCAACACCGCCGCGCTGCGCCGCCTGGGCATCGACCGGGACCGTACGAGCCTGCCCTTCGGCGAGGCGGAGACCGACCCCGAGACCGGCGAACCCACCGGATTCATCAAGGACTTCGCCGTCAAGGGCCTCTCCCGCGACGGACACCGCGCCCTGAAGGAACTCGGCGTGCCGTGGGCCTCCCCCGACCGCCAGTACGGGCGCCTCGCCAAGAGCCTCGACGACGCCATCCGCTTCGGCATCACCACCGTCGTCGAACCGCAGAACTCCCTCGACGACCTCTCCCTCTTCGAGCGGGCCCGCGCCGAGGGCCGGCTCCGCTCGCGGATCGTCGCGGCGCTCTTCCACCCGCGCGGCACCACCGACGCCGACCTCGACGACTTCGCGGCGGCCGCGCGGCGCCACGACGACGACCGGCTGCGGGTCGGCCCCCTCAAGCTGTACATCGACGATGTCGTCGAGCCGCGCACGGCCGCCCTCCTGGAGCCGTACACGGGCTGCGGCCACCACCGGGGCGAGACGTTCTACCCCGCCGCCGACTTCGGCGATCTGCTCACCAAGCTGGACGCCCGCGGCTTCCAGTGCTTTGTGCACGCCACCGGCGACCGCGGCATCCGCACCGTCCTCGACGCCGTCGAGCAGGCCCGTACGGTCAACGGCCCGCGCGACGCCCGCCACCAGGTCGTCCACGTCGAATGCCTCGACCCCCGGGACACCCCGCGCTTCGCCGAACTGGGCGTGGTGGCCTGTATGCAGCCGCGGCACTGCGCCCCGGAGATCGCCGGACCCGGACAGGACTGGGCGGAGAACGTCGGCCCGGACCGCTGGCACAAGGCCTGGCCGATGCGCAGCCTGCACGCCGAGGGCGCCGTACTGGCCTTCTCCAGCGACTGGAACGTCGCCGAGATGGACCCGATGATCGGCATCTACACCGCCCTCACCCGTAAGCCGCTGGCCGGCGGCGAGGCCTGGCAGCCGGAGGAGACGGTGGGCATCGAGACCGCGGTGTACGCGTACACGATGGGCTCCGCCTACGCCAACTTCCTTGAGGAGGAACGCGGTTCGCTGACCGTCGGCAAGCTCGCCGACTTCGTGGTGCTCTCCCGGGACATCCTGCGGGCCGCGCCCGAGGACATCCCCGGGACGGTCGCCGAGACGGTCGTCGTCGGCGGTGCGGTCGTCCACCAGGGCTGACGGCAATCCGCCGGGCCGTCGCCCCCGGCGGCCCGACGGGTCGTCGGGGGCAGGCGCCCGAGACCGGCCCCGAGCCCCGGAAAGCCGTGGATCCCGGAGGCAGGGGCGGCGTCGGGGGCGCACCATGGCCCTATGCTGCTGGCCGATCTCGCACAGGTCTCCGCGGACGTCGCCGCGGCCTCGGCGCGGTCCCGGAAGATCGCGCTGCTGGCCGAGCTGTTCCGGGCCGCGGAACCGCAGGACGTACCGATCGTCATCCCCTGCCTCGCCGGGCGGCTGCCCCAAGGGCGGATCGGCGTCGGCTGGAGCGTGCTGGGCGAGGCGGTGCCGGCGGCGGAGCGCGCCACGCTCACCGTGCAGGAGGCCGACGCGGCGCTCACCGCGCTGGCCCGGGTCGGGGGCGCCGGTGCGCAGGGCGAGCGCCGGCGGCTGGTCCACGCGCTGATGTCCGCGGCGACCGCACCGGAGCAGCGGTTCCTGCTCGGCCTGCTGACCGGGGACGTGCGGCAGGGCGCGCTGGACGCCATCGCCGCCGAGGCGCTCGCGGCCGCGACGCAGGCGCCCGCGGCGGACGTCCGGCGCGCCGTGATGCTGGCCGGCTCGCTGCCGGACGTGGCGCGGGCGCTGCTCGCGGAGGGCCCGCCGGCGCTGGCGCGCTTCCGGCTCACCGTCGGGCGCCCCGTCGGCCCGATGCTCGCGCACAGCGCCCCATCGGTGGCCGCGGCGATCGACAAGCTCGGACCGTGCGCGGTGGAGCAGAAGCTCGACGGCATCCGGGTGCAGGTCCACCGTGACGGCGACGTCGTACGGATCTACACCCGCACCCTGGACGAGGTCACCGACCGCCTCCCCGAGGTCGTCTCCCTCGCCCGCGGCCTGCCCGCCTCGTGCTTCATCCTGGACGGCGAGGTCATCGCCCTGGACGAGAACGGGCGGCCGGTGCCGTTCCAGCGGGTCGCGGGACGCTTCGGGTCCCGGGTGGACGTCACCGCCGCGCGGGCCGCGCTCCCGCTGTCGCCCGTCTTCTTCGACATCCTCTCGGCCGACGGCCGTGACCTGCTGGAACTGCCCGGCGCCGAACGTCACACGGAGCTGGTCCGGCTGCTGCCGGAGGAGGTCCGGGTGCGCCGCCGGCTGGTCCCCGACCCGGCCGACGCGGCGGGCCGCGCCGCCGCCGAGGACTTCTGGACCCGGACGCTGCGCGACGGCCACGAGGGCGTCGTCGTCAAGGCGCTGGGCGCCCCGTACAGCGCGGGCCGCCGCGGCGCCGCCTGGCTCAAGGTGAAGCCGGTGCACACCCTCGACCTGGTCGTCCTCGCGGCGGAATGGGGCCACGGCCGGCGCACCGGCAAGCTCTCCAACCTCCACCTCGGGGCGCGCGACCCGGAGGGCGGGTTCGTCATGCTCGGCAAGACCTTCAAGGGCCTCACCGACGCCACCCTGGCCTGGCAGACCGAACGGCTGCAGGAACTGGCGGTGGAGGAGCGGGGGCAGGTCGTCGCCGTACGGCCGGAACTGGTCGTCGAGGTCGCCTACGACGGCCTGCAGACGTCCACGCGCTACCCCGCCGGCGTGACGCTGCGCTTCGCCCGCGTGCTGCGCTACCGCGACGACAAGACGGCGGCGGAGGCGGACACGGTGGAGACGGTGCTGGCCGCGCACCGGGACGGGGAGACGTAGGCCCATGGCGGGGAGGCGCAGCGCCGGGCTGCTCCTGTACCGACGGCGTGCGGGCGGCGTCGAGGTGCTGTTGGCGCACATGGGCGGGCCGTTGTGGGCCCGGCGGGACACCGGCGCCTGGTCGGTGCCCAAGGGGGAGTACGCACCGCCGGAGGAAGCGCGGGACGCGGCCCGGCGGGAGTTCGAGGAGGAACTGGGGATACCGCCACCGGCCGGGCCGTACCTGGCACTGGGCGAGACCCGCCAGGCGAGCGGCAAAGTCGTGACCGTCTGGGCCGTCGAGAGCGATCTCGATCCCGAAGGTGTCGTGCCCGGCACCTTCGAGATGGAATGGCCGCGGGGTTCGGGCACGACCCGTAGCTTTCCGGAGATCGACCGCGTGGCGTGGTTCACCCCGCAGGGGGCGGCGGAGCGGTTGGTGAAGGGACAGCGGGTGTTTCTGGAACGGCTGGCCGAGGCCCTCGCGGCGGCCGGCTGAGGGCCCTGGGCGGCCCACCGGCCCGGTGGACGCGAACGCCGCCGCGCCCGGCACCTACCGCGACGCCGTCGGCGCGCTGCTCGGGTCCGATGCCCTCGACCTCGTCGCCGGGCTGCTCGCCGGGCTCTTCGTCGTCCGGCTCACGATGATGCAGGACGCAAAGGCCCGGCAGGGCCGGTCGCCGGTGGTGGACACGGCGCCGTTCGACGCCTGGACCGCCCCGGCCGGGCTCTGGGCACAACTCGGCCTGGACACCCCCCTTTCCGCCGGGCAGGCTGTGCGCGGGGAGAAAACGGGGGGCCTTGGGGACGGGGTCATGAGCATGCCGCGGGGGCCGCATGTTGCGTATCCATTTCGACGAGCGGGACATCGCGCGCGTGCAGATCGCGGCCGAGCCGGACCCGTTGTGGGAAACGGTGCTGGCGATGCATCAGCTGACGGCGCCCGGGAACGGCCTGCCGCCGTACGCCGCCTGGCGGATGCGCGCGCGGGCCGAGCTGGCCGAGCGCGGGCTGACCCGTGCCGCCCGGCTGATCAGCGCGCTGGCGCCGGGCGACGCCCGCTACTTCCCCGACTTCCTCACGCCCGATGAGGGACGCCACGGCCTGGCGGCCGGGCTGACGGCGCTGCGGGAGACGCCCCGGGCCCGGCTGACCGCGGAGCTGCGCCGGGCCGCCCTCCCCGCCCGGCTTCCGCGCTGGGCCGGCGCGGTGGCCAAGGGCAGCCGGGCGCCCCTGGACGAGCTGGCCGACGCGTTCCGGCAGGTGCACGGGACGGTGGTCGCCCCCGACTGGACGGAGGCGACCGCGACGGCCGCCCGCGACCGGGCCGGTCGCGCCCGGACGCTGTGCCACGGCGGCGTCGACCGGATGCTCAACTCCTTCCGTCCGTACCTGCGCTGGGAGCCGCCGGTGCTCCACGTCGACTACCCCCGCGAGGGGGATCTGCGGCTGCACGGACGCGGACTGCGGCTGGTGCCGTCCCACTTCTGCTGGCGCCGGCCCATCGCGCTCGCCGACCCGGACCTGCCGCCGGTGCTGGTGCACCCCGTCGAACACACCACGGCCTGGGCGCCCGCCACCACCCGCGCCTGCCATCCGCAGGCCCTGTCCGCGCTGCTCGGCCGCACCCGGGCCCGCGTCCTCACCGCGCTCGACGCGCCCGCCACCACCGGCGAACTGGCCCGCAGGCTACGGGTCTCCGCCCCCTCGGCGAGCGAGCACGTCAGCGCGCTGCGCGAGGCGAACCTGGCCCACAGCCGCCGCGACGGCGGAAGCGTGGTCCATGCCCTGACCCCGCTCGGCGCGGCGCTGCTGCACGGCGAGCTGGCGCCCGTACGGGGGGTGTGACCGAGATACGCGCCAAAGGAGCAAGGGGATGTTCTTGAAGTCCTGATGCGCTTGGACTCGCCTGCGGCGGCGGGCCGCGGGGTCGCGTTCGGCGACGTGTCGGGCGACCGAGTCGCAACCGGGGCGGGCGTACCGCTCCAGGGAGCGCACGGAGGTGTGGCGGGAGCGGGCCAGCAGCATCGGGGTGGAGGTGCCGTCCTCCACTGCGTCTTCTCCCGCAGGGTGACGTCCAGACGCCACAGGGCGGCGATCTGGTTCTCCGCCAGGGCCTTGGTGGGGTCGGGCGGCGCCGGCCGCCGCGCGATACCGATCGTCGGATCGTCTTCGATCCAGCCCTGGCGCTGCCACCAGCCGATCACCAGCGAGATCCGGTAGATCCGCGCGGACGACTTCGCGATGCCCGCACCGGTGAGGTAGCGCTCGACCGCCGCGCTGTACGTGGCCGGAGTGGCGGACAGAGGTACGACGCGGGCGCGCGGCAACCGCAACGAGCCCCTGCCTTCGAGTTCGGTCACCGGTTGGATCGTCACGCCCGCCCCGCCCTCCCGGTCCTGCCGCAGTAAATGCGTACACCTCACCCCGGCGGCCGGAGCACCCCGCCGCAGGTCGCGATGATCGCGGTAGAGGATCCGTCGCAGTAAATCCGGCATTTACTGCGGCAGTTGTGCATACGTCTCCGCAATCCAGCATCTGCCCGAATGCGGTTCAGCTGTGCGGACTTGAGGGGAGGGGACTGTCAGTGCCCGACGCCGACCATGCCTGGTGTCAGCATGTTTGCCTGGGTCATACCCCCAGGTCCTCCGTCACGGGCAGGCACTCGGCGAGCAGGTCGACGACGTCGCGCCAGGCTCGCTGCGCGTGCTGTGGGTGGTAGCCGACGCCGGGACGCACGGTGTGGTCGACCGATGGGTGGTGGAAGGCGTGCAAGGCGCCGCCGTAGACCACGAGGCGCCAGTCGACGCCCGCGGCCTGCATCTCAGCGGTGAACGCGTTCCGTTGCGCGGGCGGCATGATCGGGTCTTCCGACCCGACTCCGGCCCACACCGGGCAGCGGATGCGCGCCGCCTCGCCCGGTCGGCCCGTGGTCAGCGCGTTGACTGTCCCGATCGCGCGCAGGTTGACGCCGTCGCGCCCGAGTTCCAGCGCGATTGCGCCCCCGGTGCCGTAGCCGACGGCGGCGATCCGGTCGGGGTCGGTCCGCGGTTCGGTGCGGAGCACGTCGAGCGCTGCGTGGCCGATGCCTCGCATCCGGTCGGGGTCGGCGAGCAGCGGCATGCAACGGGCAAGCATCTCCTCAGGGTCGCCCAAATAGCGCCCGCCGTGGAGGTCGAAGGCCAGCGCCACGTATCCCAGCTCGGCGAGCGCGTCGGCCCGGCGGCGCTCGACGTCGCTGAGCCCCGTGCCCTCGGGCCCGACCAGGACCGCGGGCCGGCGGTCGGCACCGGCCGGGAGTGCGAGGTGCCCGATCATCGTCAGGCCGTCGGCCGCGTATTCGACCGTGCGCGTGGTAATCGTCGTCATGAGCCTGGACTGTAGTGATCGCCGGGCCCGGTCCGGCCGGTGTTCTGCCGCTGGCAGAACAGCCCGGGTATCCCAAATGCGGCGAGGGCTCACAAGAACCGTCACAAACCCCGTCCCCACGGCAGTGCTATCGGATCATCCGCCCAGGCCACGGCGTTGGAGGCTGACCCTCGCAGCAGGATTCTGGGGTAGACCGGCCCGCTCCCGTGAAGGGCGTCCCCAGCTAGTTCACCTCACGGTTCAGGCGGCTTGGCCGAGACCGGCGGCAGTCAGGTCCTGCTCGCGCAGCGGGGGTGCGGACCAGGCCCCGGTGATGCTTGGCCGTCCGCTCCACCCGGTGCACCGGCAGCGTGCCCTCCACCACCGTCTCCGGGACGTCCTCCAGCGCGGGAAGCACCCCATACGCCGGGTCACGGGCTCACGGCCGCACCTGGATCTTGCGTCCCTGCCCGGCCCGGAAGCGCTCCAGCGCCGCCGCGTAGTCCGTCAGCGGCAGCCGGTCGCTGATGAAGATCTCCGGGTCCAGGGCGCCGGCCGCGAACAGCTCGGCGGCGCGTTCGTAGCTGTGCAGGACGGCCATCGAGCCGGTGATGGTGATCTCCTGGTTGTAGATGCGGTACGGCTCGATGACGGCGCGGGCCGCATAGTCGGCGACCCCGAACTGGAGGAACGTGCCGCCCCTGCCGACCCGCCCGAGCGCGTCCTGGATGGCGCGTTCATTGCCGGTGGCGTCGATGACCACGTCCCAGCCGCGCGGCCGGTCCAGCTCGTCGGCGGAACCGGCCGCGTTGCTGCAGCCCAGGGTGCGGGCGGTGGCCAGCCGGTCCGGGTTGATGTCCACCACGTCCACGCCCGCCGCACCGGTGCGCTTGGCCAGTTCGAGCATCATCAGGCCCATCGTCCCGGAGCCGTAGATCAGGACCTGGGTGCCCAGCTGCTGGGAGCGCAGGATGTCGTAGCCGCGCACGGCGCAGGAGAGCGGCTCGATCAGGGCCGCGTCCTCGGTGCGTACATGGTCGGGCAGCTTGATGCAGTTGGCGACGGGGGCGAGAGCGAACTCGGCGGCGCCGCCGGCCCGGGTCACCCCGATCGCCGCCCAGCGCTCACAGAGGTTGTTGCGGCCGATGCGGCAGTAGTGGCACTCGTAGCAGTACAGCGACGGGTCGACCGCCACCCGGTCGCCCTCGGCGAGTTCGGTGACGGCGCTGCCGGTGGCGACGACCGTACCGGCGAATTCATGACCGGGCACGACGGGCAGGGTGGGGGCGAACTCGCCCTGGAGGATGTGCAGATCGGTGCCGCACAGCCCGCAGGCGGCGACCGAGACGACGACGTCGCGGGGTCCGGGGGTGGGGTCGTCGACGGTGGTGACCTCGACCTTGCCGGGGGCGCTGATCACTGCGGCTTTCATTTCACGGCTCCGAGGGAGAGGCCCTGGACGAGCTTGTCCTGGGCGGCGAATCCGGCGATGAGCACCGGGAGGGAGATGACGGTGGCGGCGGCGCACACCTTGGCGAGGAAGAGGCCCTGACTGGTGACGAATCCGGTCAGGAACACCGGCGACGTACCGGCCACGATGCCGGTCAGGACCCGGGCGAACAGCAGCTCGTTCCAGCTGAAGATGAAGGAGATGAGAGCCGTCGCGGCGATTCCCGGCATGGCCACGGGCGCGACGATCCGCAGCAGGGTGGTGCCCAGCCCCGCGCCGTCGATCGAGGCGGCCTCCAGCATCTCCACCGGGACCTCGGAGAGGAACGAGCGCATCATCCATACCGCGATCGGCAGATTCATCGAGGTGTAGAGGATGACCAGCAGCCAGATGTTGTCCAGCATCCCGGTGTTCTGCGCGACCAGATAGATCGGCAGCAGCCCCGCCACCAGCGGCAGCATCTTCGTGGAGAGGAAGAAGAACAGCACATCGCTCCACTTGCGCACCGGCTTGATCGACAGCGCGTACGCCGCAGGTACGGCCAGCAGCAGGACGAGGAGCGTGGAGGCGACCGAGGCGGTCAGCGAGTTGATCAGCGGGGGCCAGGGGCTGACGCCGCTGCCCGCGCCGAAGAACTCCCGGTAGCCGTGCAGGCTGAGCCCGGCGCCGACGCTCGGCGGGTTGGTCGCCGCGTCCGTCTCGCTGTGGAAGGACGTCAGCACCATCCATGCGACGGGCAGGAAGAAGGCGATCCCGCACAGCCAGGCCACCAGGCCCAGCAGGCCGTTGGTGCGCCGTCGGCGCGGGGTCGGGGGTGCGCTGTTCATCGGGTTCCCTCCTCGCGCAGCAGGGACGAGACGGTGCGCAGTGCGAAGGTCGCCACCAGCAGCGAGCACAGCACGACCACGACGCCCTGCGCGGACGCCCGTCCGTAGTCATGGGCCTGGTAAAAGGTCTGATAGATGGTGTACGGGAGGTTGGCGGTGCCGAGGCCGCCGGAGGTGATGGTGAAGACCGCGTCGAAGTTCTGCACGACGTAGACGGTCCCGAGCAGGGCGGCCAGCTCCAGATAGCGGCGCAGATGCGGCAGGGTCAGATAGCGGAAGATGTCCCACGGCGTGGCGCCGTCCATCCGGGCCGCCTCGACGGCGTCCGACGGCCGGCTCTGCAGCCCCGCCAGCAGGATCAGCATCATGAACGGTGTCCACTGCCAGATCAGCGACATCTCCACCGCGGCCAGCGGCGAGTCGGTCATCCAGTCAGGCTGCGGGGGACTGTCGCTGCCGAAAAGCCCCCAGATCCACGTCAGCGCGCCGTTGAGCAGCCCGTACGAGGCGTTGTAGAGGGCGTGCTTCCAGAGCAGGGCGGACGCGACCGGCACGACGAGGAACGGGGTGATCAGCAGGGTCCGGACGATGCCGCGGCCGCGGAAGCTGCGGTCCAGCAGCAGCGCGAGGCCCAGCCCCAGCAGCAGGCTGACCAGCACCACGGTCACCGTCAGCAGCACCGTCGTCAGCACCGAGGAACGCATCGCCGGGTCGGTGAAGACGGCCGCGTAGTTGTCGAGGGCGGCGAAGCCGCGGTTGTCGGGGGCCAGCGCGTTCCACCGGGTGAAGGAGATCACCACGGTTGCCACGAACGGCAGTTGGGTCACGACGATCAGGAAGACGAGGGCGGGCAGCAGGGGAGCGCGCCGGGCCCAGTCCTTCGCCCGCTGTGCCCGCCGGGCGCGCGCCGCTTGACGGCCGGGAGCCGCGGCGACGGCCTCGGCGGACCGGGGTGCCTCAGTGGTCGGCGTAGGCATCGGACACCTCCTGCGCCAGCCGCTGGCTCTTCTTCAGGGCCTCGGTCACGGTCTGCTTGCCGGCGATCGCCGAGCTCACCTCGTTGGAGACCTTCGTTCCCAGGTCGGCGAACTCGGGGATGCCGACGAACTGGATGCCGGGGGCCGGGCGTTCCTGAACGCCGGGATCGTGCGGCCTCGCCGAGCTGATCGCCTGCTTGGTCGCGGGCGCGAAGGCCCCCGCATTCTTCAGGTACTGGGGGTTGCGGTAGAGGGACGCCCGCTTGCCGCCGGGCACCTTCGACCAGCCCAGCGTGCGGCCCACCAGCTGCTCGTACTTCTGGCCGGAGGCCCAGCGGATGAACTTCCAGGCCGCGTCCTGATGCGTGCTGGCCTTCTGCACGCCCCACGCCCAGGTGTAGAGCCAGCCCGAACCGGCCGTCCGCTCGACCGGCGCCGGTGCGTAGCCAATCTTCCCGGCGACCTTGGAATCGGAGCTCTCCAGGGAGCCGGCGCCGGCGGTCGCGTCGTACCACATGGCGACCTTGCCCTGCTGCATGTCGTTGAGGCACTCGGCGTAGCCGGCCTGCGGCGCGCCCGCCTCGCCGTGCTTGCGCACCAGGTCGACATAGAACTGGGTGGCCTTGGTGAACTCCGGGCTGTCCAGCCGCGCTTTCCAGTCCTTGGTGAACCAGGTCCCGCCGAAGGTGTTGACGACGGTCGTCAGCGGGGCGACCAGCTGGCCCCAGCCGACCTGTCCACGCAGGCAGATGCCCTTCATTCCCTTGCTGGATCCATCCAACTTGCCGGCGATATCGGCTACTTGATGCCAGGTGGGCCGGGCGGGCATGGTCAGCCCGGCGGCTTTGAGGAGGTCCTTGCGGTACATCAGGAATGACGATTCGCCGTAGAAGGGCTCGGCGTAGACCTTGTCGTCGGCGGCGGTGAGCGAGGTACGGACCGGGGCGAGGATGTCGCCCTGGTCGAACTCCGGGTCCTTGTCGGCCCGTTCGCCCAGCGGGGCCAGCCAGCCGTTGCGGGCGTAGATGGGCGTCTCGTAGTTGCTGAGGCTGGCCACGTCGTACTGCCCGGCCTGGCTGGAGAAGTCCTGGCTCATCTTGTCGCGCAGATCGTCCTCCGGCAGCACGGTGTAATTCACCTTGATGCCGGTCTCCTTGGTGAAGTGCTCCGCGGTGAGCCGCTGCAGATCCACCATCTGCGGGTTGTTGACCATCAGCACATTGAGGGTGTGCGCGTCGCCGTTGGCCGCGCTGTTGGCGCCGCCGAAACAGCCGGTGGTGGCCAGCGCCAGGGTCAGGGCGGTCGAGGTCAGGGCTACGGTGCGGCCGGTACGGCCGCGGCTGAGGGGTCGTGCTCTCACAGCTCTTGCCTTTCTGGGGACGTCTGGGGGAGGCGGGGACACCGGGGGACGGTGCCGGGAACGGGGGAGGGAACTGGGGGAATGGGGGACTGGGGGACTGGGCGGTACCGGGACCTTGCCGCGGGGTTCCGGGCAGGCTCGGGGGACCGTCCGAGGGCCGGGGTGTGGCCGTCGGCGGTGCGGTGGCGGTGGTTTGTGCGGGGCCGGTCGTCCGGGCGGGCCCGCCCCGGTCAGACCCGGAGCACCTGCGGCCCCAGGAGCGAGTAGCGATGCGCCTCCGGCGCGGAGAGCCCGGCGTCGGTGACGACCGTGTCGAAGTCGCTCACCTCGGCGAACCGGCAGAAGCTGCTGGCCCCGAACTTGCTGTGCACCCCGACCAGCACCCGGCGCCGCGAGGACCGCACGGCCTGCGCCTTCACCTCGGCGACGGCCGGATCGGGAGTGGTCAGGCCGTGCTCCCGGGAGATCCCGTTCGCGCCCATGAAGGCCAGGTCGATCACGAACCCGGCGAGCATGTCGCGGGCCCAGGAACCCACCGTCGCCTGCGTCCCGGCGCGGACCCGGCCGCCGGCCAGCAGGACGGTGGTGGAGTCGGACGCGGAGACCAGCGAGGCGGTGCGCAGCGAGGCGGTGAGCACGGTCAGCGGGCGGTCGGTGGGCAGCAGCGTGGCGACCAGCTCGGGGGTGTAGCCCTCGTCCACGAACACCGTCTCCGCCGCGCCCACCAACTGCGCCGCGGCCGCCGCGATCCGGCGTTTCTCCGCCACCTGCTGGGTCTCCCGCTTTGCCAGCGTTGTCTCAAAACCCGCGCTCTCGACCGGATACGCCGCGCCGTGCGTCCGCCGGATCAGGCCGCGCCGCTCCAGCTCGCTCAGATCGCGCCGTACGGTCTCCCGGGCGACCCCGAACTCCGCCGCGGCGTCGGCGACCTCGACCCGGCCCGACTGCCGGGCGAGCACGAGGAGGCGGTGCTGACGTTCCTCGGCCCTCATGGTGGCCTCCTGCCCGTGGCGTCGTGGCGTCGTGGCTGTGCGGTACGGGCCCTCGGCGGCCCGTGGCGGCGGTGCGAAACGGCGGCCCGAAACGGTGCTCCGTTCGGTCATGGGCCCGCCCGTTTCTGCCCGCCCGAGGTTTATAGCAACGGTAGGACGCCGAACCTCCGCCCGTAACGGCGCAAAACCAGCCCGTTTCTGCCCGCGCCGGCTCGTCTCCGACCTGGCCGGATGGCCCCTCCAGGTGCCCGTACGGCCCCGCGGAACGCTCCGCAGGGCCGCCCGCGGGCGTGCGGGCGACCGGGGGACGACCCGCGTACACCCGTCGGCCGTGTCGATGATGCGGTCGAAAAGGGCGCATAGTCTGGACGCCATGAGTGCGGAGATGCGGTCCTTGGCGGTCACGGCGATCGTCGAGGCGGACGAGTGCGCGGTGCTGCGGGTCAGCGGGGAGCTGGATCTCCGTACCGAGCAGGCTTTCCTCGACGAGGCCCGGAGCATCGTCTCGGCGGGCCATCGCTTCCTCGTGCTCGATCTGACCGCCCTGCGCTTCTGCGACTCACGGGGGCTGAGCTGTCTGCTGGCCCTGGAGTGGCTGTGCCGGCGCCTGGAGGGCCGGCTGTTTCTGGCCTCGCTCGGCGTACGGATGCTGCGGCTGCTGGTCGGCACCCAGTCGCTGGGGGTCTTCTCCTGCTACCCCACCGTCGGCCACGCGCTGGCCGCCGTTCCCGACAACGCGCGTCCGGCGTGGCCTCCCGCCGTGGAAGAGCCGCCGATGGCGAGCGATGATCCGTTCGTGTGACGTGACGCGGCATCGGGGTGACGGCCACGGCGGCGGTCATCCGGCCGGGCAGCTCGCCCCCAGCCAGGCGCCGTCGAACCGCGCGAAGACGATCTTCTGATACGGACCGGACTCGTAGAGCAGCCCGAAGGTGCCGTCCTTCAGGCGGGTCAGGGTCGAGTACGCCGCCGGGCCGGGGGTGACGACCCGGGAGACGGGCCAGCTCCGCCCGTCGTCGCAGGACAGCCGTACGGTGAGGTTCTGCCGGGCGGTGGCGCTGGCCGTATTGCTGAACAGCAGCCAGTGCGCCCGCCCGTCCTCCGGCGGCAGCGTGGGGTCGTAGCGCAGGATCGACGCGTTGTTGACCGGGTCGACCAGTTCGTCGTCCGCGACCGGGGAGCTGTAGGTCAGCCCGCCGTCCGCGGAGTAGGCGACCAGCCGTCTTGTGGTGCTGCCGGTGCGGCTGTTGAGCATGATGCGGCCATCGGCCAGCTCGACGGTCTTGTTCTCGTCCATCAGCGGCCCGACCGGTGTTCCCAGGCGCCAGGTCGCCCCGTGGTCGTCGCTGTAGGCGCTGGCCGCCCACATACTGCCGTCGGCCTTACGGAACGCGTACTGCTGCAGCAGCCGCCCGGTGGACAGCTGGATGCCGGCGCCGGACGAGGCGAAGATGCCGAGCCAGGACGGGTCCTTGAGGTCATGGGTCAGGCGGCGGGCCCGCCAGCTGCGGCCGCCGTCGTCGGAGTAGTGGTAGTCGGCGTGCAGGGTCGTGGTGCTGTCGTGGTCGTTGCCCGGGCCCGCGTTACGGAAGCCGATGCCCTTGGGGCCGTACGCGTGAAAGAGGAAGAGGCGGCCGGTGTGCCGGTCGGCGAGCAGACTGGGGTCGCCGGCGCCCGCACCGGCGTCGTAGTCGGCGACCGTCTGCGGGGCGCTCCAGGTCCGCCCGTTGTCGGTGCTGCGCCGCACCACCACATCCACGTTGCCCGGCAGATCGGCGGCGCTGTCGTTGCGCCGGTCGTAGGCGGCGACGAGGGTGCCGTCGGGGAGGGTCGTCAGGGCCGGGATGCGGTAGGTGTGCGCGCCCTGCCCGGCGACCGCGAGGTCGGTGGTCTCGTACAGCGGGGTGGGCTCGTGCGGCGGGGAGGGCGCGCGCCGGGGCGGCGCTTCGGCGGCGGGCGCCGCGCGGGCGGCCGTCGCGAGGGTGCCGCCGGCCGCGAGCAGGACGGCCAGCGACAGGGAACGGGCGGCTCGCGCCGAACGGGCTGCTCTCACCGGTACCTCCAGGGCGGGGCAGGACGGGCCGGGGTGGTGTGCGCCTCGACGTCAAGGTAAGCCGCGCCGACGGACCGCGCCGGGGCGCGCGTTGGCCGCGGGGCCGCCCCTCGCGCTATGCCGCGGCGCCCTCGCGCAGCGCGGCGATCAGCGCCTCGACCGACGGCCGCCGGCGCGCGGCGGCGCCCACCGCGACCACGATGTGCCGCTCGACCACATCCGCCAGCGGCACCGAGTCGATCCCCCCGGACCGCAGCCGCAGCATCAGGTCCGTCAGCGGCGCGACCCCCAGCCCCGCCCCGACCATCGCCAGTGACGTGGCGGTATCGGTCACCTCGTGCACCACCCGCGGCTCGAACCCGGCCCGGCGGCAGGCGGCCCGTACCGCCCGCCCGTAGTACGAACCGGGCGCGGGCAGGATCCAGTCGAACCCGGCGGCCTCCACCAGCCGCAGCGGCCGCCGCCCGCTCACCCACCCGGCCGCCACGGCCAGCGCGAACCGCTCCGACCGCAGCCGTATCAGCTCCACCGCGCCGTCCGGCGCGAGCGGCGCATCCGGGTAGTCCAGGCCCAGCGCCAGATCCACCCGACCGGCGCAGACCTCCGTGTACGCCTGGTCCACATCCACCTCGCGGCTCGCCACGCACACCCCCGGATGCCGCGCCCGCAGCCTTTCCAGCGCGGGCGGCAGGAGCACGGCCGCCGCCGTACCGAAGACGCCCAGCCGCAGCCGCGCCGCGACCTCGCCGCGGCCGCGCTCCAGGGCCGCCACCGCCTCGGCCTGCGCGGCCAGGATCCGCGCGGCGTGCGCGGCGAGGGTGTGCCCGGCGTCCGTCAGCTCCACCCGCCGGCCCAGCCGCCGCACCAGCTCCGTCCCGGTGGCCCGCTCCAGCGCCGCGATCTGCTGGGACACCGCGCCCGGCGTGTAGCCCAGGGCCGCGGCCGCCGCGGTCATGGTGCCGCTGCGGGTCAGCTCCAGCAGCGCCCTCAGCTGGACCCCCGGCAATTCCATGCCGGGACCCTACCCAGCGCTCCCGAAGGCCAGAACTTCTGAAAGATCGCCTCCAGCAACTGTGCATGGACGGGGGACGTCCCACCCGCCACCATCAAAAGTGACCGGCTCGACGACGAGCGGGCCCCGCGCGACGACGGGAAGGCGGCCCCGATGGCTCCCACTTCTGTCCCCCGCCCCGAACAGGCCGACCTCCCCGAACCGGCCGATGTCCTCGCACCGGCCGACCTCCCCGGGACGGCGGCGCTCCCCGAGCAGGCCGACGTCGTGATCATCGGCGGCGGCGTCATCGGCGCGAGCATCGCCTTCCACCTGGCCGAGGCGGGTGTCCGCCGGGTGCTGCTGCTCGAACGCGACCGGCCCGCCTCCGGCTCGTCCGGCAAACCCATCGGCGGAGTCCGCGCCCAGTTCTCCGACCCGCTCAACATCCGGCTCGGCCGGCGCAGCCTGGACGCCTGGCACTCCTTCGCCCGCCGCCCCGGCGCCGACATCGGACTGGAATCCGTCGGCTACCTCTTCCTCCTCGGCGACGACACCGAACTGGCCACCTTCACCGAGGGAGTGGAGACCCAGAACGCCCTCGGCCTGCCCAGCCGCATCCTCACCCCGCGCGAGGCCGCCGAGCTGTGCCCGTACGTCGACCCCCGCAGCATCGTCGCCGCCGCCTACTCGCCCACCGACGGCTACGCCCTCCCCAAGGCCGCCGTCACCGGCTATCTCCGCGCGGCCCGCCGGCTCGGCGCCACCGTCCGCACCCGCTGCCCGGTCACCGCGATCGACACCGCCGACGGCGCGCTCCAAGCCGTCCGCACCCCGTACGGCACGGTGCGCACACCCACCGTGATCTGCTGCGCCGGCGCCTGGTCCGCCGCCGTCGGGGCGATGGCCGGCGTCGACCTCCCCGTCACCCCGCTGCGCCGCCAGATCGCCCTCACCGGACCGCTGCGCCCGGCCCCGCCCCGCATCCCCTTCACCCTCGACTTCGCCTCCACCCTCTACTTCCACAACGACACCGCGGACGGTCTCCTCCTGGGCCTGTCCGATCCCGGCCAACAGCCGGGATTCGGGCGGCGGTTCACCCGCGAATGGCTGCGCCCGTTCCGCACCGCGGCCGCCCGCCGGGCACCGGAACTCGCCGACCTGCCCGTCACCGGCGGCTGGGCCGGCCTGTACGAGATGACCCCGGACCACAACGCCCTGATAGGCGAGGCCGCCCAACCGGGCCGCTTCCTCTACGCCACCGGTTTCTCCGGCCACGGCTTCCTCCAGGCGCCCGCCGTCGGCGAGATCATCCGCGACCTCTGTCTCGGCCGCGAACCGTTCCTCGACATCGCCCCGCTCACCGCCGCCCGCTTCGACGGCCGCAGCGCCACCCGCCGCGAGGCCCACATCATCTGACGCCCCCTGTCACCCGCCCCCGTCCTCCGCCCTACGCCCGGGAGCCCCTCATGGTCCCCACCTGGCGGCTACGCGCCGCATTCGCCCGTCGGCTATCCGATATGTACGGCACCGAGGTGCCCGCCTACACCACGCTCCTGGAGGTGGCCGGGCAGGTCAACGACGAGGTCGCGGGCCGCGACCCGGACGCCGAACGGCTCGGCAGCATCTCCAGGGTCACCGCCGAACGCCACGGCGCCATTCGCGTCGGCACCGAGGACGAACTGCGCCAGGCCGCCCAGATCTTCGCCGCCCTCGGGATGAGCCCGGTGGGCTTCTACGACCTGCGCGACGGCGAGGTCGGCGCCGTACCGGTCGTCTCCACCGCCTTCCGCCCCACCGCCACCGAAGAACTGGACCGCAACCCCTTCCGCGTCTTCACCTCCCTCCTCACCACCTCCGACCGCCGCTTCTTCGACGCCGGCCTCGAATCCCGGCTGGACGCGTTCCTCGCCCGCCGCCGCCTCTTCCCGCCGGAACTCCTCCAACTCGCCGAGCGGGCCGAGGAGTCGGAGGGGCTGCCGGAGCCCGAGGCCGAGCGCTTCCTCGCCCTCGCGGTAGCCGCCTTCGAACTCTCGCCGGAGCCCGTCGACCGCGCCTGGTACGCCGAACTGGAACGCGTCTCCGCCGTCGCCGCCGACATCGGCGGGGTGGCCGCCACCCACATCAACCACCTCACCCCCCGCGTCCTCGACATCGACGCCCTCTACCGCCGCATGGGGGAGCGCAAAATCGCCATGATCGACCGGATCCAGGGGCCCCCGCGCTGGGACGGACCGGATGTGCTCCTGCGTCAGACGTCCTTCCGCGCCCTCGCCGAGCCGCGGCGCTTCCGCGAGCCCGACGGCCGCGTCACCGGCGGCTCGCTACGGGTCCGCTTCGGCGAGGTCGAGGCCCGCGGCATCGCCCTGACCCGCGTCGGCCGGGCCCGCTACGACGAGCTGATGACCGCGACGGACCGCCACCTCGCCCAGTACCCGGACGCCGACCGGCAGGAGAGCGCCCGCGCCCTGTGGCACCGCACCTTCCCCCGCACCGAACGCCAACTCGCCGTGGAACACCAGGCGTTCTTCACCTACCACCCAGCCGCCGGACGGCCCCGCGACGGCCACCGGCCGCCCGCCGACCTCGCCGGGCTCCTCGACGGCGGCTGGCTCACCGCCCACCCGATCGTCTACGAGGACTTCCTGCCCCGCTCCGCCGCCGGCATCTTCCGCTCCAACCTCACCGGCGAAGGCACCCAGGACGCGGACCTGACCGGCACCCCCTTCGACGCCCACCGCCTGTCCGAAGCCATCGGCCGCCCCGTGCTCGACCCGTTCGCCCTCTACGCCGCACAGCAGGAACGCTCCCTGCGCCAGGCGCTGTTCACGCTGCGGGCGGGCGCGGCGCTGCGCGCCCTGGACGCCGGTGGCGGACCCCCGGCATCCCCCGCCACCTGACGCCCGCCCACCGCCTCCCACCGCCAGCCCCCCGACCTCCAAGGAGCCCGCAATGACCGCCGGCCCGGCCGCCACCCCCTCCACCGGCCCCCGATTCCCCTCCGCCGACGCCCTGCGCTCCCGCGCGGCCACGGCCCTGCGCCACTGCGGCGTGGACCTCGACGCCCTCGACGCGCCCGATCCGGCATCCGACGTCCTGCCGGCCCGTACCCCCCTGACCGGCGCCAGCCTCGCCCGGCTCCCCGTCACCACCGCCGAACAGGCGGACCGGGCCATCGGCGAGTCCCACCGTGCCTTCCACCAGTGGCGCACCGTCCCGGCCCCCCGGCGCGGCGCCCTGGTCAAGCGGCTCGGTGAGCTCCTCACCCGCCACAAGGACGACCTCGCCGACCTGGTCACCCTCGAAGCGGGGAAGATCCGCTCCGAGGCGCTCGGCGAAGTCCAGGAAATGATCGACATCTGCGACTTCGCGGTGGGCCTGTCCCGACAGCTCTACGGCCGCA
The DNA here is from genome assembly GCF_044767545.1 of Streptomyces sp. NPDC101227. Lineage (NCBI taxonomy): Bacteria > Bacillati > Actinomycetota > Actinomycetes > Kitasatosporales > Streptomycetaceae > Streptomyces > Streptomyces sp. NPDC101227. The sequence goes on along the minus strand of NZ_JBIWOD010000008.1, from coordinate 144,412 downwards.
CCATCGCCGGCGAACGCCCCGGCCACCGCCTCGCCGAGACCTGGCACCCGCTCGGCGTCGTCGGCGTCATCTCCGCCTTCAACTTCCCCGTCGCCGTCTGGTCCTGGAACACCGCCATCGCCCTGGTCTGCGGCGACACCGTCGTCTGGAAGCCCTCCGAGCTCACCCCGCTCACCGCGCTGGCCTGCGACGGCCTGCTCGCCCGCGCCGCCGCCGAGACCGGTGCGCCGCCCGGCGTGCACCGGCTGCTTCTCGGGGCGCGCGAATGCGGCGAGCGGCTGGTCGACGACGGACGCGTGGCGCTGCTCAGCGCGACCGGCTCGGTACGGATGGGCCGGCAGGTCGGCCCGCGGGTGGCCGCCCGCTTCGGCCGCTGCCTGCTGGAACTCGGCGGCAACAACGCCGCCGTCGTCACCCCCTCCGCCGACCTCGACCTGACCGTCCGCGGCGTCGTCTTCTCCGCCGCCGGCACCGCGGGCCAGCGCTGTACGACGCTGCGCCGGCTGATCGTCCACGAAGACCTCGCCGACGCTCTCACCGAACGCATGGTGCACGCATACGGCCAACTGCCGCTCGGCGACCCCTTCGAGGCCTCGACCCTCGTCGGCCCGCTCATCACCACGGCCGCCCACACGGCCATGACCGATGCCCTGGCGACCGCGCAGCGCGACGGCGGCAAGCTGCTGACCGGCGGGGACCGCCACTTCACGGCCGAGGCCCCGGACGCCGCCTATGTCCGCCCGGCCATCGTCCGGATGCCGGAACAGACCGGGATCGTCCGCACCGAGACCTTCGCCCCGATCCTGTACGTCCTCACCTACCGCACCCTCGACGAGGCCATCGCCCTGCACAACGACGTTCCCCAGGGCCTGTCGTCCAGCATCTTCACCCAGGACCAGCGGGAGGCCGAGCGCTTCCTTGCCGCGGACGGCTCCGACTGCGGCATCGCCAACGTCAACATCGGCACCTCGGGTGCGGAGATCGGCGGCGCGTTCGGGGGCGAGAAGGAGACCGGCGGCGGCCGCGAATCCGGCTCCGACGCCTGGCGCGCCTATATGCGCCGGGCCACCAACACGGTGAACTACTCCGCGGACCTCCCCCTCGCCCAGGGGGTCAACTTCCTCTGAGCCAACCGCCCCCGGAGGTACGTCAGTTGACCCTGCCGAGGTCCCGGACGAGGGTGGGCGACGGCCGCGGGATCTCCCCGAAGTCCTCGTCGTCGCCCTCCACCACAAGGCGGTTGATCACATTCTCCAGCGCCGTCGGCAGGGTCGGGGCGAGCCCGCTGTGCCACTGGACGAGGAGATTGTGCCGGGCCGAGTCCGGTAGCAACTGCTTCTCGTCGAACGCGGCCACCGCCGGACGTTCCTCGTCCGGCGCGTGCGCGGCCTGCCCGCGCCAGTAGTCGGCATCGCGGTAATCCCCGTCGCGCCGATGGGCGAGATAGAGGCAGTACGCGGCGGTCCGGCTCCCCGCGCCCGCGCCGAAGTGCCACCAGAAGTGCGCCGCGTCGAAGCGCCCGGTGATGTGCAGCAGACACGCGAAGACCAGTGCGCCCTCGGGGTCGATGCGGTGGTCGTCGACCAGCCGCTCCAGGCTGGCCGCGGCCGCCGCGGCATTGACGACCAGCGCACAGGCCAGCTCCAGTTCATGGGTGGCCTCGTCGCGGGCGCTCGGGTAGGCGCTGGGCGCGCCGTGGTCGGCGCGGACCGGGTGCGCGCCGGGCACCGCCGCCATCGCCCCGGTGCGGCACTCCGCCTCCGTGGCGGCCTCGAAGCAGCCCAGACCGTCGAGCGCGCCCGCGTCATCGAGATCGCAGAAACCGGCGAGGCCGTCGATTCCGGCCACCGCCGCGGCGGCGCTCAGCAGTGTTTCGACGGTCTCCCGACGCCCGGAGTGATCGGCGCGATGGAGGCGATCGGTGGACGACATGGTCAATTCCCCCCTGCTCATGCGTGGTGGTGATTCCGTACGGTGGTGCCCTGGTCGATGCCGAGCGCGGCGGCGAGCTTGCGTTTGCCGCGGCTGGCGTAGGAGCGGACGGTGACTTCGTCGACGCCGAGCAGCGCGGCGATCTGCGCGTCGTCGTACCCGATGACATGCCGCAGCACGATCACGTCGCACTGCCGCTCGGGCAGCCGTGAGATCGCCGCATACAGCCCCAACTGGCTCTCCAGCAGCGCGAACCGCTGCTGGCACTCGCGCAGCAGGGCATGCGTGACGACCGCGAAGGCGGCGGTCTCGGTGAGCGCGGTGGGCTGCTGGTGGTCGTACAGCCACTCCACCACGCACTCCTTGAGCACCGACCACGCGAACGCCTCCACCGACGCCTGCCGCAGCGCATGCGGCCACAGCCGGCCCAGCCGCCGGAAGGCGGACCGGGTCACCTCCTGGGCCGCGCCCTCGCTGCCGGTGTGCAGATAGGCGTAGGTCACCCACTTCGGGGCATGCGTGGCATGGAAGGCCTCCAGGGCTATGGACAGCTGACGGCCCGAGGCGTTCGCGGAACCCGGTGGGCCGTACGGTCCGGTCGAACCGGCCGGCAGCCGGCGGGGGAGCGCGGCTAACTCCGCGCGGGGGCCGCGCGCCTCCGCACACGCCGGCAGAAGTCGGTCCCGGTTTGCGCCCACGAGCCGTCCTCGTTCCGTTCGCCGTGCACCGCTCCTGCCGCACCGAGATGCCGGCGGCAGCGGAAGGACTGTCTGCCCTCACCTCTAATGAACAGGAAAGTGCGCCCGTTTGTGGCACCGGGGCGCAAGAAATCTTCCGCTGCGTATTCATATGACTACGCGTGCCGCGGGCATGTTCATCCGGCACGCCGCCGCGCTGTGCATGCTCCGGGCGTGCGCCGGGGCGCACGAGGCCTCCTCGGTATGATCCGGACCGTACCGGGCATTGCTCCAACTGCCGGGCGGGCGGCGGCATTCGGAACGTCGTCGGGCACCCGGCGGCCGACTGGGGAGGCAGCGCACGATGAGCGACCGCAATGAGCCCGTGGTGGACCTACAGCTCGACCGGGCCCACTCCTCCCGGATCTACGACTACTTCCTCGGCGGCAAGACCAACTTCCTGGCCGACCGGATGGCCGCCGGCAGCGTCCTGTCCGTCTTCCCCAGCGCACTGGTCGCCGCCCGGATCAACCGCGAGTTCATGCACCGCGCCACCCGATTCCTCGCCGGGTCGGGGATGCGTCAGTTCCTCGACATCGGCACGGGTATCCCCACCCCGCCCAACCTGCACGACATCGCCCAGGGCATCGCCCCCGAGGCCCGCGTGGTCTACACGGACAACGACCCCATCGTCCTCGCGCACGCCGCGGCCCTCCTCCTGAGCACCCACGAGGGACGCACCGCGTACGTGCAGGCCGATGTCAACGACCCCGCGGGCATCCTCGCGGCGCCGCAACTCCTCGACACCCTCGACCTGCGCAAGCCGGTCGCCCTCAGCCTGAACGCCCTGATGCACTTCGTCACCGACGACGGCCGACGGCGTGCCCACGCCATCGTCGACACCCTCAAGGCCGCCCTGCCCAGCGGCAGCACCCTGGCCATGAGCCATGCGACACCGGACTTCGACCCCGAGGCGATGCACAAGATCATCGACATCTACCGCGGCGCGGGCACCACCCTCCAGTTCCGCTCCCGCGCCGAATTCCTCCGGTTCTTCGACGGCTGGGAGCTGCTGGAGCCGGGCGTCGCCCTCCCCCACCAGTGGCGCCCCGACCACCCCGGGGACGCCACCCACGTCACCGACGCCGAGGCGGCCTGCTACGCGGCCATCGCCCGCAAGCCCTGATCGGCCGCCCCGCGCCCCTCACTCCTTCCGATAGCCGTACGCCTCCCCGGCCGCCGCCGCCACCGCGTCCAGATCCGCGCCGGCCGAGGCGGTGACCACCGCGGCCACCGCGCCCTCCACGAACGGCGCATCCACCAGCCGTGCGCCCTCGGGCAGCTCGTCCCCCTCCGCCACCATGGCCTTCACGGTCAGTACGGCGCTCCCCAGGTCGACCAGGACCGCCACCCCGGCGCCCCGGTCGACCTCCCGCGCCGCCGCCGCGATCAGCTCCGTACTCGTACCGAGCCCGCCGTCCGGCGTACCGCCCGCCGCGGCCACCGGCGCCGTGCCGCCACCTCCGGCCAGCCCCACCGCCATCGCCGCGACCGACTCGGCCACCGGCCCGCTGTGCGAGACCAGCACGATCCCCACCGGCGAAGCGTCCCCGCTCACTTCGCCACCTCCGCGAGGGCCCCGAACAGCAGGGCCGACGAGGTCGCCCCCGGATCCTGATGCCCGATGCTGCGCTCCCGCAGATAGCTGGCCCGGCCCTTTTTGGCCAGCAGCGGCACGGTGGCCAGCGCGCCTTGTTCCGCCGCCGCGGCCGCCGCCTCGAACGACGTCCCCAGCGCCGCCACCGCCGGCACCAGCGCATCCAGCATCGTCTTGTCCCCCGGCGCCGCACCGCCCAGCTGCGCCAGCATGTCCACCCCGGCCTGCAGCCCCGCCCGCAGCTCCCGCCTCGTCACCTGCGGTGCCTCGCCCAGCGCCTTCCCGCTGCGCCGCAGCAGCGTCCCGTACAGCGGCCCCGACGCGCCCCCCACGCTCGAGATCAACTGCCGCCCCGCGGCGACCAGCACGGCCCCGGGCGTCGAAGGCCCCTCGGCCTCCAGCATCTTCGCCACGGCGACGAACCCCCGCTGCATATTGGCCCCGTGATCGGCATCCCCGATGGCGGAATCCAGTTCGGTCAGCCGGTCGACCTCCCGGTCCACGGCGGCGGCCATCTCCGTCATCCACCGGATGAAGAACGCGGCATCCAAGACGGTGTCCGACACTTAGTACTCCTCTGCTCTTGCACTGGCTGATTCGTCGGGTCCTGAGGGGCGAGGCCTGCGGGGCTCACCGCCCCCAGCGCAGCCCCGCCGTCTCCACCGGCGCGTCCCACAGCCGCAGCAGCTCGCCGTCCACCTGGCACAACGACACCGAGCACCCCGCCATGTCCAGCGACGTCACATAGTTCCCGACGAGCGTACGAGCCACCGCCACCCCTCGTTCGTCGAGCACGCGCCGCACCTCCGCGTTGAACCCGTACAGCTCCAGCAGCGGCGTCGCGCCCATGCCGTTGACGAGAACCAGCACCGGCAGCCTCGGCTGCAGATCCTCCAGGATCGCCTCCACCGCGAAGTCCGCGATCTCGCGGGCGGTCATCATCGCGCGCCGTTCCCGTCCCGGCTCGCCGTGGATGCCGACCCCCAACTCCAGCTCCCCGGCCGGAAGGTCGAAGGTAGGGCTGCCCTTCGCCGGTGTCGTGCAGGCGCCGAGCGCCACCCCGAAGCTCCGCGAGGACTCAACGACCCGCCGGGCGAGCGCCTCGACCCGCTCCAGCGGCATGCCCTCCTCGGCCGCCGCCCCGGCAATCTTCTCGACGAAGAGCGTGGCCCCGGTGCCCCGCCGCCCGGCCGTGAAGGTCGAGTCGCTCACCGCCACGTCGTCATTGACGAGCACGCTGGCGACCTGCACCCCTTCGTCCTCGGCAAGTTCCGCCGCCATCTGGAAATTGAGCACATCGCCGGTGTAGTTCTTCACGACGAACAGCACGCCGCGCCCACTGTCCACCGCCGCGGCGGCCCGCACCATCTGATCCGGCACCGGCGACGTGAACACCTCCCCGGGACAGGCGGCATCCAGCATCCCCGGTCCCACGAACCCTCCGTGCAGCGGCTCATGCCCACTCCCGCCCCCGGACACCAGCGCCACCTTCTCCGCCACCGGCGCATCCCGCCGCACGATCACCCGGTTCTCGGCATCCACCACCAATTCGGGATGCGCCGCTGCCATTCCCCGCAGCGCGTCCGCCACGACGGTCTCGGCGACGTTGATGAGCATCTTCATGGGTACCTCCTGGTGAGCTGAGCAGTCGGGGCCCTGACCTGTGTCTTCCGGGTCGCGGGACGTTCTGCGAGTGGGGGGCGTCCTGCGAGTCGTTGATCCGGGCGATCGTCGGCGGTCGGAAGCGGGGGTCCGGCGGGTCCAGTATCGGACGGTGAGCGTGGTGACGGCACCGCTGTGCGCGGGTGTCGTTCCGCTTCGCGTGGTGTGTTCACCTCGGGGTCACCCGGAGGCGGCCGCCGCCATGGGGGCGTCACTTCGCGGGCGGCCTCGGGCGCCGCTCCCGCCGCCGCGCCCGGGACCAGGTCACGCCGGGACGGGCGGGAGCGCGGTCACGCTCCGGTGGAAGGGAGGTCTTCCGGTCTCTGAGGCCGGACGGTCAGGACGAACGGGCTGACCGCCGATCAGCGGCCGGACGGCTCATCCGTGTTCACCGACGGCACCCGCAAGCGTTTGCCGACACGCGGGCCCCGATTCAGGCGTTGCCGTCGGTCATCGGACGGCGCCCGGGCCCGCCGGATCGTGATGCCCGGCGCCGAGCAGCGCCGCCGCGGCGTGGACGTCCCCGGTGAGCTTGCGGTCGGCGGTGGACGGGTCGAGGACGGCTTCGACGGACCGCCGCAGGTCCCTCAGTTCCGGGGCCCCGAACGGCGGCAGGGCGCGCATGCGCAGTGCCCGTCCGGCGGCCAGGAGTTCGCAGGCCAGCACGTAGCGGAAGGCCGCAACGGCCTCCTGCAGCCGGCGGACGGCGGTCGAGGCGAAGCTGGCGTGCTCCTCGACGCCACGGGAGAGTACGGCGTGACCGAGCATGCTCGGCTGGGCGGCACCCCGCAGATCCGCGAGGGCGGACTGGGCGGCGTACTCGACGATCATGATTCCGCTGCTGCCGTCCCGGTCCGGGGCGAGGAAGGGCGGCAGTCCGGTGAAGTCCGGTTCGACCAGGACGCCGAGGCGGGCGGTGGACAGTCCGGCGGTGCCCAGCAGGGCGAGTCGCAGCTGGTCCAGTGCCAGGGCCAGGGAGGCCTGGTGGAAGCCGCCGTGGTGGTGGTATTCCGCCGCGTCGAGGTTGAGCAGCGGGTTCTCGCAGGCGGCGTTGAGTTCTACGTCCAGCACCCGGTCCAGTGCCGTCGTCGCGTCGAGGGCGGCGCCGTGGACCTGGGGCAGACAGCGGAAGCCGAAGGGGTCCTGGATCAGGGCGGGTTCCCAGGCCGGCCGCCCCAGGAGGGCGCACATGCGGGCGGCGGTGCGCCGCGCTCCCGAGTGCGGCCGGCGGGCGTGCACGTCCTCGGCGTAGGGCTCGGTCGACCCCTGGACCGCCGCCAGGGACAGCGCCGCCACCATCGGTACCCGGTCGAGCAGATCCCTCAACTCCGTGACGGCCAGGGCGGCTTGGCCTATGGTCAGCGCGCTGCTGGACATCAGCGGCAAGGCGTCCCAGTGGCTCAGCCGCAGGGGCTCGGGGGCCGGTCCGGTGCCCTCCCGCCAAGGCAGGTCGCCGGCGAGGGCGAGGCCCAGCTCGGCCAGCGCCGACAGATCGCCGGTGCCCACCGAGCCGTAGGTGTGCACCGCGGGGACGTGTCCCGAGGCCAGTGCCTGTTCGAGGCGGTCGGCGATGCCCACGCTGATCGCCGTGCCGGCCCCCAGCAGCTGGTTCAGCCGTACCGCGAGCATGGCCCGCACCTGCTCCGCCGGTACCAGGGGGCCGATTCCGCCGCTGTGACTGCGCAGCAGCCGCAGGCCGTGCTCATCGGCAGAGTCGCCGGGTACGGCGGTGGTGCGGTTGGCGCCCACGCCGGTGGTGTGGCCGTACACCGGGCGCAGGGCCACCACCTGCTCGGCCACCAGGCGGGCCTTGCACATCCGGTCGCGGGCGTACGGGGCGACCTCGGCGCGCGCCGTTCTCCTGGCAAGGGCCGCCACGTGGGACGCGGTCAGGCCGGTGCCGTCGAGGCGGAGGGAGGCCATCGGTGGTGCGGTCGGTGGTGCGGTCGGTGGTTCCGTCCGTGGGGCCGGCCGTGGCTCCGCCAGCGGTTCCATCAGCGGTTCCATCAGTGGTGCCAGCCTTCCGTCGTCACCGAGTCCTTGGTCTCCGGTGCCCAGGCGATGCTGATGACCGTGCCGAGCAGCAGGACGCCGGCCAGCCAGGCCATCGACCAGGTGACGCCGAGGTGGTCCAGGCTGACGGGGAGGACGAAGGTGCCGATGGCCGCGGCCACCCGGCTGGTTCCGCAGAGGAAGCCCACGCCGGAGGAGCGCAGCGCGGTGGGGTAGAGCTCGGGCGGATACACCTGGGTGATGTTGGAAGCCCCGGCCATGACGAACGTGTAGATCACGAAGGGGATCATCATGGCCAGCGGCGACGCGTCCGCGAGCACCGCCAGCGCGGCGAGGGCGACGGTGAGGATGCCGAAGCTGATGATGGTGAACGGGCGGCGCCCCATCCGCTGCGTGGGCCACAGGCCGACCACGCCGCCGAGCAGCAGGAACAGGTTGAGCAGCAGGTTCTGGGTGTCCGCGTCGGAGACCTGCATCGCGGACAGGATGGTGCCCATGAAGGTGTAGATGGCGAAGTAGGGGAGCACCTGGGCGCTGTAGAAGAGCACGCCGAACCAGGTGTTGCGCCGCTGGCCCCTGGCGAACAGCTGACCGTACCCGGCCGCCTTCCGTTCCTTGTCCGCTCCCGTGGGGCCGTCCGCTTCGACGTCCAGCTCGGCGCCCAGGAAGCGGCGGGCGATGGCGCGGGCCTCCTCGATCCGTCCCTGGCTGACCAGCCAGCTGGGCGACTCCGGGGTGCCGATGCGCAGCAGCAGGACCAGCGCGGCGGGCAGCGCGGCGCTGGCCAGCAGCAGGTGCGAGGAGCCGTCGTCGAGCGACAGGTAGCTGCCGAGGATGTTGGCCACGACGTACCCGACGGTCCACAGCACGGTGAGCGAGCCGAGCAGCACGCCGCGGAGCCGTCGCGGGGCGAACTCGGCCAGCAGCGTCGGTCCCACCGCGTAGTCCGCGCCGAGCCCGAAGCCGATCAGCAGGCGCAGCACGAACAGGAGGAGCGGGTCGTGCGCCCACAGCTGCAGCGCCGAGGCGACGGTGATCAGGGCGAAGTTGTAGATGTAGAGCTTCTGGCGGCCGATGAGGTCGCCGACCCAGCCCAGCACGATGCTGCCGAAGAACAGGCCGATCAGCGCGGACGCGCCGAGCAGGCCCTGCCACCAGCCGGAGAGGTGCATGGAGGCGGTGAGGGCAGGCAGGACTGCCCCGATGATGCCGAGGGCGTAGCCGTCGGAGAAATTGGCTCCGAACGTGGTCGCGGTGATCCGGAGATGGAAGCCCTTCAGGGGCTCCTCGGTCCGGGGTTCGACGGTGAGCGTGGCCATGCATGACCTCCCAGAGTGGGGATGCGGCACAGAGGGGATGGAGGGAATCTTGAATGGATACTTACAGCCAAGCAAGAGATGAATGGCTATTTCTCATATGCGAGACGCGGTAGCGCGGTCCCCCCACCGGATCGGGTCGGAGCGGAGCGCCGTCCGGCCCCAACGGCGTTGTCCGCATGGGGAGTTCACGGACGTAGGGCCCGCGGTGGCACGCGGGCCCGATCGCCGTCGGCGGCGCCGGCCCGCTCCGCCCGTCGTCTGCCACCGGCGCCCTGCTACCGGCGGGCGGCGGCGCCCGGCGAGGTCAGGATGCGGTGGACCAGCCGGGCGCCGGCCCGTGCCGTGCGGTGGTCGATGTCGAGCTGCGGATTCAGCTCGGCGACATCGCACACGGCGAGCTTCCGGCTCGCCGCCACCCTCGCGCAGACCCGCTCGACGATCTCCATCGGCACTCCGTACGCGGCGGGCGCGCTGACACCGGGCGCCGCGCCCGCGGGGAGCACATCGAGGTCGATGCTCAGATGCACGACATCGCAGCTCGCGAGGAACTCGTCGAGGAAGGCGTCGACGCGCTCGCGGTCGAGCAGCCCGCACTCGGTGTCGGGCAGATGGCGCACGCCGAGCTCGTCCGCGGTGTGGAACAGCCGCTCCGTGTTGCTCGGCTGGCTCACGCCGAGCACCCAGTAGTTCAGCCGCCGCCCGTGCCGCTCCTCGTCCCGCGCCATCTGGAGGAAGGGCGTGCCGGAGCTGGGCCGGGCGTCGTCACGCAGGTCGAAGTGGGCGTCGAGGTTCAGTACCCCCAGCCGCGCACCGTCGCGCAGCGCGCCGCTGCCGGCCAGCCCGAGATAGCTGCCGTAGGCGACCTCATGGCCGCCGCCCAGCACCACCACCGAGCTGCCGCGGTCGACGAGCGAGGAGACGACCTCGCCCAGCCGGCGCTGTCCGTCCTCCAGCTCGCCGTCGCCCACCTCGACGTCGCCGACATCCAGCGCCCGCACCGGTGCCGGCAGCGCCATCGACGCCAGGGCGCCGCGCAGGGCACGCGGCCCGTCCGCCGCGCCCGGACGGCCCTTGTTGCGCCGGACGCCTTCGTCGCTGCGGAAGCCGACGAACGCGACATCGCGGGGTCCGGCCGGGCCGGCGTCGACGCCGACCGCATGGTGCCAGCGCAGATTGCCCGGCCCGTGTCCGTCGTCCCGGCCCGTCCAGGGCTCCGGGGCCCTGTCCACGGCCGTCGTCGCGGTCGTCACTTCGTCTCGTCCTCCGTCATCGGGACGCGCACTCCGCGCTGCTGCGCCACGTTCGCGGCGTGCTCGTAGCCGGCGTCCACATGGCGGATGACGCCCATACCGGGGTCGTTGGTCAGCACACGGGACAGCTTCTGCGCGGCGAGCTCGGTGCCGTCGGCGATGCAGACCTGGCCGGCGTGGATCGAGCGGCCCATGCCGACGCCGCCGCCGTGGTGGATGGAGACCCAGGACGCGCCGGACGAGGTGTTCACCAGGGCGTTGAGCAGCGGCCAGTCGGCGATCGCGTCGGATCCGTCGAGCATCGACTCGGTCTCGCGGTACGGCGACGCCACGGAGCCCGAGTCCAGGTGGTCACGGCCGATGGCGAGCGGCGCCGACAGCTCCCCGGACGCGACCATCTCGTTGAACCGCAGACCGGCGCGGTGCCGCTCGCCGTAGCCGAGCCAGCAGATGCGGGCCGGCAGGCCCTCGAACGCCACCCGCTCGCCGGCCATCTTGATCCAGCGGTGCAGATGCTCGTTCTCCGGGAACAGCTCCAGGATGGCCCGGTCGGTGGCCTCGATGTCCTTGGGGTCGCCCGACAGCGCGGCCCAGCGGAACGGGCCGAGGCCCTCCTCGAACAGCGGGCGGATGTGCGCCGGCACGAAGCCGGGGAAGTCGAACGCCCGCTGATACCCGGCCTTGCGGGCCTCGTCGCGGATGGAGTTGCCGTAGTCGAAGACCTCGGCGCCGGCGTCGAGGAAACCGACCATCGCCTCGACGTGCCGCGCCATGGACGCACGGGCGCGCTCGGTGAAGTCGGCCGGGTCCTTACGGGCCTGCTCGTGCCACTCCTCCATGCTCACGCCGACCGGGAGGTAGGACAGCGGGTCGTGGGCCGAGGTCTGGTCGGTCACGATGTCGAGGGGCGCGCCCATCTCCAGCAGCTTCGGGAAGACCTGCGCGGCATTGCCGGCGAGCCCGATGGACAGCGGCTTGCGGGCGTCGCGGGCCTCGATGGCGAGCCGGAGGGCGTGGTCCAGGTCGTCGGCGGCGACATCGAGGTAGCGGTGCGCGATGCGGCGCTCGATGCGGGTGGGGTCGACATCGACGCAGAGGGCGACGCCGTCGTTCATCGTCACGGCCAGCGGCTGGGCGCCGCCCATGCCGCCGAGTCCGGCGGTGAGGGTGATCGTGCCGGCAAGGGTCCCGTTGAACTTCTTGCGGGCGACCGCGCCGAACGTCTCGTACGTGCCCTGGAGGATTCCCTGGCTGCCGATGTAGATCCAGGAACCCGCGGTCATCTGGCCGTACATGGTCAGTCCCTGGGCCTCCAGGGACCGGAACTCCTCCCAATTGGCCCAGTCGCCGACCAGGTTGGAGTTGGCGAGGAGCACGCGCGGCGCCCACTCGTGGGTGCGCATGACGCCGACCGGCTTACCGGACTGGACGAGCAGCGTCTCGTCGTCCTTGAGCGTCTTGAGCGTGCGGACGATGGCGTCGTAGGCGCCCCAGTTTCGCGCGGCCTTGCCGGTGCCGCCGTAGACGACCAGGTCCTGCGGGTGCTCGGCGACCTCGGGGTCGAGATTGTTCATGAGCATCCGCAGGGCGCCCTCCTGCTGCCAGCCGAGGCAGTTCAGTTCGGAGCCGCGGGGGGCGCGGATGCCGCGGGCATCCGGGAAAACGCTGGTCATGGTGCCTCCTGGGGAGTCGGGTCTGCTCGCGTCCCATGACAGGCGACGGGAGGGGCGGCAGCCAGGCACACCGGCCGGGTTTCTCGGATCCGAGAACGAATCGGCCGGGGCCCCGCAGCGACGCACCGATGCGCCCGAGGGCCCGCGGCCGTCAGCCCGTCGCCCGCCGGGCGGGCGCGCGGCCGGACACCGCGGCCGTCAGCCGCGCGGCGCCCTGCTGGAGGACCTCCCGCACATGGTCCGGGTCGTGCCGGCAGTGGTGCCGGTGCCAGGTGCTGCTGAGCGCCGCCACCGGCCGCTCGTTGTGGTCGAAGGCCGCCACGCCCATCGAACGCAGCCCCTCCGACACCAGCTCGATCTCCTCCGACCAGCCCCGCTCGCGGTCCCGCGCCAGCTGACTGCGCAGCTCGGCCAGCGAACGCGGGCCCTTGCCGGTGCGGGTGATGAGGTCGCCGGGCCGCGGGAACAGCGCCCGTAGCTGCGCCTCCGTGGAATGGGCGAGGATCGCGCAGCCGTTGGCCGTCAGATGCGCCGGGAGCCGGACCCCGATGTCGGTGACGAGCGCGACGTCGACGTCGCCGGCCCGTGCCGTGGACGGTCGCTCCTTCAGCAGGTACACCGTCTCCGCGCCGTGCAGGATGCCCAGGTGAACCGTCTGGCCGAGCCGGTTCGAGAGGCTGCGCAGGATGGGGCGGGCGCGCCGCTCCAGCGGCTCGTGCCGCAGATAGGCGGAGCCGATCTCGAAGGACGCGACGCCCAGCCCGTACGCCTGCTCCTTCGGGACGTAGGTGACGAAGCCGCGGTCCACCAGGACCGAGAGGATGTGATACGCCGAGGACCGCGGGATCCCCAGGTCCCGGGCCAGCGCCCCCGCCTGCACCAGACCGGAACGGCCGGCGAGGTGCAGCAGGATGTCGAGCGCCCGCCCGACAGCCGGCGAGGTGCTCGAAATCGTCTCGCGTTCACTCATGCGGTCATCCCTGACAGAGCCGTATATACAGGAATATACAAGTCGACATTCAGCGGTCGTCTCCGTCCGTCCCGCAGGACAGAGCAGCGTGCCCGGCCTCGCCGCCGACGCGCCGGCTGAGTTCGCGAGCCGTCCGGGCCACCTGCGCGGCGATGCCCCGCCGCCGCTCCGGGCCCACTTCACCGGCCGGGAAGGTGACCGACACGGCCGCGACCGGGTGGGCGCTGTGGTCGAGGATCGGCACGGCGACGGAGGAGAAGCCCGCCGTCACCTCTCCGTCCTCCGTCGCGTAGCCGCTGCGCCGTACCTCCACGAACAGGCCCCGGAGCGCGGACAGCGAGCCGGGGCCGCGGCCGTTGCGCGACACGAAGGCGGCGGGATCGGGAAACAGCGCCCGTACCTGGGCCTGCGGCAGGCGCGCCAGCATCGCCCGGCCGCTGGCGGTGAGCTGCGCGGGCAACCGGACGCCGACCTCGGTGACCAGCGGCGGACGTCCCGGTGCCCGCTCCTCGATGACGTAGATGACCTCGCGGCCGTGCGGCACGGCCAGATGGGCGTTGTGTCCGGTGCGGTCCACGAGCGTGGCCAGTGGGACCCGGGCCAGGCGCTGGAACGGGGCCTGCCGGCTGTAGCCGGAACCCAGCTCGAAGGCGCCGACTCCCAGCCCGTAGCGGCGCTCCTCGGGCAGGTGCACCGCAAAGCCCTCGCGGACGAGGGTGTCGAGCAGGTGGTACGTCGTCGACCGGGGCAGCCGGACATCGCGGCTGATGGCCGCGGCCGGCACCGGGCCGCCCTGACCGGCGAGGTACCGGAGGATGGCCAGGACCTGCGCGGCGGCGGGAACCATGGACATGCCGCGAGCGTAGATTCCGGCCTCCGGCCCCCGGCGCAGGCCGTCGCCGACGTCTGGGATACGAGACGGATTGCCGCCCTGGGCCGTAGCAGAAGCGCTCCCGCCCGGTGCTTCATGGACCCAGACGCACGGCACCCGCGGCGGCGGCCGGTACGCCGTCGCCCCCGAACGCCACCGGCACCGGCCGGCACCGCCGTCGCGAACGCATCCGCACCACGCCCCGGAGAACCCGCATGGCACCGCACGATCACCGCGCCGTACCCCACGAGGACACCCCCGCCCCGGCGACCGGGACGACCCTCCTCACCCACATCGGCACTCTGGTGACCAACGATCCCTCCCTCGGCGACGGCGCCCTCGGAACGATCACCGACGCCGCGCTGGTCATCGACGGCGACGCCATCGCCTGGGCCGGGCCCGCCGCGCAGGCACCCGCGGCCGACCACCGTTTCGACGCCGGGGGCCGGGCGGTCATCCCGGGCTTCGTCGACTCCCACTCCCATCTGGTCTTCGGCGGCGACCGCACCGAAGAGTTCAACGCCCGTATGTCGGGGCGCCCTTACCGCGCGGGCGGCATCCGCACCACCGTCGCCGCCACCCGGGCCGCGACCGACGCCGAGCTGCACGCCCGCGTGGACCGCCATCTGCGCGAGGCACTCCGGCAGGGCACCACGACCATGGAAACCAAGTCGGGGTACGGCCTGACCGTCGACGAGGAGGTCCGCGCGCTCGCCATCGCGGCCGGCCACACCGACGAGGTGACCTTCCTCGGCGCGCACGTCGTGCCCGAAGAGTTCGCCGACGACCCCGGCGGCTATGTCGACCTCGTCACGGAGCCGATGCTGGAGGCCTGCGCCCCCCACGCCCGCTGGGTGGATGTCTTCTGCGAACAGGGCGCCTTCGACGGCGACCAGGCCCGCGCGATCCTCCGGGCCGGCGCCGCCCACGGGCTGCTGCCCAGAATCCACGCCAACCAGCTCTCCTACGGCCCCGGCGTCCGGCTCGCCGTCGAACTCGGGGCGGCCGCGGCCGACCACTGCACCTACCTCACCGACGCCGACGTCGACGCCCTCGCCCAGGGAAGCACCGTCGCCACGCTCCTGCCGGGTGCGGAGTTCTCCACGCGCAGCCCCTATCCCGACGCGCGACGGCTGCTCGATGCGGGCGTCACCGTCGCCCTGTCCACGGACTGCAACCCGGGCTCCTCCTTCACCAGCTCCATGGCCTTCTGCGTGGCGCTGGCCGTACGGGAGATGGGCATGAGCCCCGACGAGGCCCTCTGGTCGGCGACGGCCGGCGGCGCGCGGGCGCTGCGCCGCACGGACGTCGGACGACTGGCGCCCGGGGCGCGCGCCGATCTCGTCGTCCTGGACGCTCCCTCCCCCGTGCACCTGGCCTATCGCCCCGGGGTGCCCCTGGCCGCCGCCGTCTGGTGGGCGGGCCAACGGGTCTTCGGATCCGCGTGACGCGAGGACGAGACAGATGAACGACCGCTACCACCGCACCACGCCGTACGAAGGGAACCACCCGATGGGTGACAGGGCCGCCGAGGCGGCAACAACCCCGCCCGCCGATCCGCCGACCCCCAGTGTCTACAACAGCGTCCGGCAGCTGCGCGCGGACGCCTGGAGCTCGCTGGCGGAGCTGACCCGCCGGTCGGCCCTCGCCACCGGCGCCGACGCCCCTCCCCGGGCGACGGCCGACCGGGTGGAGGAACTGCTGCGGCTGCTGACGCCGATCGAGAACTGCTGGGCCTTTCCCGGCAAGGCGCGCCTCGGCGAACTGCGCCGGCTCCACGAGACCGGTGACCGGCACCGGCTGGCGCGGTACGCGGACTGCCTCAACCGGGCGCTGGGCACGGACTCCTACCGCAACGCCCCGCCCCCACAGGACCGCCCCGAGGACGCGGCCGCCGAGGACGTCCCGGTGCGCGACGCCGCCGCCCGGCCCTACTTCGAGGTGCTCGTCGTCGGGGATTTCGACGACAGCGAAGAGGAGGCGCTGCGCGACGAGCTGCGCAACCAGCGCCGCGCCGACGACGAGTTCGGGTACGAGCTCGTCATGGCCCCCAGTTTCGAGGACGCGGTGGTCACCGCGCTGGTGAACTCCGACGTCCAGGCGGTCGTGATCCGCCACCGGTTCGGCAACCGGTCACCCCATGACCTCCAGGTGGCGCGCACCTTCTTCGAAGGCAGCGCCGCGGGAGCCGTCCCCGAGGGCCACCGGTTCGAGGAGCGGGCCCGCGCGCTCGGCTCCCGGCTGCGCGAACTGCGGCCCGAGCTGGACCTCTACCTGATGACGGAAGGGTCGGTGGAGCGGACCGCGGGCACCCTCGGCGCGGACTTCACCCGGGTCTTCCACGCCAGGGAAGGACTTCTCGACCTCCACCTGTCGATCCTGCACGGAATCGGCGAGCGCTACCGCACCCCCTTCTTCGCCGCCCTGCGCGCCCACAGCCAACGGCCCACCGGCGTCTTCCACGCCCTCCCCATCTCCCGCGGCACCTCCGTGGTCACCTCGCACTGGATACCGGAGATGGCCCGCTTCTACGGGCTGAACATCTTCCTCGCCGAGACCTCCGCCACCTCCGGCGGCCTGGACTCCCTGCTGGAGCCCACCGGCCCGCTCCGCGAGGCCCAGGACCTGGCGGCCCGTACCTTCGGCGCCCGGCAGACGTACTTCGTCACCAACGGCACCTCCACCGCCAACAAGGTCGTCGTGCAGGCGCTGGTCCGGCCGGGCGACATCGTCCTCGTGGACCGCAACTGCCACAAGTCCCACCACTACGGGCTGATGCTCGCCGGCGCCCACGTGGTCTACCTCGACGCCTATCCGCTGGACCGGTACGGCATGTACGGGGCCGTGCCACTGGCGGAGATCAAGCGCAAGCTGCTGATGCTGAAGCAGGAAGGGCTCCTGGACCGCGTCAAGCTTCTCCTCCTCACCAACTGCACGTTCGACGGAATCGTCTACCACCCCGCCCGGGTCATGGAGGAGTGCCTGGCGCTCAAGCCGGACCTGGCGTTCCTGTGGGACGAGGCGTGGTTCGCCTTCGCGCGCTTCCACCCCGTCTACCGCAGCCGCACCGCGATGGCCGCGGCCCGCGAGCTGACCGAGCGCTACCGCGACCCGCACTACGCCGACCGGTACGCCGCGCACCGGCAGCAACTCGGGGCGGAGCCGGACGACGAGACCCTGCTCGACGGGCGGCTGCTGCCCGATCCCGAAAAGGTCCGCGTCCGGGTGTACGCCACCCAGTCGACGCACAAGACCCTGACGTCGCTGCGCCAGGGATCCATGATCCATGTCTTCGACCAGGACTTCCGGCACAAGGCCGCGGAGACGTTCCGCGAGGCGTATATGACCCATACGTCGACATCCCCCAACTACCAGATACTCGCCTCTCTCGATCTCGGCCGCCGGCAGGGTGCGCTGGAAGGGTTCGAGCTGGTGCAGAAGCAGCTCGAGCAGGCGGGCGTACTGCGGGACGCCATCGAACAACACCCGGTCCTGAGCCGGTATTTGCGCTTCCTCACCACCCCCGAGCTGATACCGGAACGGTTCCGCTCGTCCGGCGTGGACCAGCCGTTGCGGACCGGGCTGTCCGGAATGGCGGCCGCGTGGGAGGAGGACGAGTTCGTCCTCGACCCGAGCCGGGCGACGCTGCACATCGGGCTCACGGGAATCGACGGAGACACCTTCAAGCACGAATACCTGATGGACCGCTATGGCGTTCAGGTCAATAAGACGACCCGCAACACCTTGCTGTTCATGACCACCATCGGAACCACCCGCAGCGCGGTCGCCTACCTCATCGAGGTACTCGTCAAGATCATCGAGGGCCTGGAGGAAGGCATCGGGGAAATGAGCCTGCGCGAACGCGCCCGGCACGACCGGCGCAGCGCCGCCCTCAGCGGACGATCCGCCGCCCTGCCGGACTTCAGCGCCTTCCACGCCGGATTCCGCCCGAGCGCGCACACCCCCGAGGGGGACCTGCGCAAGGCGTTCTTCCTGGCGTACGACGACACCCGGTGCGAGTACCTGCCCGCGGACGACATCGCCGATCTCCTCGCGGGCGGCCGCGAAGTCGTCTCGGCCACTTTCGTCACGCCGTATCCCCCGGGCTTTCCCGTGCTCGTGCCCGGCCAGGTGATCAACGACGCGGTGCTGCGCTACATGGCGGCCCTCGACACTCGCGAAATCCACGGATACCGGCCGGACACCGGTTACCGGGTCTTCACCGAACCCGCGTTGAAGGAGCTCTTCCCGGCGGATGCCGCAGCGGACGACCCGCCGGGTCCTCGCCAGGGGCCCGAGTGATCGCTTGCATATACCCCTAGGGGGTATATGCTGTCCTCGATGTCATCGCAGCGGTACGGCAGTTGGCCGGCCCGGACGATCAGAGGAGAGCGCCATGAAGGACCCGCTGAAGATCACCGCATACGCCGCCGCGCTCGCCGCGTTCTTCGCCGGGGCCTACGGCGTGGGGCACGTCGTAGGCCCCGGTGCCGCCGACACCGGACCGGCCGCACACGCCGGACACGGCACGCCCGGGAGCGGGACGGCCGGCGGCCAGGACGCACCCGCCGGCGGTCTGGAGATCTCCGGGAACGGCTACACCCTCGACCTCAAGACGCCCCGCGTAGCGGCGGACCGCAACAGCGCACTGCGCTTCGCCATCCGCGACCGCACGGGCCGGCAGGTCACCGCCTACCAACGCCGGCACGACAAGGAACTCCATCTCATCCTCACCTCAAGGGACTTGGGTACCTTCCGCCACCTGCACCCCACCCGCGCCGCCGACGGCACCTGGAGCGCCCCGGCCGACCTCCCCGAGGCCGGCACCTACCGCCTCTTCGCCGACTTCACTCCCGCCGGCAAGGGCGCCAAGAACCTCACCCTGGGCGCGGACCTCGCCGTCTCCGGTGACTACCGGCCCGCCCCGCTCCCCGCCGCCTCCGCCGTCGCCAGGGTCGACGGCTACACCGTCACGCTCGCCGGCCGGCTGCACCCCGGGACGGCGGGCGAGCTGACGGTGAAGGTCACCAGGAACGGCCGCCCCGTCACCGATCTCGACCCCTACCTCGGCGCGTACGGCCACCTGGTCGCCCTGCGCTCCGGCGACCTCGCCTACCTGCACGTCCACCCCAACGGCGAACCCGGCGACGGCAGGACGAAGCCCGGCCCCGAGGTCTCCTTCACCGCCACCGCCCCGAGCGCCGGTGCGTACCGGCTCTTTCTCGACTTCCGGCACCACGGCACGGTCCGCACCGCCGCCTTCACGGTCACGGCGAGCGGCGGCGGGCGGACGAACGAGAAGGCGCAGAGGGCGCAGCCCGAGGAGGCGGCCGCGGGACATCGGCACTGACGCCCGGATGCCGGGCCGTGGTGCGGGGGGCGTTGAACACAACTCGCGCACAGATAACGCGGATTAAGTGAGTACTGCGGCAATCACACTCTTATGCAGTGAGGTGATCCACCGTGGGGGAGGCATCGCCGCGCCGGACGGTGAGCGGCACCGTCCCGCAGGCGAGAGGAATGTGTCTGTGCTCCCTCACGGTGGCGGCCCGCGGGGCCCGCTTCGTCGACCCGCAACCGCAGCCGGCCGCGCGATCGCCGGCACTGCCGTCGTCGCGGCCTACCTGCTCCTGCTTCCGCTCGCCGGCACCGCCGGGGCCGGCACCGCCGCGGCGGAATCCGCGGTCCGCGCCCGCGAGGTACGCCATGTCGTCCAGCGCACCAACATCGCCCGGAGTACCGCCCGTTGCCCGGCGGTCAGGGAGGACCCCCGACTCGACCGGGCGGCCCGCCAGCACGCCGCGTATCTGGCCCGCGTCGGCCGGCTCACCCATCACGGTGCCGGGGGAACCTCCACGGGGCAGCGGGCCCGCCGTAACGGATACCGGTGGTCGGCGGTGGGGGAGGCCATCGCCCAGGGCTACCGCGACGCCACGGCCGTGGTCGACGCCTGGATGGACAGCCCACCGCACCGGCGCCTCCTGGTCACCTGCGGCTATCGCGACATAGGAGTGGGCGTGGCCCGACGCGACGGCAGAAAGTGGTGGGTTCAGGTCCTGGCCACCCCCGCGGGCGCGTGAGCGCGCCCCGCTCAGCGGCGGTTGTCCTCGACGTCGACCACCGGGGCGCCCGGGGAGGGCGGTTGGGTGCGGCGCCGCTTGAGGATGTTCACGTAGGCCGCGAGGCCGATGATCCCGACGACCATCAAGATGATTCCGACCAGATCGACATTCACTCCGGCCATGTGCCAGTCCACCGCGAAGGTGAGGATCGCCCCCACCGCGAGCAGACCGATGCACCCGCCGATACCCATGGTTTCCGCCTCCGTAGTGGTAGGGGGGAAGGACTAGGTGTGCGTGGAGGTTCGGGTACCCGGACGTGCGCTCTTCATGTCCGGGTGGGCGGGGGAGGCGGGCCCGCCGGGGGCGGTCAGCCGGCTCGGCGACGGGGCTTGCCTGCGGTTTTCTTGGCCGCGGTCGCCTTGGCGGCCGCGGACTTCTTTGCGGAGCCGGCGGACTTCCCGGCGCCGCCGGCCTTGGCCGTACGGGCGGCCGTCTTCTTCGCCGTGCCGCCGGTGGATTTCTTGGCGGACGCCTTTTCCGTGGCGCTCTTCCTCGTGGTGCTCTTCTTCGCGGCGCTCTGCTGCGACGGGTGGCCGGTCAGCGAGGTCACGGTGGCGCCCTCGGTGTCACCGCCCTCGCCGCGCGACTGCTGCGCGGCCCGAACGCTGTCCTGAAGGGCCGCCATCAGGTCCATCACCTGGGCCGCGGGCTCCGCCTGCGGTGCTTCGAAGTCCGGCTCGCGGTGCGCCAGCTTCGCCGCGACCATCTCTTCGAGCGCCTCGCGGTAATGATCGTGCACGTCGCCTTCCGACAGCTCGCGATAGGAGTCCATCAGGCTCTCCGCGGCCTCCACCTCCTGGGCGCCGAGATCCACCCCGCCCTCGGGCAGTACACCCTCCATCGGGCGGATCTGGTCCGGCCACAGCAGGACCTGCATCACGAGCGTGTCCTCGACCGGACGGATCATGGCCAGCGTCTCCCGGCCGTGCAGCGCGACCTTGCCCAGCCCGACGCGCTGATGCCGTTCCATGGCCTCACGCAGCAGGACGTAGGGCTTGGCCGCGGCGCTGCCGTCGGCGCTCAGGTAGTAGCCCTTGCCCATCTGGAGGGGGTCGATGTCGCCACCGTCCACGAAGGCCAGGATCGTCAGCGTCTTCGCGGTCGGCAGCGGCAGCGCGGCGAGATCCTCGTCGGTCAGCGGTACCAGCGTGTCGTCGTCGGCCTTGTAGCCCCGGCCGATCTCGTCCTCCGTGACCTCGACGCCCTCGAGCGAGCACACCGGTTGATTGCGCACCCGTCCGCCGTCCGCCGTGTGGATGCGCACGAAGCTGACGGAGGCGGTGGTGTCCGTGGCGGAGTAGGCGGCCACGGGGATGGTGACCAGGCCGAAACTGATGGAGAACTTCGCCGTGGGGCGCATGGGGGCCGCTTTCATCGGTACCTGTCGGCGGGCCGGCGGTCGGGGTGTCGGCGGGTGTCGGCGTTGACAGCAATGCTAGGCGGGTCGGTCGGGGCGTACATCTCCGCCGTGCGGCCGGATCGGCCGATAGGGGTAAGCGGGTACCGGCCGCCACCCGGACGCACGAGACTGCGGCCGGGCCGTTCGGGTAGGCCCGCCCCATGAGCAACGCGGACCACACCGACAGCGTGCGCGCGGGACGGCATACCGTGCAGCTTCACCGGCCGGACAAGGTGCTGTTTCCCGACGACGGATTCACCAAGGCGGATGTGGTCGACTACTACGGTCGGGTGGCCGCGGCGATGGTGCCGCAGTTGCGGGGGCGGCCCCTGATGCTGGAGCGGCTTCCGGAGGGGCTGGGCGGGCCGCAGTTCATGCAGAAGGACACCCCCGACCACTACCCCGACTGGATCCGGCGCGCCGAGGTCGCCAAGGAAGGCGGCACGGTCACCCACACCGTCTGCGACGACAAGGCGACCCTGCTCTTCCTCGCCGACCAGGCATGCCTGACCCTGCACCGCTGGCTGTCGCGCGCCGACCGCCCCGATACGCCGGATCGGCTGGTGTTCGATCTGGACCCACCCGGCGACGACTTCGAGTCCGTACGCCGGGCCGCCCGGTGGCTGACGGATCTGCTCGACGAGCTCGGTCTGCCGGCCGTGTTGATGACCACGGGGTCCAAGGGACTGCATGTGACGGTGCCGCTCGACGGGCACAGCGATTTCGACGCGTCCCGCGGCTTCGCGCAGCAGGTCGCGGAGGTGCTCGCGGCGCGCCACCCGGACCGGCTGACCACCGCCGTACGCAAGAAGGCCCGCGGGAACCGGCTCTACCTCGACGTCCAGCGCAACGCCTATGCGCAGACCGCCGTCGCCCCATGGTCGATCCGGCCGAAGCCGGGAGCGCCGGTGGCGACGCCGATCAGCCGGCGGCAGCTGGCGGACCGGGAACTGACCGCGCGGAGCTGGTCGTTGAAGGATGTGGCGGGCGTGCTGGAGCAGATGCGGTCCCGGCCGTGGTCCGGGGTGCCGGGGCGCGGGCGTTCACTGCGGGCCGCCCGCAAGCGGCTGGACGCGCTCGGCTGACCCGCGTGGGGCGGGGCCGTACGGCAAGGCCGCCCGCCGCGGACGCCCGGTCGCCGGTCCCCGGCGGACTCAGCTCTCGCGCCCGGCCGCACCGTCGGCCCCGGAGGCGGCCCCGCCGTCCCGCCCGCCCTCCTCCGCCACCGTCTCGTCGAGCCGCCGGCGCTCCCGCCGGGCCCGTGCGCGGTCCCTGGGGGAGGCCTCCGTGACATCGAGGAAAATCTGGTCGGCGATCGGCCACCGCCGCGACATGGCGGACTTCACCCGGACCAGGACCTCCTCGACCTCCTCGCTGTCGAGCCCGCCGACCAGATCGACCCGGGCCGCGACCAGCGTCGACCGGGTGCCCAGCCGCATCGACAGCAGCGTCGTCACGGTGTCGATCTCCGGCTGCTCGTCCAGGAACGCCTGCATGGCCTGGCGCAGCGAGGGATCGGCGGCCTCCCCGATGATCTGGCCGCGTGATTCCTTGGCGAGCTGATACGCCACGAACATGAGCAGGGCGCCGATGAGCAGCGACGCCCACGCCTCGTACGCCACATTGCCCGTGATCATGTGCAGCCCCATACCGGCCATCGCGACGAGCACACCGAGGCAGGCGGTGGAATCCTCGGCCAGCACCGTCCGCAGCGCGGGATCGCCGCCCGCCCGGATCGTCCCGCGCATGCCCCGGCCGTCCGCGCGCGCCTGCCCGTGCACCTGCGCCAGCGCGCGGATCAGGGACGACCCCTCGGCGATCAGTGCCACGGCCAGCACGGCGAGCCCGGCGATATAGCCCGCACGGCTTTCCGCGCTGCCCGTGCGCAATGCCTCAAGGCCCTGAAAGAACGAAAAACAGCCGCCCATGACGAAAATTCCGACGGCGGCGAGCAGGGACCAGAAATAGCGCTCCTTGCCATAACCGAACGGGTGCAGTGTGTCGGGGGCGCGTTTGCTGCGCTTGAGTGAGGCGAGCAGAAAGAGTTCGTTGATGCTGTCGGCCACCGAGTGCGCGGCCTCGGACAGCAGCGCGGGCGATCCGGCGAAAACGCCACCGAGCGCCTTGGCCAGCGCAATCACCATATTGGCGCCGAGCGCGACGACGACGGTGACCGCCGTCTCGGCATCTTCGCTCTCACCTTTACGGGACACGTGTGTCCTCCCCGGGAAGCGGTATCGGTTTCCGTATCCCCGGCCCGGGGGTACGGAAACCGAAGCGGATTCTGGCGCAGAAACTGACGCCGATAATGACGCAGATACTGACACGGCCGATCGACGGAGGATATTGCGTGGCCGCAATCGCATTCAGGGACGTGGGGGAGGGCACCGCAGACGCCGGCGGAGGGTGCGTCGGGGAGCGCCTCTCCGAGAACTCCACCGGCCCGCGCACCGGCGGCCGGGCATGAGCGGCGACGGCGGGCACCGGGCCATCGCCCGGGTTCTGCTGGACCGGCACGGCGAGACCTACGCCGAACAGTGCGGCATCACGGTGCGGAACACCCCGCAGCCGCTCTATCAGCTGCTGGTGCTGGCGGATCTGCTCAGTACGCGGATCCGCGCATCGGTGGCGGTCGCCTCGGCGCGGGCCCTGTTCGACGCGGGTATGGGCACCGCGCGCCGCATGCTGGACGCCACCTGGCAGCAGCGCGTCGACGCGCTCGGCGAGGGCGGCTACCGGCGCTACGACGAGAGCACCGCCACCCGGCTCGGCGAGGGCGCCTCGCTGCTGCTGGACAAGTACGGCGGCGATCTGCGGCGGATGCGGCAGGCGGCCGACGGCGATGCCGGCGCGCTGCGCCGGGCGCTCGAGGAGCTGCCGGGTGTCGGGCCCACCGGATCCGCGATCTTCCTGCGCGAGGTGCAGGGCGTCTGGACGGAGTTCGCCCCGTTCCTCGATCCGAAGGCCGTACAGGGCGCGGAGCGGCTGGGGCTGCCCGGCGACAGCAGGAGGCTGGCGCGCCTGGTCACCGAGGACGATTCGGCCGCGTTCGCCTCGGCGTTGGTACGTGCGGCGCTGGACCGGGACATCGCCGAGGAGGTACGGGAGGCCGCGGCGCACTCGGGCTGACCCGCCACGGTGACTTCCCCAAGCCGGCGGTGTCATAGGGCCAGTGCCGCCAGCAACGTGACCCCCACCAGAAGCCATGCGACGTAGTCGCCCACATGGCCCGAGTGGAGGCGGCGCAGCGGCACGGTCCATCGGGCGGGCTCCTGGCGTACCGCCCGGCGTACGGCCAGGACGGCGAGGGCCGCGGCGAGGGCGGTGGCCAGCAGTCCCCACAGGACGCCGGTCAGCGACCAGTGGGGCGGGGGAGTGGGCGCGGGCGGCGGCGCGTGGCCGTCCAGGACGGATGCCGCATAGCCCGTGTGGTCGGCGAAGGTGTCCGCGGCCCGGCCGATGGCCGGGCGCAGGCCGGGGACGAGTCCGACCGTCAGCGCCCCGAGGAGCAGCACGGCGGGCACGGCCGGCATCGACTCCGGGATCCGGGACAGCCGGCCGCCCCGCGTCTCCGGCTCCTCGTTCTCACCGGTCGTCTCCTCCGGGGCATCCGCCGGGCGCGGGCCGAGCCCGAGGAACACCCGCGCCCCGGCGCGCAGTACCGCCCCGCCGGTGGCCGCCGAGACCAGCACGCACAGCGCCGTCGCCCAGCCTCCGGCCGCCTCCTCGATGACGGCCTTGCCCAGCGCGGTGCCGAAGGGCGGCAGCCCGGCGAGCGCCAGGCCGCCGACCCCGAACAGCACACCCACCCACGGAAGTTCCCGCCCCTTGCCGTGCAGCTGGTGTTCGTCGACGCTCCCGAAGTGGTCCAGGAGGATGCCCACGCAGGCGAACAGCGCCGCCTTGACTCCCGCGTGCGCCAGTACGTAGAGCGCCACGCCGCCGATGCCCTCCGGGGTGAGCACCGCGAGGCCGATGAGGAACAGGCCGGTGTGCGCGACGGTGGAGTAGGCGAGGAGGCGTTTGAGGTGGCGCTGCAGCCAGCACATCACCGCGCCCAGTACGGCCGTCACGATGCCGAGGGTCACCAGGACACGGTGCGCGTCGGGCGCCGGGATGCCGCCGGGGCCCGCGAAGACGGTCCAGTAGACGCGGGCGGCGCCGTACAGGCCCAGCTCGACCATGACCCCGGACAGCAGCATGCACACCGGTGTCGGGGCCACCGCGTGCGCGTCGGCGAGCCAGAAGTGGAAGGGCACCGACGCGGCCTTGACTAGCAGGCCGGTGAGGACGAGGACGAAGGCGGCGATCACCAGGGCATCGGGGCCGCCGGAGCCGTGGGGGTGGGCGTCGAGGGCCCGGCCGATCGGCGCGAAGCCCAGCTCGCCGGTGCGCGCGTACAGCAGCCCGATGCCCAGCAACGTGGCATACGCACCCACGGAGTTGACCAGGGCGAAGACCAGCGCGCCGTGCACCGCGCGGGCCTCCTCGACGCGGTAGCCGGTCAGCGCGTACGCGACCACGCCCATCAGCTCGAAGAAGACGAACGCATTGAAGAGGTCACCCGTCAGCGCGAAGCCGCACATGCCCGCCTGGAAGAGGAGGACCAGCCCGGGGAAGGAACCGGCGTGGCGCAGCGGGGGCTCGTCGAAGTACCGCCAGGCGAAGGCGAGGGAGGCAAGCACCAGTACGGAGACCAGCGCGGCCAGCCCGAGACCGACGGGGTCGCCGACGAGGACGATGCCCACCCCCGCGCCGTGGTGCGGGCGCCAGCCGCCCAGCCATTCCGCGGGCCGCGCGCCGGCCGACGGCGTGGCGGCCAGCGCGCCCAGGGCCAGCGCCCCCGTACCGGCACAGATCGCGCAACCCATGACCTCGGCGGCGTAACGGGGCAGCCGCCGGCCCGCCCCGACCAGCAGCGCCGCGCCGAGCATCGGGACGGCCACGATCAGCGGAAGGATCCCCGCGACGCTCACCCCCGCAGCTCGGAGAGCTCATCGGGGTCCACGGTCCGGTGCCGTTTGGCGATCTGGATGACCAGGGAGAGGAGGAGCGCGGTGACGGTCGCGCCGATGACGATGTCGGTCAGGACCAGGGCCTGGACGACGGGGTCGACCACGGGGCGGGAGCCGGGGGCGATGTCGGAGAAGACCGGTGCGGTGCCGCCCTTCCGGTAGCCGATGGCGAGCAGCAGGACGTAGGTCGAGGACTGGCAGACGACCAGGCATCCCACGGCGTGGAGGAGATTGCGGCTGGTGGCCAGCCCGTAGCAGCCCACCAGGAACAGCCACCCCGCGATGGCATACGGCAGCACATTCACCGCTCTCCCGCCTCCGTTCCGGCACGCCCGTCATCGCGCCGTGCGTCCTCGATCTCCACGGCCTGGTCCAGAAAGCGGGCCAGCAGCACCACGACCCCGCAGGCGACCTCCACCCCGATGGCGGCGTTGAGAAGGGGGACGGTGCCGCCGGAGGAGAGGGTGTTGAAGGTGCCGTACGGGAGGAAGTTGGTCAGGAAGGCGGCACCGGTCAGCAGGGCGGCGCCGCCCACCAGGAGGTAGGCCGCCTCGCCCGCGGCGTCCGCCACCTCGTACAGGCCGACCGGCCGGATGCGCTCCAGGGCGCGGTAGTCGACGGCGACATAGAGCAGATGCAGCGCCGTCGCGGCCACGATGCCGCCCTGGAAGCCGCCGCCGGGGCTGAGTTGGCCGTGCGCGATGACGTACAGGCCGATCAGCAGGGTGACGGGCAGGGCGAGCAGCGCATAGCGGCGCACCGGCGGGGCGACGCGGGCGGGTTGGGGCGGCAGGCGTCCCTCGTCGCGGGTCTGGCGGAGCAGGACGACGGTGCCCAGGACGGCGCCGAAGAGGATGGACTCCTCGCCGAGGGTGTCGAAGGCGCGCTGGTCGAAGTTGACCGAGGAGATGGTGTTGGCGGTGTGACGGGTGAGAGCGGCGTGGACGGCCCGGTCGCCGTACGGGTGCCAGGTCCCGCCCCAGCGCGGCAGCTCGCCGCACGCGGCGGCGAAGAGGGCGGCCACGCCCAGGCCGCCCAGGAGGAGCACCCACAACCGGAGCCTTCTGCTCATTCTCGCTCGTCCCGGATCTCGTCGCGGGCGCGGCGCCGGACCTTGCGCACGGACAGCAGCAGCATCAGCGGGGTCAGCGCGGAGCCGACGGCCAGCTGGGAGAGCGCCACATCCGGCGCCTGCAGCAGCAGGAAGAGGAGCGCGAGGGCGAGCCCGAGGACGGAGAGCAGAAACGACTGGCGTACGGGGTCGCGGACCAGCACCGTGGCGGTTCCGGCGACGGCCACCAGCACCAGGCCGAGCGACAGCGGAAGGCCGAGCGACAGCGGGAAGTCGGACACGGGACATCCCCTCTCTTCAGGCACGGGATCTCTTCAGGCATGAACCCTCCCGGCCGGGTCAGACATCGGACATTCCCTCCGCGGGCGCGGCCGGCCCGTTCCCCGACGAGACGGCCGCGGTCACGGCCCGGGTCGCCACCCGGCTGCCGAGCACCAACAACGCCCCGATGACCAGCAGTTTCAGCATGGCGCGACCGGGGCCCGTGGCCACACACAGCGGCAATACGACCAGGAGTACCGCGACGAAGTTCAGCCAGGTCGCCGCCCGCAGCGGGCCCGGCGGCGGACCGGCCGCCAACTTGTCCGCGAGCAGCCGCACATACACCAGCGTCCCGGCCGGGCCGAGCACCGCGAGCACCAGGGCCGGGTCCTGGTACGCGGGGCGGCCGAAGCCCTGGGCCAGCAGCAGGACGGCCAGGCTGAGCAGCGTGGTCGCCGAGTTCTGGGCGACCACCCGCCGCCCTACCGGACCGGTGGCCGCGGCCCAGCCGGCCGGTGCCGCGCCGCACAGCAGCAGCGCCGTGGCCGCGGCCGTCCAGCCGTTCACCGGCGGCCGGATGCGCGCCGCGCGGCGCAGGCCGCACAGGCGGCGAGCAGCGCGGCGAGGGTACCGGTCACCCGCTCCAGCGTGTCGACGGCGCTGATCAAGACGATCCACAAGCCGGTCAACGCCGCCCACCAGGCGAGGAGTTCCCCTCCCGCCACGAGTGCCCGCGTCGCCATCGGGTGAGCCATCCGTGCACCTCCTGCCGACCGGCTACCCCGGGCCCAGGCTCACATGCGGGCGAGTGGCCGCCGGGTCACCGCGCCGCGGGTTACTCCGACGGGGTATGCACGCCGGACGCCGGGGCCGCACGCCGGGTGTGCCCCCGGACGCCGGGGCCGCGTCCCGCTCCCGCCCTCACCCGGTCCACGTCCAGTCCGCCACCTCCGGGAGGTCCGTCCCGTGCTCGCGGACCCAGGCGTGATGGCGGGTACGGACATCCGCCATCGCCTGGCGCAGCGCGACGGCGCGGACGCCGAGCCCGGGAACGCGGTCCACGACGTCCATCACCAGGCGGTAGCGGTCGAGGTCGTTGCGTACGACCATGTCGAAGGGCGTGGTCGTGGTGCCCTCCTCCTTGTAGCCGCGGACGTGCAGATGGCGGTGGCCGGTGCGGCGGTAGCAGAGGCGGTGGATCAGCCAGGGATAGCCGTGGTAGGCGAAGATGACCGGCTTGTCCGGGGTGAAGAGGGCGTCGTACTCGAAGTCCGGCATGCCGTGGGGGTGTTCTCCCGGGGGCAGCAGCCGGGCCATGTCGACGACGTTGACGACCCGGACGGCGAGTTCGGGCAGATGGCGCCGGAGCAGACCGGCGGCGGCCAGGATCTCCTGGGTGGGGATGTCTCCGGCGCAGGCCAGAACGACATCCGGGCCGGTGGTGTGCCCCGCCCGGGGCGAGCCGGGAGCCTGGGGCGGATTGCCGTCCTCGGTGCCCGCCCAGGCCCACGCCCCGGCGCCGCGCGCGCAGTGGGCGCGGGCCTCGTCGAGGGTGAGCCAGTCGAAGCTCGGCTGCTTGCCCGCCACGATCACATTCACGTAATCGCGGCTGCGCAGCGCATGATCGGCCACCGAGAGCAGGGTGTTGGTGTCCGGCGGGAGATAGACGCGGACGGCCTCGGGGCTCTTGTTGAGGATGTGGTCGACGAAGCCGGGGTCCTGGTGGGAGAAGCCGTTGTGGTCCTGGCGCCAGACGTGCGAGGTGAGGAGGTAGTTGAGGGAGGCGATGGGGCGGCGCCAGGGGAGCCGGCGGGTGGTGCGCAGCCATTTGATGTGCTGGTTGACCATCGAGTCGACGATATGGGCGAACGCCTCGTAGCTGGAGAGGAGGCCGTGCCGGCCGGTGAGGAGATAGCCCTCCAGCCAGCCCTGGCACAGATGCTCGGAAAGCACCTCCATGACCCGGCCGTCGTGCGCCAGATGCTCGTCCGTGGCGACCGTCTCGGCCTGCCAGGCCTTGCCGGTGGCTTCGTAGAGGGCGTCCAGGCGGTTGGAGGCGGTCTCGTCGGGGCCGACGACGCGGAAGTTACGGCGCTCCGCGGTGTCCGCCATGATCGCGCGCAGCAGGCCGCCGAGGACCCGGGTCGGCTCGTGCAGCACGGTGCCGGGCTTGTCGACGTCCACGGCGTGCCGCTCCAGGGGCGGGAGCGGCAGATCGCGCAGCAGGAGCCCGCCATTGGCGTGCGGGGAGGCGCCCAGCCGCCGCGACCCCTCCGGCACCCAGGCCAGCACGTCCGGCCGGGGCCCGCCCGACGCGTCGAAGAGTTCCTCCGGGCGGTACGAGCGCAGCCAGGCCTCCAGCTGATGGCGATGGCCGGCGTGGTCGCGTACGCCGGACAGCGGGACCTGGTGCGCGCGCCAGGTGCCCTCGACGGGCACACCGTCGACCTCGCGCGGGCCGGTCCAGCCCTTGGGCGTCCGCAGCACGATCACCGGCCAGTGCGGCCGCTCCCGCTCGCCTCCGGAGCGGGCGCGCCGCTGGATGTCGGCGATCCGGTCCAGCGCCCGGTCCATGGCGGCGGCCAGCGCGTCGTGCACGGTCGCGGGGTCGTTGCCGACGACGTACAGCGGCTCGTGGCCGTAGCCGCGCAGCAGGGCGTCCAGTTCGTCGTGCGGGATCCGGGCGAGCACCGCCGGGTTGGCGATCTTGTAGCCGTTGAGGTGCAGGATCGGCAGGACGGCGCCGTCGTGTACCGGGTCGAGGAATTTGGTGCTGTGCCAGGACGCGGCGAGCGGTCCGGTCTCCGCCTCGCCGTCCCCGACCACGCAGGCGACCAGCAGGCCGGGGTTGTCGAACGCCGCCCCATAGGCATGGGCGAGGGAGTAGCCCAGCTCGCCGCCCTCATGGATGGAGCCGGGCGTCTCCGGTGCGACATGGCTGGGCACGCCGCCGGGGAAGGAGAACTGCCGGAAGAGGCGTGCCATGCCCGCGTGGTCCCGGCTCACGTCGGGGTACGTCTCGCTGTAGGTGCCGTCCAGCCAGGAGTTGGCCAGCACGGCGGGGCCGCCGTGTCCCGGACCCCAGACGCACAGCGCCTCCAGACCGCGGGCCTTGATGACGCGGTTGAGGTGGGTGTGCACGAGGTTCAGGCCCGGCGAGGTGCCCCAGTGGCCCAGCAGCCGCGGCTTGATGTGCTCGGGGCGCAGCGGCTCGGTCAGGAGGGGGTTGGCCATCAGATAGATCTGGCCGACGGACAGGTAGTTGGCGGCACGCCAGTGGGCGTCCAGGGTTCGCAGGTCGGCGGGGTCGAGGTGGGTCGGCGCGGGCGTCGTCGCTGCGTCGCGCATGCTCATCTCCTCGCGAGGAAGCTCTCCGCCGCGATGACCGCCTCGCGGGCGGTGCGGCGGCCCGTCAGTACGCACAGGGTGTAGGCGACATCCTCCAGCCGACGGCGCCGGGCCGCGTCATGGGGCTCGGCGTCCACGAGGTCTTCCCACACCCGGTAGCGCCGCAGCTGTGCAGCGAGCACAGTTCTGTCCGGCAGCAGCATGCTGTCTTCTCCCGCGTGGTGTTCGCCTGCCGGGGCCCGTGGAGCCCCTCCACCACCAGGGGGTGGGAAGTTCCACGTTGCGCCGTTCATGCTGTGCACGCAAGCGGAGGCGCGCTGCACGGGGGCGGGCGGCGTCGCGCGGGCGGGGCCGGGCCGTGCCGGGCGGCCGGTCGGGAGGGTGTCGGCCGGTCGGGGTGTCGGCGCGGGCGCCGGTCAGTCGGGAGGTTCCGGCGCCGGATGCTCGTCCGGTCCGGTACCCGGCGGTTCCGCCGGGCGCGGGCCCGGCTCGTCCGGCTCCGGTTCGGCCGGTCGGGGGTCGCGCGGCACGGGATCCGGCTCGCGCGGCACGGGGCCCGGCCCGTCGGGAAGCGGCTCAGTGGTCATGGCGGCCCTCCTTCGTCTCCATGGTGCGCGCGTCTCTTCGCCCGCGCGCGATCCCCGGTTCGGGTAACCGCCGGCCCGGGACGCAAACGTGCGGCCGGCCCCCTTTCCGCCCCTTCAAGAGCTTCACTTCAACAACGCAAACAGCCGCCCGGCGTGCTCTTGCGTTCACAACATGGATGAACGCATGCTCGACGGCAGCTTCGGGGACGTGGACCACGGCTCGGTGGGCGGCCGGCACACCGACTGCCGGTGACCCGACGACCGCATCGCCGCCCACGGCGGGCTGCGTCAACAGCCTTACCTCTAGGGCACGTCGGCGCTGCTGCGATCCGTTCCGGAAGGGAACCGCCGGCCCCGGCCGTCACCTCATACGAGCTCCGCCAGCGGCACCCCGGGGTCGGCCAGACGCGCCGTATCGACCGTCCGCCCGCTGGTCACCAGCGCCCGGATCGGCTCCACCACATCCCAGATGTTGACGTTCATACCGGCCAGCACCCGGCCGTCGGAGAGCCAGAAGGCGAGGAACTCGCGGCTGCCCGGATCGCCCCGGAAGACGACGCGGTCATAGCCGCCGGGCGCGACGTAGCCGGTGTACTCCATCCCCAGGTCGTACTGATCGGTGAAGAAGTACGGCAGCCGGTCGTACGCCACGTCCTGACCGAGCATCGCCTTGGCCGCGGTCGCCGGCTGATGGAGGGCATTGGCCCAGTGCTCGACCCGCAGGTGCGTCTCCAGCAGGGGATGGAAGGCGTTCGCGACATCCCCGGCGGCGTGGATGTCCGGGTGCGAGGAGCGCAGCTGCGCATCCACCCGCACGCCGTTGTCCACCTCGAGTCCCGCGTCCTCGGCCGGCCGGCTGTTGGGCACGACGCCGATACCGATGATCACCGCGTCCGCCGGCACATGGGTGCCGTCCGCCAGCTGCACCCCGTCCGCGTGCCCGAGCGTGCCGGTGATCTCACCGACCTGGACGCCGCACCGGATCTCCACCCCGTGATCGGTGTGCAGATCCGCGAAGACCTGCGCGACCTCGCGGCCCAGCACCTTGAGCAGCGGGAGCTCCGCCGCCTCCAGAACGGTCACCTCCACGCCGGCGGCGCGGGCGGCGGCCGTCGTCTCCAGCCCGATCCAGCCGCCGCCGATCACCGCGATGCGGGTGGCGTGCCGGAAGGTCTCCTTGAGCGTGTCGCTGTCCCCCAGCTGCCGCAGATAGTGCACCCCGTCGAGCTCCGCGCCCGGCACCGACAGCCGGCGCGGCGCGGCACCGGTGGCCAGCAGCAGCTTCGCGTAGCCCTGGCGGCTCCCGTCGGCGAGGGTCAGCTCATGGGCCGCGGGATCGATGGCGGTGACCGCCGTACCCAGCCGCAGATCGACGTCATGGTCGCCGTACCACCGGCTCGGATGCACATACGCCTTCTCCCGTTCCGAGGTGCCCAGCAGATACCCCTTGGACAGCGGCGGCCGCTCGTACGGGCGCTCGCGCTCGTCCCCCAGCAGCACCAGCGGCCCGTCGAACCCCTCCTCGCGCAGCGCCTCCGCCGCCTTCGCCCCGGCCAGCCCCGCTCCCGCGATGACCAGCGCATTGCTCGTGCCCATTCCGCTCAGCTCCCTCTGTCCCGTACTTCAGGCCACAGGTACCCACTGGGCGGCCGGGCGGATCCCGCCGATGGTGTTGCCGGGGCGGGAGCCGCGAGCGCCGGGCGCCGGGCGCCGGCGACGGCCGGGCCCCTCAGCCGCCCCCGCCCATCCGCTCCAGCTGTCCCCGCAGCGCCCGCGCCGTCAGATCGCGGTCCTCGCCGAGCACGAACGCGGTGACGCCGTCGGCGCGCCAGTCCGCGCGGCGTTCCGGGGTGGTGGACATGGCGCAGAAGGGGACGGAGTGACGGGCGCAGGCCGCGCGGACGGAGCGGACCGCCTCCTGGACGCGGGGGTGGCGGACCTGCCAGGGCACGCCGTAGGACTGCGAGAGGTCGCCGGGGCCGGGCAGGACGAGGTCGACGCCGCCGGGAGCGAGGATGTCCTCGATCGCCGCGACGCCCTCGGCGTCCTCGATCAGCGGGATGAGCATGATCTCTGCGTTGGCCCGCCGGATGTAGTCCGTGAGCTCGATCCGGCCGAAGCCGGGGCCGCGGCCGCCGTTGAGGGAGCGCATGCCCTCGGGGGCGTAGCGGGCGGCGCGGATCGCGGCGTCCACGTCCGCGCGGGTGCGTACGTGCGGGACGACGATGCCCATGGCCCCGGCGTCCAGGGCGCGCAGCACGGCACCGGGGTCGGCCTCGGGGACGCGGACGAACGGGGTGAGGCCGTTGGCCTCCGCGGCCCGGATGAGGTTTTCCAGCTGCTGAGGGTCGGTCAGGGTGTGCTCGGTGT
Organism: Streptomyces sp. NPDC101227; assembly: GCF_044767545.1. Lineage (NCBI taxonomy): Bacteria > Bacillati > Actinomycetota > Actinomycetes > Kitasatosporales > Streptomycetaceae > Streptomyces > Streptomyces sp. NPDC101227. The sequence continues at coordinate 110,214 of NZ_JBIWOD010000008.1, read as the reverse complement.
CCAGGATCACGAAGTCGTATCCGGCGCAGCCGATCATTTCGACCAGGGCGGGCTCGGGCAGCGTGCTGAACAGGCCGTTGACCTCCTGGCCCGCGGCGAGTTTCCGGCGTACCTGGTTGGGACGGAGCATCTCAGGCCTCGCCCGCCGCGACGCCTGCCGTACCGGTGTGCTCCGTGCCGGCGCGCTCCTCGGTGCCGAGGAAGTGGAACCCCGGGCGCGGGTGCATCAGGAAGTCATGGTGCGAGATGTTCCAGGCATACGCCCCGGCCACCCCGAACGCCACCCGGTCACCGGCCCGCAGCCCCGGCGCCGCGACATCGCGGGCGAGAACGTCCTTGGGGGTGCACAGCTGGCCGGTCAGCGTCACCCGGTCGCCCGTCGCCGCCGAGCGGGGCCAGGGATGCGGCCAGGGCTCGTCGTGCGGCAGCACCGTGCAGGGCTGGTCGTGGCCCTTGGTCGCCGGGGTGCGCAGGTGGTGGGTGCCGCCGCGGACCACGGCGAACTCCTCGCCGTGACTGTGCTTCACATCCAGCACCTCGGTCGCGTACCAGCCGCAGTACGCGGTGAGCGCGCGGCCCGGCTCGATGCGCAGCGTGACGCCGGGGTGCGCGGCGGCGAGCCGGGCCAGGCCCGCCCCATAGGCCGCCCAGTCGAAACGGGCATCCGGAGCGGCGTAGTCCACGGCCATACCGCCGCCGATGGTCACCTCGGGGAGGGGGACGCGGTGGCGCTCGGCCAGCTGCGCGGCCCAGGTCACGATGGACCCGGCGACCGCGAGCTGCTCGGGCGCCTCCAGGCCGCTCGCCAAATGGGCGTGGATTCCGCAGAGTTCCAGCTGCGGGTAGGTGCCGTCCGTCAGGAGGGCGACCACCTCGTCGGCCTGCGCGGGGTCCAGACCGAAGGGAGTGGGGCGACCGCCCATCGCCAGCGAGCTGCCGTCCAGGGTGCCGTCGCCCACGGGAAGATTGAAGCGCGGCAGCACGGCGAGGCGCCGGCCCGCGCCGTGCCGGGCGGCCAGCCCGGCCAGCATGTGGAGCTCGTACACGCTCTCCACATGGAAGCGCGCGACGCCCAGATCCAGCGCCTGAGTGATCTCGGCCGGCGTCTTGCCGGGCCCTCCGAAGGCCAGCGGGGCACCGGGCACGGCCTTGCCGACGTGCGCCAGCTCGCCGCCCGAGGACACCTCGTAGCCGTCGACGTACGGGCGCAGCGCCGCCAGGATCTCCGGTTCAGGGTTGGCCTTCGCGGCGTAATACAGCTCCACGGCGGAGGGAAGGGCCGCGCGGATACCGCGCAGGTGCTCCCGCAGGGCCGTCATGTCGTACACATAGGCCGGGAGTTCGTCAGCGCGCAGGGTGCGGAGGCGTTCGCGGACCAGGGGGGTGGGGGCGGTCATCGGGCGTTCCAGGGGGTGGTGTCGTCGGTGCGTACGGTGCCGGTCAGAACGGACTCGGCGAGGGGCGAGGGCAGCAGGACGTAGCCGGCCTCGCGGTCGGCCTTGCGCTCCCAGCGGGTGAGGAGGTTCGCCTTGGCCGGCAGCGGGACGCCGGCGAGCAGGGCGGCCAGCCGGGGCGGGCAGCCGTACCGGTCGGCATGGGTCCCCAGGGTGCGCCGGACCTGTGCCCACAGCTCGGCCTCGGTGTCCGGGTGCAGATCGGCGAGCGCGGCGAGCATCTCGGAGACGTGGTTGACCAGCAGGCAGTAGACGACGCGGTCCCAGCCGCGCTGCGCGTCGTACGTCATCGGCGCCGCGACCGCCTCGGGCAGCGAGGCCAGCAGCTCGGCGTGGCGTTCGGGGACGAGCTTGGTGCCCTCCAGGTCACGGAAGAGGACCTGGGCGGGCATGCCGTCGCCGTCGACGCAGACCAGGACGTTCTGCAGATGCGGCTCCAGCACCACGCCGTGGTCGAAGTAGGCGGCGAGCACGGGCGGGAGGAGCAGGTTGAGGTAGGCGGCCCACCAGTCGAGCGCGGCCTGCGGGCCGGCGCCGTCCAGGAGGCGGGAGATATGGGCGGCGCTGTGCGGGTACTCGTCGGCGACCGCGGCGGCCAGCAGCGGAGTGGTGCCGGGGAGCAGCCGCTGGGACAGGCCCTCGCGGATGATCACGCCGAACCCTTCGAGCAGCTCGGTGTCCGTCCGGCCGTCCGGCCCCGGCAGGGCGAGGCTGCGGTAGGCGGGCTCGCGCAGCACCGCACTGCCCGGGAAGCGGGTGGCCAGGTCGGCGAGCACCGGCTCCAGCAGCCGGGTGAGGGCGACCGCCCCGGACAGCTCGTAACTGGCGTTCTTGCGGAGGCAGTTGGTGATCCGGACGTTCAGGCTGAACTTGAGGAAGGACGCGCCGTCGTAGAGCGTACGGACGGAGGCGGTGGCGGCGAAGGGGGTCCGGCCGGTGCCCAGGATGCGGATGTCGCCGCGGTCCAGCGCCTCCCGCAGACCGGGACGTTCGCGCAGCAGCTCGTACTGCCAGGGGTGCGCGGGCAGCAGCCGGTAGCCCTCCGGGACCTCGGCGTGCAGCGCGTCCAGGGGCGCGGCGTCGCCTGGCGCGGCCGACTCCTCGACGATCAGCTCGTCGCGCACGGCGAGCAGCAGCAGCGGGAAGGACGCCCCGGCCTCCGGCGCATACGCACCCCAGGAGGCGGCCTCGCCGGTGCGGGCCTTGGGGGTGGGGTGGAAGCGGTGACCGAGGACCAGGGACTGTTCGGAGGCGAGGTAACGGGCCAGCCAGTCGTCGGCGTCGGTGTTGGTGCCGGTCGCGCCGTCGGCGGCCGGTCCGGCCGGACGCGGCACCGTACGGCCCTCGAGTGCGGCGGAGACCGCCTGATGGCTGGAGGTGATCTGCGCCAGGAACTCGTCGTTGTCCACACCGGTCCGCAGCGACAGCTCCGCATGGACGTACTCGGCCAGCCGGCGCCAGCCGACCTCGGCCCAGCCGCCGTCGGTCTCCTCGGTCACCGGGCCGGTGAACCGGTGCGCACCGATCAGCGACGTACGGCGCAGCGCGACGCGCAGCAGCACACCGCGGCGCGGCAGTCGCAGCAGCAGATGGCCGGTGTCGACGGCGGTCTGGTGCTCGGGCCCGGAGACCTCGCGCAGCAGACAGTTCAGGAGGGTGTGCGCGACGGCCTGGTCGGCGGTGGGCGGACCGGCGGGCGCGGCGGAGCCGGGGGCCGGGACGGTGTCGGAGGCCGGGACGGTGTCAGGGGCCGGGACGGTGTCGGGCGAATTGGTCAGCGGGGGCATCGAGGGCTCCTGCGGGTGCGGGGGAGACGGGACAGCAGAGCGGGGGTGACGGTCGCGAGCACTGTGACCAGCGCAATCGCGGTACCGATCAGGAGGGGCGCGGCGGGGCCGAACAGGTCGTTGCCGGCCGCCGCGGCCAGACCGGCGGCGACGGCGCCGGCCTTGGAGAAGAATTCGATGGAGCCGAACAGCCCGCCGGGCGCCCGGCCCCTGGCGCAGTCGGCGGCCAGCACGGACAGACAGACCAGGCCCATGGTGAGACCCGCGCCGAGTACCAGGCGGACCGCGATGAACGTGGTGAGCGAGTCGGCGAAACCATGGCCCGCCAGGCCGAGCGCTATACAGCCGAAGCCGATCGCTATGCCGAGCCGGGGGCGGGTACGGAACAGCGCGTGCACCGCTATCGCCGCGACGAGGTAGCACATGTGCGGCAGCGCGAACAGCACACCCGACACCATCGGACCGGTGCCCGGTATGCGCTCCTTGATGAGCGAGATCAGATACGGGAAGGAGATCACGGTCGAGAAGACGAAGGCGAACTCCAGCGCGTAGAGCGTGCGCAGGGAGGCGGCCGGGGCGCGTCCGGACGGCTCGGCCGCGGCGGCGTCCACGGCCGTCGCCTCGACTTCGGAGGCGGCCGGGGCGCGCGCGGCCGACTGCTGCTGCGGCGGCTCGGGGAGCGCCGCCAGCATCAGGGCCGCGGCCAGCGGCAGCACGGCCAGCAGGGCGTACTGGCGGTGCGGCGAGAGCCAGGGCGTCAGCGCGCCGACGACGATCGGCGCGAAGACCAGCGCCGCGCGGGCGCTGCCCTGCATCACCGTCAGCGCCCGGGACAGGGAAGCGCCCTCGAGCGCCGCCCCCAGATACCCGTTCGATGCGGCGAAGGTGCCGCCCAGCATGCCCTGGAGGACCAGCGCGGCGGCGAAGGTCCCCAGCGAGTCGGCCCAGCCGGCCAGCAGGAACGCGGCGGCGAGCCCCAACTGCGCGCGCAGCAGCAGTCGTTTACGGCCGAAGCGGTCGGCGAGGCGGCCCCACAGCGGGGCGCCGATGGCGCCGAAAATGGTCGGGACGATGTAGAGCAGACCGGCCCAGCGGGCGGCCCCGTCGCCCAGCTCGGGCAGGATCTCGGTGAGATACGGCGGCAGGCCGAGCGCGGCGAACGACGCCACGAAGTAGCAGCCGGCCACCGCGTACACCTGACGGCGCGGCAGGCCCGGCCGGACCTTGGTCTCGACGCCGGCCGCGGCGAGCCGCTGCGACTGTACGGTTCCGGCGCCTCGTTCCGTTCCGGCGCCTCGTTCGGTGCCGGTGACCTTGTGCGGATCGGCAACGACCTTCCGGGAACCGGCAACTCTCTGTGATCCTGCGGTGTTCTGTGAGGTAGCGGCGTTCTCCGAGGCGGAGGCGTGCGGGGGAGTGGAGGTGATCCGTGATGCGGCGCCACTGGACGAAGCTGATGACGTCGACGAAGCGGAGGAGGCCGACGAAGCGGAGGAGGCCGACGAAGCGGAGGAGGTGGCTGAGGTGGATGAGGTGGAGGTGGCCATCAGAAAATCCCCGTCGGCAGTCGAGGGCTCCGCAGCGAAGAATTCGCCGGCAGAGCTTCCGGCAGCAGGTAGTTGGGACCGCTGGCGTAGTGCTTGTTGATGTCGGCCGCGCCCGAGCGCTCCTTGGAGAGCAGCGTCCCGGCGCTGACCATGGCCTTTATCGGCAGTTCCGGCGCGTCCAGGACGGCCGCGCGCAGCGCCGCGCCCGGCTCGCCCGCTCCGGTGCCCAGCCGTTCGACGGCCTCGGCGAGCCGGTCGCGGACCAGGCCCAGCAGCCGCCCGAGCGGCGCCCGGCCGTGCCGGGCCAGCCCGAAGGCGTAGGAGCCGGCGCAGAGGTGGAGGGTGATGGTCGTGAACAGGTCCAGCACCGGCCGGTCGCCGTCGGCGAATATCCGCGGGTCGGCGAAGTCCTCGGGGTCCGGCGCGTCCGCGCCCAGGGTGTCCCGCAGCCGTACGGTATTGATGCGCGGCGCGTCATTGTCCTTGAACAGCAGCCGCAGCCGGGTGTCGCCGGCCGCCCGGTCCAGCACCAGCGAGATGTTCTGCTGATGGGACTCCAGCCCGATGCCGTAGCCGAAGAGGGTGGTCTGCCAGTCGAAGAGGAGGGTGAGGAAGGCGTCCAGCAGGGCCAGCGGTTCGCCGCCGTAGTAACGGTCGGCGAGGTGGTCGAGCACCAGCCGCCCGCCCGGTGCCCGGCCCAGCAGCGCCGCCATCGGCACGACGGTGCTGCCCTCGAGACCGGCCGGGTAGCGACGGCAGAGCACGGCCAGCAGTTCATGGCCGGCATGCGCGTAGACGGTCTCGTCGGCCTGCAGGACCGACCGGGCGAAGCGCGGCTCGCGGGCGATCACCTTCTCCAGCAGCCGCTGCCCCTCGGCACCGTCGATGAGGGTGCGGGGCTTGATGGTGCGCCGGTTGCGCAGACCCAGGGTCGCGGTGGCCAGCGGCAGCTTCAGATGCAGCGCCGGATCGACGGTCAGCGCCACGGTGCGCATCGACAGCGTCGGTACGACGGAGAGCCGGGCGGACTCGGCCCGCACCGCCTCGCCCTCCAGCCCGCTCTTGCGCAGCGCATCATGCAGCGCGTCGCCGAGCGTCAAGGGATGAACGGGGAAGGGGAGATGGGTGCCTTCGAGGTGCGGCAGGCCCAGCTCCGCCGGGGTCGGCCAGCAGGCGGGCAGGGTCGCCTCGCCGCCCGGCACGGTGACCGCGGCGCGCGGCAGGGCGAGCCAGCGCAGCGCGAAGTCCGGCCGGAATTCCGGCGCGTACGCGCGCAGCTGCGCCTCGTCGAGGCCGGCGCGGCCACGGGACGTCGGATAGACGGGATGGTCGAGGCGGGCGGCCAGCGCCTCATACGCCAGACCGCCGTCCAGCCCCAGCCAGGCGCCCGGGTCATCCCCGTGACGCTTCGTCAGCTCCGTCTCGGTCTCGTCCCGCGTACGGGCGTGCAGCCGCATCGTCGCCAGCGTCTGGCGGCACTCCTCGGCGAAGGCGTCGAAGCCCCCGTGGTCCTCGGGGGCGGCGAGCGCGCGCAGCGCGGTGAGGACGGCTTCGACGGTGCTCAGCCGGGCGCCGTCGGACTCGCGGACCAGCAGCGGCAGCCGGGCGGTGTAGGCGCTCTGATAGCCGTCTGTGGCGAGCGGCAGCAGCAGGGCGCCGGCTGTCTCGTCCGCGGGCAGCCGTAGCCAGGGGCCGTCGGGGCGTTCCAGCACGGTGCCGCGGGTGCGCAGCCCGACGACGTCCTCGCGCAGCAGGGCGCCCAGGACCCGTATCAGCAGCTCGGCCTCCTCGGCCTCGCCCGAAGCGTCTCCGTCCCGACCACCGGTGGTCTCCAGTGCCTCACTCATCACGACTTCTTCCGGCGCTCCGCGCATCACGAGATCTCCCAGCGCTCGGCGGCGAAGAAGCCGTCCACGGCCCGGTCCACCGCGCCCTGGTCGCTGCCGATGGCTCGGACGACGCCGAGGTAGTCGCGGTTGGTGCGGTAGAAGGGGTGCTCCGTGCCCACGGCGCGCAGCGGCCGGTAGGCCAGCCGTACGCCGTCCGCGGCCCGGTCCATGGCCTCGGGCGCCGCGGTGAGCGTCCCGGCCCGGTCGGCGAGGGCGTACTCCACCCGGGCCGCGCCGTCCTTGCGGGCGCCGAGGTCCGCGGGCAGCGGCTCTCCCGCATGCGTCCGCAGAATGTGCTCGAACAGCGGAATGTCCAGGACCTGCGCGAGCAGCAGATCGCACTGGTCACCGATGACCCGGTAGTTCACCTCGATGAGCCGGGCCCGGCCCTCGTGCACCACGAACTCCGTGTGACAGGCGCCGAAACCGACACCCAGCGCGTCCAGTTGGGCCAGCACCTGGGCGCTCACGGACTCCGGGTGGACGGCGACGAACTCGTGCCGTTCCTCGATGAAGGTCGGCGGCGCGGAGAGGGTCGAGTGGAACCCACCCAGGGCGTGCCGCAGCCGGCCGTCGCCGAGCGTCTCCAGCGTGTAGAGCTCGCCGGCCAGGAACTCCTCGGCGACCAGCGCCGCTTCCGGCCGCCGCGCCTGGATTTCCTTGGCCCGCACCACGAGTTCCTCGGGCCCCTCGACCAGCACCACATCCTCGCTGGCCACGCCCTCGCGGGGCTTGACGACACAGGGATAGGGCAGGTCGGCGGCGGCCAGCGCCGACGGGTCCTGGCCGGGGCCGAGTTCCACGGCCCGCACGACGTCCACGCCCGTGGCGGCCAGATGACGGCGCATCTCGGCCTTGTTCTTGGCGCGCAGCGTGGCCCGCCAGTCCTTGCCGGGCAGCCCGAAGTACGCGGCGGCAAGCGCCGCTTGGGTCTGCAGGTGATCGCTGTTGGTGAAGATCGCGTCGGCCGGGTGGTGGCCTGCTACGCGGGTGATGACGGCGCGGAAGTCATGGACGTCGCACTCCAGGATCTCGGTCTGGGGGCAGCGGCGCCGGTGCGCTTCGGGCTGGTCGGTCAGGACCGTGATATCGAGACCGAGGCGGGCGGCGGCGGGCAGAAATCCCTCGGTGACCGAGTCGGTGGGGTTGAGGGCGAGCAGATACATCCGCATGAGCGGGACCCCTTCGGGATCATGGGTGGTGCGGGGGGACAGGCGGGGGCGGGCCGGAGGCGGCAAGAGGCGACAACTGGCCACCCACCGCAAGGAACTAATGACTCTCCGTAATCGTTGCCGGAAAGGAAGGAGGCGCACGAGGCACAAGGCGAAGGCACGCGCCACACAGGGCACGGGCACGAGTACGAGCCATCCGCTCCGCTGCACCCCGGGCGAGCCACCCCCTTCGGCCGAGGGCCCGCCCCCTCCGACGAGCGACGCCGGCGTCGACGGGGCGGGGCGCCGGGTGGCCGTCCTTCGCTCAGGACGGCCCGCCCCCTTCGGCTTTCGGCGGCCGGTCAGGCCTTCGGCAGCGGCACGCCGGTGGCCTTCGCCACGTCGGCGAGCATGTGCTCGGCGGCCTGGATACCGATGCCGGACATCCAGGTCTCGTCCGGAACGTCGAAGACCTTGTGGTTCTTCACGGCGGGCAGCGCCTTCCAGACCGGGTTGGACGTGACGTCCTTCTTCTGGGTCTTGTCGGGCAGATCCGCGACGGTGACGAAGACCAGGTCGGCGTCGGCCTTGTCGATCTCCTCCGGGCTGACGTCGAGCATGGTCTTCACCGGGTCGGTGGAGCTCTGCGACTTCGGACGGGCCAGGCCGATGTCGTTCAGGACGACACCGCTGTAGGAGGACTTCTGGTAGAGGCGGGTCGGGCCCGCGACGAAGCGGACCACGGAGACCGACGGCATCTTGCCGTGGTACTTCTTCTTGATCTCCGCGCCCAGCGCCTTGGCGCGCGTCTCGTACGCCTTGAGCTTCTGGTCGGCCTCCTTCTCCAGGCCCAGCGCCTTGGCGTGGACCTTCAGGTTGGCCTTCCAGGGGCCGCCGGTGGTCTCGGTGAAGACGGTCGGCGCGATGCCCTTGAGCTTGTCGTAGATCTTCTCGTGCCGGACCTTGGAGGACAGGATCAGGTCGGGCTTGAGGGAGATGATCTTCTCGAGGTTGGGCTCGAGCAGCGGGCCGACGTCCTTGACCCCGCCGATCTCGTCCTTGAGGTACGAGGGGAAGCCGCCCTCGGTCTTCATGTGCGGGGAGACGGCGCCGACCGGCTTGACGCCGAGCGTGGTGACGTCGTCGAGCTCACCGGTGTCGAGGACCACGACGCGCTTGGGCTTCGCGGAGATCGGTACGTCGCCCATGGCGGTCTTGATCGTGCGGGGGAAGCCGGCGCCGGCGTTGCCCTTCGCCGAGTCATCGTCGGCGGACTTGCCGCCACCGCAGGCGGTGAGGGCGGCGGTGCCCAGGGCGAGGGTGAGCAGAGCGGCCGGCAGTCGGCGGATACGACGCGAAGCGGGTCTGGTGAACATGAGGGTTCGACTTCCTTAGGGGGAGCGGAGCGGTGTGGAAGGGGGGACGGAGGGCGAGGGACCGCTCGTGGGGGAGAGCGGGCCCGGTCAGGCGGTCACGGCGGCGTGCCGCTTTGCGCTGCCCTTGGGGACGACCAGCGGGGTGCCGGTCTCGGGGTCGGGGATCACCCGGCAGTCCACGTCGAACACGGACTTGACCAGCTCCGCGTCGAGCACGTCCGCCGGTGCGCCGGCCGCCGCCAGCTGCCCGTCCTTGAGGACCACGAGGTGGTCCGCGTAACGGGCCGCCTGCCCGAGGTCGTGCAGCACCATCACCACGGTGCGGCCCGCCTCGGCGTGCAACTCGGCGACCAGGTCGAGGACATCGAGCTGATGCCGCAGATCGAGGAAGGTGGTGGGCTCGTCGAGCAGCAGCAGATCGGTGTCCTGGGCCAGCGCCAGGGCGATCCAGGCGCGCTGCCGCTGCCCGCCGGAGAGCTGGTCGACGCACTGGTCGCGCAGTGCGGTGGTCCCGGTGCGCTCCAGCGCGTCGTCCACGGCCCGCTGGTCGGCCGCCGACCAGGGGCTCAGCAGCTTCTGGTGCGGGTAGCGGCCGAGCCGTACGAGCGCCTCGACGGTGATCGCGTCGGGGGTGACCGGCTGTTGCGGGAGCAGCCCCATCCGCAGGGCGAGCGCACGGGCCGGCATCCGGTGGATGTCCGCGCCGTCCAGCGTGACGGTGCCCGCGGCGGGAGCCAGCAGCCGGGTCAGGCCGCGCAACAGGGTGGACTTGCCGCAGGCGTTGGGGCCGACGACCGCCGTGACGGCGCCGCCGGGCAGCACCAGATCGAGGCCGCCGACGATCAGCCGGTCGCCGTAGCGCAGATCGAGCCCGTGCGTGGAGAGCTGGTTGGCGGTCATCAAACACTCCTGTTCACGGAACTGCTCTGACGGATCATCAGCACCAGCAGCCAGGGCGCACCCAGGGTGGCGGTGACCACCCCGACCGGCAGCCCGCTGACCGGCAGCAGATGCTGCGCCACCAGGTCGGAGGCGAGCAGCAGTACGGCACCGGCGAGACCGGACAGCGCCAGCGTCCCGGCGGTGGGCGGGCCGGCCAGGAACCGCACCATGTGCGGCACGGCCAGCGCGACGAAGGCGACCGGGCCGGTGAGCGCGGCGGCCAGCGACGCCAGCACGATGGCGGTCACCAGGACCTGGAGGCGGGCGGCGTCGGCGTTCAGGCCGAGCGCGCCGGCCGAGTCGTCGCCCAGGTCGAGTACGGCCAGCCGGCGGTGCAGCGCGAAGGCGATGACCATCGTCACGGCCACCCCGCCGCCCGCGGCCCACACTTCGGTCCAGGTCCGTCCGTACACCGAGCCGGTCGTCCACTGCAGGGCGGAGCCCGCCAGTTCGGTGGGGAAGCGCACGACCATGAAGTTCACCGCGGCGGTCAGCCCGGCCTGTACGGCGAGGCCCACCAGCACCAGCCGGGTCACGCTGGCACCGGAACGCCAGCCCAGCACCCCCAGCAGCACCGCGGCGAGCAGCCCGCCGCCGAGCGCGGCCAGCGGCATCAGCGCCTGCGAGGCACCGGCGGCCAGCATCACCACCGCACCGAACGACGCCCCGCCGGTCACCCCCATGACGTCGGGCGAGGCGAGCGGATTGCGGAACAGTCGCTGCAGCAGCGCACCGGCCACCGCCAGCCCGGCCCCCGCGATGATCGCGGCGGCCATCCGCGGGGCGCGGAACTCCTGGACGATCAGCACCGTGGCCGTATCGCCCACCCCGAACAGGCCCCGCAGCGCATCGAACGGCGGGAGCGGCATATCGCCCGTGGACACCGACGCCGTGACCAGGGCGAGCAGCACCGCGACGGCGCCGAGGGCCAGCAGCGGAGTACGGCGAACGGTGCGCCGGCGCACGGTGGTTGACGAGGCGGGCTGCGCGGGACGCAGGACGTCGGTCATCGGGCCACCTTCCGGGCCAGCAGCGCCAGCAGCGGGGCGCCGAGGAAGGCGCTGATGATGCCGACCTGAAGCTCGGACGGCCGGATGACGAGCCGTCCGAGGATGTCGGCGGCGAGCAGCAGCAGCGGTCCGGCGATCAGGCAGCCGGGGATCAGGATGCGGTGGTCGGAGGTGCGGAACAGCTGCCGTACGAGATGCGGTGCGGCCAGCCCGATGAAGGCGAGCGGCCCGGCGACCGCGACGGCCGAGGCGGCGAGTAGTACCACGGCGAGGCCGCCGGCCAGCCGGATGCGGTTCACCGGTACGCCGAGCGCCTGCGCCGAATCGTCGCCCAGCGCCAGGGTGTTGAGCGCCGGGGTGATGGCCAGCGCGATGACCAGGCCGATCACCAGGGTGGGCAGCACCGGCCAGAGAACCGACAGCGGGCGCTCGGACAGCGAGCCTGCCAGCCAGAACCGGGCCTCGTCCAGCGACCGCTTGCTGGCCAGCATCACCGTCGACGTCCAGGACAGCAGCACGAGTTGGAGGACGGTGCCGCCCAGCGCGAGCCGTACCGGGTCGAGGTCTCCGGCCCGCCGGGCCAGCGCCTGGGCGAACACCGCGGCGGCCGCGGCGCCGGCGAAGGCGAACCAGAGGTATTCGATGGGGTGGGTCAGATGGAACGCGTAGATGGCGGTGACCACGGCGAAACCGGCGCCGTGGTTGATGCCGAGGGTGGTCGGTGAGGCGAGCGGGTTGCGGGTGATGCCCTGGACGACCGCTCCGGCGACGCCGAGCGCCGCGCCGACCGCGAGTCCGACGATGGTGCGCGGCAGCCGAAGCCCCGTCACCACGAGGGCGTCCCGCCCGTGTTCGGTCCCTGACAGGGCGTCGAGCACGGTGGACAGCGGTACGGAACGGGCCCCCAATGCGAGGCTCAGCGCCGCACAGGCCGCCAGCACGCACAGGCCGGCCACGAACAGCGGGACACGCCGCCAGGTCCGCGCGGCGGGGCGCGGTCCGGGCACAGGGGGTGCGGTGGCAGGTGGTTTGGTCGTCGACACGCGTCGTTACATTAGGTTAGGCATACCTAATTCTGCAAGTGCAAGGACTGGATGCGGTCAACTGTCCTTTTTGTCGGCGAAGTTGAGTTGAAGCCTGCCTTTCGAAGGTCCCTTCAGGGGTGCGGTACCTCTCGCAGGATTGACTCGCTTAAAAAGTTTATTGATTGCACTTTCTTAGTGGCTGTGCTTTTCTGGAGTCATGACCACCACCCCGCGTATCGCGATCATCGGCGGCGGCCCCGGCGGGCTGACCTGCGCCCGGGTCCTCCAGCGGCACGGCATCGAGGTCACCGTCTTCGACCGCGATGCCTACGCCGAAGACCGCCCGCAAGGCGGCACGCTCGACATGCACGAGACCACCGGACAGGCGGCCCTGCGCGCGGCGGATCTGGACAAGGAGTTCTTCGCTCTCGCCCGCCCCGAGGGCCAGGAGATGCGACTGCTGGACCACACCGGCACCCTGCTCTTCCGGCACGCACCGGACGCCGGCGAGCGGGACAAACCCGAGATCGACCGCGGCGAACTGCGCCGCCTCCTCCTGGACTCGCTCGCCCCCGGCACCGTCCGCTGGGGCCGCTATCTGCGCACCCTCCACCCGCGCGGCGACGGTGCCCACGAGGCCGAGTTCGACGGCGGCCCGTCCGAGACCTTCGACCTGGTCATCGGCGCCGACGGGGCCTGGTCCCGGGTGCGGCCGCTGCTCTCGGACGACTCGCCCCACTATGCGGGCGTCACCTTCGTCGAGACCGGATTCGACGAGGCCGACACCCGCCACCCGGCCGTCGCCCGACTCGTCGGCGACGGCGGCATGATGGCCGCGCACCGCAACAAGGCCCTGATCGCCCAGCGCAATTCCCGCGCCCGGATCCGCGTGTACGCCGCCTTCCGGGGGTCCCAGGACTGGGCGTTGGAGCGCGGCATCCACCTCGCCGACCCGGAAGCGGTGCGCGCCGCGCTGCTGGAACGCTTCGCCGGCTGGGACGACCGGCTGCTGGCACTGCTACGGGAGAGCGACGACGGGTTCGCCAACCGGCCGCTGTACGCCCTGCCCGTGCCCCACACCTGGACCCACACCCCGGGCCTGACCCTGCTGGGTGACGCCGCGCATCTGATGACGCCGTTCTCCGGCATGGGCGCCAACCTCGCCATGCTCGACGGCTGCGAACTGGCCCAGTCCCTCGCCCGTCACGCGGAGTTGGACGAGGCGGTGCGCGCGTACGAGGCCGCCATGCTGCCCCGCGCCGCCCGGGCGGCCGAGGCCGCCGCCCGCGGCCTGGACAACGCCATCGCCCCCGACGCCCCGCAGGGCTCCCTGCGCCATATGCGCCGCTTCCACCGGTCCACCGACCTGCCGCCCGCCCCGTAAGGAGACACCTTCCATGTCCCGCGTCCCTCCTGCCCGCATCGCCATGGTCGGCGGCGGCCTCGGTGGCCTCACCCTCGCCCGCATCGTCCAGATGCACGGCGTCGAGGCGGTCCTCTACGAGGCGGAGACCACGCTCGATGCCCGCGCCCAGGGCGGCACGCTCGATCTGCACCCCGAATCCGGCCAGTATGCGATCCGCGCGGCGGGACTGGACCGGGCCTTTCGGGCGATCGCCCGTCCCGAGGGGCAGGACCTGAAGATCGTCGACAAGACGGGCGCGGTCCACTTCGCCGAGATCGCCGAAGAGTCCGACGGCGACCGCCCCGAAGCCGACCGCGGCGCGCTGCGCGCCGTCCTGCTCGACGCCATCGACCCCGCAACGATCCGCTGGGGACACCGCCCGAGCCGGGCCACACCGCTAGGCGACGGGCGCCACCGGCTGCACTTCGCCAACGGCGTGACCGAGACCCACGACCTCCTGATCGGCGCCGACGGTGACCTCACCGCCGCCCTCGGCGCGTACGAGAAGACCATGACGGAACGCGCGGCCGCCCACGCCGAGGAGTCCGCGCGCAATCTCGACCTCTGTATCGCCCCTGACGGCGCCCGCCTGATGGCCGCCCAGGCGGCCCGCTACGCCCAACGGCCACCGGGCGGCGCCACATCCTCGTCCGCCCGCACCGACCGTACGCCCGTACCGACTCCACTTTCCGAGTCGCTCAACCCTGAGAGTTAGTCTGACGTTATGACTCAGCCGACGACCGGCCGCCGGGAACGCAAGAAGGCCCAGACCCGCAAGGCGCTGGCGGACTCCGCCCTCGAGCTGTTCCTGGAGCGTGGCTACGACCAGGTGAGCGTCAAGGATGTGGCGGAGGCCGCCGATGTGTCGGTGACCACCTTGTTCAAGCACTTCAGCGGCAAAGAGGCGCTGGTGTTCGACCAGGACGCCGAGCGGGGCGAGGCGCTGGTCGCGGCGGTACGGGACCGGGCGCCGGGCCGGACGGTCCTGGACGGGCTGCGCGACCATCTGCGGCCCCTCGTGCTCAAGGTCCATGAGGCGCCGGATTTCCGCAGGTTCCGGGAGCTGATCGACGGCACCCCGGCGCTCGGCGAGTACGCGCACCGCATGTGGATGCGGCACGAGACGGCCCTGGCCGGTGCGATCGCGGCGGAGACCGGCGCCGACGCGGACGATGTGCAGATCCGCGCGCTGGCCCACTACGCGCTGGCCGCGCCCCGGCTGGCCGGCGGCGGCGAGGATCCCGGCGCGGATCTGGACCGCATCTTCACCCTTCTGCGACACGGCTGGGGTGACCTGGGCGCCTGACGGGACGAATCTTCATTTCGTCACACGAACGGCTCCTCGACCGCCGTTGCGTCGTCGAATTCTTGTGATTTACGCGTAATGTCCGCTTCGCGCCAATGGTGGCATTGCGCGTCAAGAACAGGAGAACCTTTATGTCCACGACCGACATCTTCGGGGGCCGAGGCAAGCAGCTGGCGGCCGGTGCGGGCGCACTGACCGCGGCCCTCACCCTCGGTGCGACGCTGCTCGCTGCGGCCCCCGCTCAGGCGGCACCCCCCGCGCCCCCCTCGCCGCCCCAGGGTGCGGCCGCGAAGCCGTACGGCACGATCACCGCCAGTCACGGTCTGACGCTGCGTCAGGACCCGAGCACGGACGCTCTGGTGCGGGGCTACATCCGCCACCAGGTGCGGATCGGCCTGCAGTGCAAGGTCCGTGCGCAGAGCATCGAGGGGAACAACATCTGGTACCTGGTCCGTGACACCCGGGACAGCTGGATCTCGGCGAAGCACGTGAACAACAGCGGAGCCGTCAAGTTCTGCAAGGACATGCCGCACAACAAGGTCGCACCGAACAACCCGCCCAAGCACGCCAAGGGCTGACCGGCCCGGCGAGGCCCGGTCCGGCACCCCCGCGGTGCCGGACCGGGCCTTCCACGTGCGCCGAACGGGCGCGTCAGACCAGGCCGTTCCAGCCCCACCGGGGCGTGGGGCCAGGGTCGCCGAGGTCGGTGCCGGCCGGATCGGCGGACACCTCGCGGGCGATCTTGGTGCCCCAGTCGAAGTACGCGATGACCTGCCCGCGCAGCTCCTCGTCGTGCGGCAGCTCCTTCTCGACGGCTCCGGTCATCAGTTCCATCCAGCGCAGCCGCTGCTCCTCGGTGATCTCCAGGCCGAGATGGGAACGCAACAGGGCCTGGTGGCCGCCCAGTTCGTCGGTGAATGCGGTGTCCCCGCCGAAGATCTCCGCCAGCCAGACGGCGACATGCTCGATATGGGTGCGGGTGAAGTCCGCGAACACCGGTGCCAGCACGGGGTCGGCGAGCACCGCCTCGTAAAAGGTGTTGCTCAGGCGGCGCAGCACCTCGATGCCGCCGATCGCTTCCAGCGGCGTGTGCGGTCGCTCGGTCATGGCTCCGGTTCCCTCCGTTGGTGTCACCGCATCGGTGATCGTCCGGCGAGCGTAGGGCGGACGGCCGGCGCCGAGAGGCCCTTCCGTATTAATGGAACACGTTCTACTGTGCCCTTCGGTCCGGTGGCCGACGGACCGTCAGGATCGCCGCGCGCCATCGCACCGGATGACCGGACCGGACGAACTGGAGGGGCCGTGCACCTCGAATACACCCCCGAGCAGCAGCAGTTGCGGGCCGAGCTGCGGACATACTTCGCCGAACTGGTGCCGGACAACGCCTACGCCCGGTACGCCGACCCCGCCGCCCAGAAGCGCTTCTACCGCGACACCGTGCGCCGGCTCGGCTCCGACGGCTGGCTGGGCGTCGGCTGGCCCAAGGAATTCGGCGGCCGCGGGCTGACCCCGATGGAACAGTTCATCTTCTTCGACGAGGCCGCGCAGGCGGGCGTCCCGCTGCCGCTGATGGCGCTGAACACCGTCGGCCCGACGATCATGCAGTTCGGGACCGACGAGCAGAAGGCCTACTTCCTGCCCCGGATCCTCTCCGGCGAGATCGACTTCGCCATCGGCTACAGCGAACCGGACGCCGGGACGGACCTGGCCGCGCTCAAGACCCGCGCCGTACGCGAAGGGGACGAGGAGAGCGGCCACTACGTCGTCAACGGGCAGAAGATCTGGACGACCAACGGCGACACCGCGGACTGGGTCTGGCTCGCCGTACGCACCGCCTTCGAAGATCCAGCCGCCCCGCCCCACAAGGGCATCACCATGCTCCTCGTCCCCACCAGCGACCCCGGCTACTCCTGCACCCTGATCAACACCCTCGCCTCGCACGACACCTCCGCCAGCTACTACGAGAACATCACCGTCCCCGCCTCCCGCCGCGTCGGCCAGGAGAACAAGGGCTGGCGGATCATCACCAACCAGCTCAACCACGAGCGGGTCACCCTCGCCGCGCACGGCACCATGGCCATCCGCGCGCTGCACAACGTCCAGCGCTGGGCGTCCCACACCAAGCTCGCCGACGGCCGCCGCGTCATCGACCTGGGCTGGGTCCGTGGACGGCTGGCCCGCACCCACACCAAACTGGATGCGATGAAGCTGCTGAACTGGAAGATGGTCGACGCGCTCCAGCAGGGCACGCTCACCCCCCAGGACGCCTCCGCTGTCAAGGTCTACGGCTCCGAGGCGCGGCGGGACGCCTACGCCTGGCTGATGGAGATCGTCGGCGCCGCGGGCCCCCTCAAGGAGGGCTCGGCCGGCGCGGTGCTGCACGGCGAACTGGAACGCGGCTACCGCTCCGCCGTCATCTTCACCTTCGGCGGCGGCAACAATGAGATCCAGCGCGAGATCATCTCGTGGATCGGCCTCGGGATGCCCCGCGTACGGCGCTGACCTGCAGCGGAGGTGTGGTGATGGCAGGCGACCCCGGGCTCTTCGGGCCCCGATCGGTGACCTGGCAGATGCACGGCGATCCGATGATGTGGATCGCGGGCATCCGCGCGCTGTACCTCCAGGCGCTGCATCCCCGCGCGGTGGCCGGCGTCATCCAGAACTCCGCCGCCTTTCAACAAAACAAGAGGGGCAGGCGCGACGCCTGGGGCCGGCTGATGCGTACCGCGAACTTCGTCGGCACCCTCACCTACGGCACCACCGACGCCGCCGAACGGGCCGGCGCCGCGGTCCGCGCCCTCCACCGCAGGCTGTCCGCCACCGACCCGGCCACCGGCGAGCGCTACCGCATCGACGACCCGGAGCTGCTGCTGTGGGTCCACTGCGCCGAGGTGGACTCCTACCTCCACGTCGTGCGCCGCTCCGGGTTCGCGCTCAGTGACGCCCAGGCCGACGCCTACCTGGACGAACACCGCGTCAGCGCCGGGCTCGTCGGCCTCGACCCGGCCACCGTCCCCGGCGACCGGGCCGCACTCGCCGCCTACTTCGCGGCCGTACGGCCCGGCCTCGCGCTCACCCCCGGGGCCCGGCAGGTCGACGACTTCCTGCGCAGCCCGCCGGCCCCCGCCCCCCTCGTCCCCGCCCGCGCCCTCCTGTGGCGCCGGGTGGCCACGCTCGCCTACGGCGCACTGCCCGCATTCGCCCACGAGCTGTACGGGCGCCCGGCGCCACCGCCCGCCACCGTCACCCGCCGGCTGCGCACCACCGGCCGGGTCCTGCGCACCATTCCTCCCACCCTGCGCTGGCAACTTCCGCCGAAACACATCCTGCGCGCCGTCGCGCGGCTCGGCCCCGACGCCCGCCCAGCGCCCTACAAGCCGCGCCGGTCCGCCGCCATACTGGACGGGCAGAAGGACCCGCAGGGGGAGCTGCACGACTGAACGCGGGGCGTGGACGGGGGCGGCGATACGCGATGGCGGAAAACAGGCTGATCCAGGGGCGCTACCGGCTGCTCGACATCATCGGGCGCGGCGGCATGGGCGAGGTCTGGCGGGCTCGTGACGAATCGCTGGGCCGCCAGGTCGCCGTCAAATGCCTCAAGCCCGTGGGGCCGCGGCACGATCCGGGATTCCTCACGGTGCTGCGCGAGCGCTTCCGCCGTGAGGCGCGGGCCGCCGCCGGCCTCCAGCACCGCGGCATCACCGTCGTCCATGACTTCGGCGAGGACGACGGCACCCTCTTCCTCGTCATGGAGCTGCTCAACGGCCGCAACCTCAGCCAGCTGCTGGACGACAACCGCCGCCAGCCGCTGCCCGTCCCGGACGTCATCGACATCGCCGAGCAGGTCGGCGCCGCGCTCGCCTACACCCATGCGCAGGTCATCGTGCACCGCGACCTGAAACCGGCGAACATCGTGCGGACCATCGACGGCACGGTCAAGATCTGCGACTTCGGCATCGCCCGGCTCGGCCACGACATCGGCTTCACCGCACGGCTGACCGGCACCGGCGTCGCCATGGGCAGCCCGCACTACATGTCGCCCGAGCAGATCGGCGCGGACACCGTCGACCACCGCAGCGATCTGTACTCGCTGGGCTGTGTGCTGTACGAGATCGCCACCGGCGCCCCGCCGTTCGGCACCGGAGACGCCTGGGCGGTGCTCGTCGGCCATCGCGACACCGCCCCGCAGCCCCCGCGCGGGCGCCGCCCCGACCTGCCCGCGCCCTACGAGCGGATCATCCTCGACCTGCTCGCCAAGGACCCGGACGACCGCCCCCAGGACGCCGATGAACTGGGCAAACGCCTGGCCGACGCCCGCCAGGGGCGGCCCGCCCGCACATCCCTGGCGGCCGACGAGGACACCGTGCCCACCCCGCGCCCGCCCTCCTGGACCCACGGCATGACCCTCGGCTCTGCGGTGAGCACGCCCCGCCTTCACCCCTTCGACCGGGCCACCGCCGTCCTCACCGACACCTGGACGGGCGGCAGCGGCGGCCTGCGCCACGAGGCCTCACCGGCCGCCGCGATCGCCCGGCCGGCGGCGCCCGGTGACGACCCCGACGCCCTCACCGCCCGCCTCGAGGCAGGCTTCGCACTGGAGAGGCTCGGCCGGCACTTCGAGGCGCAGCAGATCTGCGCCGCGGTGCTCGCCGGCCGGGAACGCGTACTGGGACCCGACCACCCCGACACCCTCGGCTGCCGCCATCACCTCGCGTTCGGCCTCGCCCGGCTGGGCCGGCTCGAGGACTGCTACGCGATGGCCTGCGAGGTCGCCGACGCGCGCGCCAGGGTGCTCGGCGCGCGGCATCCCGACACCCTCGTCACCCGCTACGAAATCGCCCATGTGCTGGGGCAGCTGGGCAGGTGGCAGGAGGCGCTGCGGACCTACCAGGAGGTGGCGGCGGCGCGCGCCGAAACGCTCGGCCCCGAACACCCCGACACCCTCGCCGCCCGCTACGAGTGCGGCATCAGCTTCGGCCGGCTGGGCCGAGGGGCCGAGGCCCTGGCGCTCTACCGCGACCTGGTGGCCGTCCGCAGCCGCGCACGGGGCGCCGACGACCCCGAGACGCTGCGCGCCCGGCACGGTCTGGGCGTCAACCTCGGGCGGCTGGGCCGCTGGGAGGAGGCGCTGGCCGAGGCCCGCGAGGTGGCGGCGGCGCGCGAGCGGGTGCTCGGCGCCGACCACCCCGACACCCTGGTCAGCCGCCGGGAGGTCGCCGTGGCGCTCGGCTGGCTGGGCCGCTGGGCCGCGGCGCTGGCCGACTACCGCCAGGTCGCCGACGCCCGCGAGCGGGTCCTGGGCGCCGGCCATCTCGACGCGCTGGCCAGCCGTACGGACGAGGCGCAGTGCCTGGAGCAGCTGGGCCGCGCGGAGGAGGCGGCCGCCCTCTACCGCCGGGTCGCGGCGCTGCGCCGGGAGCGCGCCGCGCGACGGTAGCGGACGGCCGCCCTCCGGCGGCCCGGCCGCGTCAGCGCGCGGCGACCCGGTAGAGCACGGTGCCGTGCGCCGGCACGTCCCGCGCGACGATGTCCCCGGAGCTGCGCCTGTCGTGTCCGGTGACCAGATCGCGCAGCCGGTACGAGGACGCCTGGGGCAGCCCCACCGCGGCCGCCGTGGTCGACACCGTCCGCGGGGTGTCACCCGTGTTGAACAGCGCCACCGCCCGCTGCCCGTGCCGGAGCGGCTTGGACATCACCGTGAAGCCGTCGTTCTGCTCGATGACCTTGCCCTGCTTGCCGAGCGGGTCCTGGTCGACGGCGATGATCTCTTCGTTCCCCAGCACCTCGCGCGCCTCCGGGGAGAGCTTGCCGAGATCCGTACTGGAGATCAGCGGCGCGGCCATCATCGCCCACAGCGACATCTGGCTCTGCATCTCGTGCCGGTTGAGCCCCGAGTCGCCCACGAGCAGGAAGTCCGGGTCGTTCCAGCGTCCGGGCCGCTGGAGCTGCGCCAGCCCCGCGTTGTAGCGGAAGTTGTAGACGATGGAGGACCACTTCGTGGCCGGGCTCTGCTGCTCCAGGGCGATGTCCCGCCCGCCCCGCCACAGATTGCCGAGCCGGGCGGACCAGTCGATGACCTCGTGCCAGACGCTGTCGCCGTCGTACTGGAAATAGGCCGGCGCGGACACCGAGAAGGTGATGGGCCGTCCGGTGGCCTCCAGCGCCTGGCTCTGCTGCTCGTACACCTCGCGGTAGATCTGCTCCTTGGTACGGCCGGCGGGCCGCGGCACATTGCAGCCGTCCGCCTTGAGGTAGTCGACCCCCCAACGAGCGAACAGCTGCGCGTCCTCCTTGAAATGGCCGTAACTGCCCGGGTATTTCCCGCAGGTAAGGGTGCCGACGTCCTCGTAGATCCCGAACTTCAGTCCCATCCGGTGCAGTTCCCGCCCGATGTATGCCATGCCGTGCGGGAACTTCGCCTGGTCCGGCACCAGCTCGCCCTGGGGACCGCGCTGCTTGGCCATCCAGCAGTCGTCGACGGTGACGGTGTCGTAGCCCTTCTTCGCGAGCCCGGTCCGCACCAGCGCCCGGGCGTTGTCCAGGACGACCTTCTCGTTGATGTCGCACATGTAGTACGACCAGTTGTTCCAGCCCATCGGCGGGGTCGGGGCCAGATTCGGATACGCGGCGGAGGCGCGCGCGCGGGCCGCGGTACGCGTGGCACCGGAGGCCGCGCCGGCGTCCGCATCGGAGGCGGCGGAGGCGGGGCCGGTGGCCGCGAGCAGCCCTGCCGAGCAGGCGGCGACGGCGGCCAGGGCGACGAAGGTGCGGCCGGTGCGGGGAACCTGACGGTGGGACACGGGTCACCTCACGGGGTGGGTGGGACGGCCGGAGCGCGGCACCGTACGGCGGAAGCGGTGCGGCGCACGGCCGGACGCTAAAAGTCGGCCCCGGCGCGGTCAAGAAGCCGCACCGACCCGCCCGGAGGTTTCAGCCGCCTGCGCCTGGCGAGCGAGATCACCGCGTGCTATTCCATGGGCATGCCGGAACGGACTTCGTATGACGCGGTCATCGTCGGCGGCGGGCACAACGGACTGGTTGCCGCCGCCTATCTCGCACGCGCCGGGCGCAGCGTGCTGGTGCTGGAGCGGCTGGACCACACGGGTGGTGCGGCCGTGTCGACCCGGGCGTTCGCCGGGGTCGACGCCCGGCTGTCCCGCTACTCCTACCTCGTCAGCCTGCTGCCACCGAAAATCGTGCGGGACCTCGGCCTGCGCTTCGCGGTCCGCAA
This sequence comes from Streptomyces sp. NPDC101227, assembly GCF_044767545.1. NCBI lineage: Bacteria > Bacillati > Actinomycetota > Actinomycetes > Kitasatosporales > Streptomycetaceae > Streptomyces > Streptomyces sp. NPDC101227. Next base: position 88,091 of record NZ_JBIWOD010000008.1, on the reverse strand, counting down.
ACGCACCGTCTCCTCCTACACCCCCGCCGTGCGCCACGGCCGCCCCACCGGCCTCCTGGTGGGCGGCGGCGAAGCCCGTACCCGTACCGCGTTCGCCGAACTCACCGGATCGGACCGGGAGTTCACCGCCTGGCAGCGTTTCTACGGCACCACCCAACGCCTGGCCGAGCGCGTCTTCCCCACCCTCACCGAGCCGCTGCCCACCCGCGCCGCGCTGCGCGCCACCATCGACGACGACGCCACCTGGCACGCCCTCTTCGAACGCCCCCTGGGGGAACTCGTCGAGGAGACCTTCTCCGACGACCTGATCCGCGGCGTCGTCCTCACCGACGCCCTGATCGGCACCTTCGCCACCGCCCACGACCCCTCCCTGCGCCAGAACCGCTGCTTCCTCTACCACGTCATCGGCGGCGGCACCGGCGACTGGGACGTCCCCATCGGCGGCATGGGCGCGCTCACCGACGCCCTGGCCGACGCCGCCCGCCGGGCCGGTGCGGAGATCGTCACCGATTGCCCGGTCACGGCCATCGCCACGGACGGCCGGGCCGCCGAGGTGACGTCGGCCCGGGGCACGTTCGGCGCCCGCCGGGTGCTGGTCAACGCCGCACCCCGAGAGCTGGCCCGGCTGCTCGGCGAGGGCCCGCCACCGCCCGCGGAAGGCGCCCAGCTCAAGGTCAACATGCTGCTCACCCGCCTGCCGCGGCTGCGGGACGCCGGCGTGGACCCCCGGGAAGCCTTCTCCGGCACCTTCCACATCGCGGAGGGGTACGGCCAGTTGGAGGCGGCCTACCGGCAGGCGGCCTCCGGGAAGCTGCCCGCCGCCCCACCCTCCGAGATCTACTGCCACTCGCTCACCGACCCCTCCATCCTCGGCGGCGACCTGGTCCGCCAGGGTTACCAGACCCTCACCCTCTTCGGCCTGCACGCCCCCGCCCGGCTGTTCGCCGCCGACAACGACACCACCCGGGAACGGCTGCTGACCGCCACCCTCGCGGAACTCGACACCCACCTGGCCGAACCGCTCGCCGACTGCCTGGCCCGCGACGCCGACGGCCGCCCCTGCATCGAGGCCCGCAGCCCGCTCGATCTCGACCGGGAGCTGGGGCTGCCGGGCGGCAACATCTTCCACCGGGACCTGGCCTTCCCCTACGCCGACGAGGAGGCCGCCGGGGCCACCGCGCCCGGCCGCTGGGGCGTGGCCACCGGGCACGCCAATGTGCTGCTGTGCGGGGCGGGCGCGGTGCGCGGCGGGGGAGTGAGCGGCATTCCCGGGCACAACGCGGCGATGGCGGTGCTGGAGGAGGGCTGAGGGCCGTTCGGCGGAACGGGCTCCGCTCCGGGGCGGGCACCCGGACCCGTCGCCGGGCCGCCCCGGGCGAGTTTCTGACGCAGCATCAGAAACTCTCTTCCCTCCCACGCCCCGCTGCGGCATCCTGCGCCCATGCAGACGGAGCTGAGCAACACGCTGGGCGTCGAGCACGCCGTCTTCGGGTTCACGCCCTTCCCCGCGGTCGCCGCGGCGATCACCCGGGCGGGCGGCTTCGGGGTGCTCGGCGCGGTCCGCTACACCGCGCCCGACGAACTGGCCCGCGACCTCGACTGGATGCAGGACCACACCGACGGGCTGCCCTACGGCCTCGACGTCGTGATGCCCGCCAAGAAGGTGGAAGGCGTCACCGAGGCCGACGTGGAGGCGATGATCCCCGAGGAACACCGCCGGTACGTCGCGGGGCTCCTCGACAAGTACCAGGTGCCGCAGCTCGCCGACGGGGAAAGATCCGGCTGGCGGATCACCGGCTGGATGGAGCAGGTCGCCCGCAACCAGCTCGATGTCGCCTTCGACTACCCGATCAAGCTCCTCGCCAACGCTCTCGGCTCACCGCCCCCCGACGTCATCCAGCGAGCCCACGACCGCGGCGTCCTGGTCGCCGCACTGGCCGGCAGCCCGCGCCACGCCCGGCACCACAAGGCGGCCGGAATCGACATCGTGGTCGCCCAGGGCTACGAGGCCGGCGGGCACACCGGCGAGATCGCCACCATGGTCCTCACCCCCGAAGTGGTCGCCGCCGTCGACCCGCTGCCCGTACTCGCCGCCGGTGGCATCGGCACCGGCGAACAGATCGCCGCCGGGCTGGCCCTCGGCGCCCAGGGCGTCTGGCTCGGCTCCCTCTGGCTGACCACCGAGGAGGCCGAGCTGCACTCCCGCCGGCTGACCGCCAAACTGCTCGCCGCCGGCCCCGGCGACACCGTCCGCTCCCGCGCCCTGACCGGCAAGCCCGCCCGCCAGCTGCGCACCGAATGGACCGACGCCTGGGACGATCCCGGCGGCCCCGGCCCGCTTCCCATGCCGCTGCAGGGACTGCTGGTCGCCGAGGCCAACTCCCGTATCCAGCGCCACGAGGTCGAGCCGCTGCTCGGCACCCCGGTCGGCCAGATCGTCGGCCGGATGACCAGCGAACGCAGCGTCCAGGCCGTCTTCGACGACCTCACCCGAGGCTTCGAGCGGGCCATCGACCGCATCAACCGCATCGCCGGAAGGAGCCAGCAGTGAGCCAGCCCCCCAACGGCTTCTGGGCACAGGCCGCCGCCGACCCGGCCCGCACCGTCCTGATCGCCCCGGACGGCGAGGAATGGGCCGCGGGCCGCCTGCACGCCGCCGTCAACCAACTGGTCCACGGACTGCGCGCGGCGGGTCTGGAGCGCGGCGACGCCTTCGCCGTCGTCCTCCCCAACGGCGTCGAGTTCCTCACCGCCTACCTGGCCGCGTCCCAGGCCGGTTTCTACCTCGTCCCCGTCAACCACCACCTGGTCGGCCCCGAGATCGCCTGGATCGTCGCCGACTCCGGCGCGAAGGTGCTGATCGCCCACGAGCGGTACGGCGCCGCCGCGCGCCAGGCCGCCGACGAGGCGGAACTCCCGGCCGCCCGGCGGTACGCCGTGGGTGCGGCCGACGGATTCCGCCCGTACGCCGAACTCCTGGCCGGACAACCGGAATCCGCGCCCGCCGAGCGCACCCTGGGCTGGGTCATGAACTACACCTCGGGCACCACCGGACGCCCCCGCGGCATTCGCCGCCCGCTGCCCGGCAAGCCCCCCGAGGAGACCTACCTCGGCGGATTCCTCGGCATCTTCGGCATCAAACCGTTCGACGACAACGTCCACCTCGTCTGCTCGCCGCTCTACCACACCGCCGTACTCCAGTTCGCCGGCGCCTCGCTGCACATCGGGCACCGCCTCGTCCTGATGGACAAGTGGACCCCACGGGACATGCTGGCCCTGATCGATGCGCACCGCTGCACCCACACCCATATGGTGCCCACCCAGTTCCACCGCCTGCTCGCCCTCCCCGAGGAGGTGCGGGCGACCTACGACGTCACCGCCATGCGGCACGCCATCCATGGCGCCGCGCCCTGCCCCGACCACGTCAAACGCGCCATGATCGACTGGTGGGGCGGCTGCGTCGAGGAGTACTACGCGGCAAGTGAGGGCGGCGGCGCCTTCGCCACCGCCGAGGACTGGCTCAAGAAGCCCGGAACGGTCGGAAAGCCCTGGCCGATCAGCGAGCTGGCGGTCTTCGACGACGACGGCAACCGGCTGCCGCCCGGCGAACTGGGCACCGTCTACATGAAAATGACCACCGGCGGCTTCAGCTACCACAAGGACGAGGGCAAGACGAAGAAGAACCGCATCGGCGACTTCTTCACCGTCGGTGACCTCGGCTATCTGGACGAGGACGGCTATCTCTTCCTCCGCGACCGCAAGATCGACATGATCATCTCCGGCGGCGTCAACATCTACCCCGCCGAGATCGAATCCGCCCTCCTCGGCCACCCCGCCGTCGCCGACGCGGCCGCCTTCGGCATCCCGCACGACGACTGGGGCGAGGAGGTCAAGGCCGTCGTCGAGCCGGCCGAGGGCTACGAGGCGGGGCCCGCGCTCGCCGACGAGATCCTCGCCCACTGCGAACGCCAACTGGCGGGCTACAAACGCCCCCGCTCCGTCGACTTCGTCGACACCCTGCCCCGCGACCCCAACGGCAAGCTCTACAAACGGCGGCTCCGCGACCCGTACTGGGCGGGCCGGGAACGCGCCGTTTAGCAACGCCGGCTACGCGCCCGGGGGCGCTGGCGGTGCGCCCAGGGCCGCTGGCGGCGCGGCGCCCGGGTCGTTGACGGTGCGGTACCCGGGGCCGTCGGGGGCGCGGCGCCCTGCCTCGCGGCGCCTCGCCTCGCCTTGCCCCGCCTCGCCTCGCCTTGCCCCGCCTTGCCCCGCCTTGTCCCGTCTCGCCTCGCCTCGCCTCGCCCCGCCTCGCCCCGCCTCGTGCGGCCCCGCGCCGCTTTGCCTTGCCTCGCCCCGGCCTGCCCGTCTCGCCCCGCCCCGCGCTTCTCCACCCGCCCACCCCCCGAAGGGGGGTGGGCGGCGGGGAAACAACAACACCGGGGTGGGCGGCGGGGAAACAACAACACCGGGGTGGGCGGCGGGGAAACAACAACACCGGGGTGGGCGGCGGGGAAACAACCCAGGGGCGGGTACGGCCCGCCCCGGCGGCGCGTTGTCCACAAGGCTTGACCGGGCATCGGGTGGCCCCGAGGATCGCGCCATGACGCAAGTGCGGAGCAACACGGTGGACGCGGTCCTGCGGCGCAGCGCGCGGCGGGAGCCCGGGCGGACGGCGGTCCGGTATGCGGAGCGGGCGTGGACCTACCGCGAGCTGGACGAGGCGGTGACGGCCGCGGCCCGGGTGCTGCTGGCGGAGGGGCTGCGGCCCGGCGACCGGGTCGCCTCGTACGGGCACAACTCCGACGCGTACCTGATCGGCTTCCTGGCCTGCGCCCGCGCCGGCCTGGTGCATGTGCCGGTCAACCACGGCCTCACCGGCGAGGACCTGAGCTACGTCCTGGAGCAGTCCGGCAGCGCGCTCGCCCTCACCGACCCCGCCCTCGCGCACCTCCTGCCCGCCTCCGTACGCACCATGCCGCTGCACGGCGCCCCCGACGGGCTGCTGGAGCGGCTGGCCGCGGCCGGTGACGAGGCGGGCGGGCCGGACCCCGCACAGCCTGCGGCGGACGCCGACACGCTCGTCCAGCTGCTCTACACCTCGGGCACCACCGCCCTCCCCAAGGGCGCGATGATGACGCACGGCGCGCTGGTGCACGAATACACCAGCGCCATCGTCGCCCTGGACCTGAACGAGAACGACCGGCCGCTGCACTCCCTGCCGCTCTATCACTCCGCGCAGATGCACGTCTTCCTGCTGCCCTACCTCGCGGTCGGTGCGGAGAACATCATCCTGGACGGGCCCGATCCCGGGCGGATCTTCGACCTGGTCGAAGCGGGCCTGGCGGACAGCCTGTTCGCGCCGCCGACCGTCTGGATCGCGCTCTCGAACCACCCGGGCTTCGCGGTACGGGAGCTGAGCGGCCTGCGCAAGGCGTACTACGGCGCCTCGATCATGCCCGTACCGGTCCTGGAGCGGCTGCGCGCCCGGCTGCCCTCGCTCGCCTTCTACAACTGCTTCGGGCAGAGCGAGATCGGCCCCCTGGCCACCGTGCTCGGCCCGGGCGAACACGAAGGCCGGATGGACTCCTGCGGGCGCCCGGTGCTCTTCGTGGAGGCGCGGGTGGTCGACGAGGCGGGCCGGGAGGTGCCGGACGGCAGCCGTGGTGAGGTCGTCTACCGCTCGCCGCAGCTGTGCGCCGGCTACTGGGACAAGCCCGAGGAGACCGCCGAGGCCTTCCGGGACGGCTGGTTCCACTCCGGCGATCTCGCCGTACGGGACGCGGAGGGCTATTTCACGGTCGTCGACCGGGTCAAGGACGTCATCAACTCCGGCGGCGTACTGGTCGCTTCCCGCCAGGTGGAGGACGTGCTCTACGAGCATCCGCAGGTCGCCGAGGTGGCGGTCATCGGGCTGCCGGACGAGCGGTGGATCGAGGCGGTGACCGCCGTGGTCGTACGGCGCACAACGGCCGACGGCGGCACCGGCAACGGCGAGGTGAGCGAGCGGGAGCTGATCGACGCCGCCCGCGCCCGCCTCGCGCCGTTCAAGGCGCCCAAGCGGGTGATGTTCGTGGACGCGCTGCCGCGCAACGCCAGCGGCAAGGTCCTCAAGCGGGAGCTGCGGAGCCGCTTCGGCGCGCCCTGAACGGCGAGCAAAGGCCGACTGTCAGTGCCTCCTGCCATGCTGAGAGTGACCTGAAAAGCGGTCGTGCACCTCACACGCACGACCCCGATCGGCAAGCAGCGCACTGGAGGAGCGACCATGCTGACGACCCATTACGTCCCCGGCACACCGAACTGGCTCGACCTCGGGACGCCCGACATCGACGCCGCCGTCGACTTCTACACCGGCGTCTTCGGCTGGACCTTCCAGTCGGCGGGCCCGGAGGCCGGCGGCTATGGCTTCTTCCAGCTCGACGGAAAGACCGTCGGCGCGGTCGGCCCGCTGATGGAGGAGGGCGCGAGCTCCGCCTGGACGGCGTACTTCCAGGCCGCCGACGCGGACGCCACGACCAAGGCCGTGCAGCAGGCGGGCGGCGCGGTCCGCGTCCAGCCGATGGATGTCCTCACCGCCGGCCGGCTGGCCGCCTTCACCGACCCGACGGGCGCCGATTTCGCCGTATGGCAGCCCGGTGACACCAAGGGCCTGGAGACGGTCATGGAAGCGAACACCCTCTGCTGGACCGAGCTTTACACCACCGATTCCGCCGCCGCGAAGGACTTCTACACCTCGGTGTTCTCCTGGGACTACCAGGACATGCCGATGGGCGGCGACATGGTGTACTCCGTCGTCTCCTCGCCCGGCGGCGGCAAGGAGGGCGACACGGGGCAGGGCGGCATCATGCAGCTCCCGAAGGAGAACCTCCAGGCGGGCTCGACGTCCGAATGGCACCCGTACTTCGGCGTGACCGACTGCGACGCGACGTTCGCCGCGGCCACCTCCCGCGGCGCAACGGTCCTCATTCCCCCCAGCGACGCACCGGGCGTCGGCCGGCTGGCCATGCTCAAGGACCCCGCGGGCGCGCCCTTCGCCCTGATCAAGGGCGAGCCGAGTACGGACTGAGCCGGCCGGACACGCTGAGAGGCATGCCCATGGGCCGGCTACGACTCGTCCCGCGGCCGCGCGTCCACGATGCGTTTGATCTTGCCGACCGAGCGCTCCAGCGTCTCGGGATCGACGATCTCGACCGCGACCCCGATGCCGTCCTTGACGCCTCGGGCGATCCCCCCGACGGCCGCCGTGCGCTCCTCCGGAGTCGCATCCGGCCGGGCCTCGGCGCGCACGGTCAGGTGGTCCATCCGGCCCTCGCGGGTCAGCCGCAGCTGGAAGTGCGGGGCGACGCCCGGCGTGCGCAGCACGATCTCCTCGATCTGCGCGGGGAAAAGATTGACGCCACGCAGAATGATCATGTCGTCGCTGCGCCCGGTGATCTTCTCCATCCGGCGGAAGGCGGCGCGAGCGGTGCCGGGCAGCAGCCGGGTCAGATCGCGGGTGCGGTAGCGGATGACCGGCATGGCTTCCTTGGTGAGCGAGGTGAAGACCAGCTCGCCGTGCTCGCCGTCCGGCAGCACCTCGCCGGTGAACGGATCGACCACCTCCGGATAGAAGTGGTCCTCCCAGATGTGCAGCCCGTCCTTGGTCTCCAGGCACTCCTGGGCGACGCCCGGTCCCATGACCTCCGACAGGCCGTATATGTCCACGGCGTCGATCGCGAACCGTTCCTCGATCTCCCGGCGCATCTCCTGGGTCCACGGCTCGGCGCCGAAGATGCCCACCTTGAGGGAGGTGGCACGGGGATCGATGCCCTGGCGCTCGAACTCGTCCAGGAGGGTGAGCATGTACGACGGCGTCACCATGATGATCTCGGGGCGGAAGTCCTGGATGATCTGGACCTGCCGGGCGGTCATCCCGCCCGACGCCGGCACGACCGTACAGCCGAGCCGTTCCGCGCCGTAGTGCGCGCCGAGGCCGCCGGTGAACAGCCCGTATCCATAGGCGATATGGACGGTGTGCCCCGGGCGCCCGCCCGCCGCGTGGATCGAGCGGGCGACGACATCCGCCCAGTGGGAGAGGTCGCGTTCGGTGTAGCCGACGACCGTCGGCCGGCCGGTGGTGCCGCTGGAGGCGTGAATGCGGCGCACCTCCTCCTTCGGGACGGCGAACATGCCGAAGGGGTACTGGGCGCGCAGATCGTCCTTGACGGTGAAGGGGAAGCGGGCGAGATCGGCGAGCGAGCGGCAGTCGTCGGGGTGCACTCCGGCGCGGTCGAACGACTCCCGGTAGAACGGGACGCGGTCATACGCATACCGCAACGAGGCGCGCAGCCGGGTCAGTTGCAGCTCTCGCAAGGCCTCCTCGGAGAGCCGTTCCGCATCGTCGAACGTCTCGCCCGCGCCGCGGCCCAAAGCGCCCGAAGACGTTCCCGTAGCCGCTTCCCTGGCCGATTTCGGAGCCGTTTCCGGCATGGAATGTCACCGCCTCGTCTCCCTACCGATCATTCGGTAGCTGGATGCGGATCCAAGTAATCAGCGCGCGGCGAACACGTCAAGGGGCGTGCCGCATACTGCTCGCGGGTAGCGTCCAGCGCATGAGTGACGTCCAGAAAGTGCAGGTCGGTGAGGTCCAGCTGGCATACAGGGTGTGGGGTGAGCCGGACGCGCCGCCGGTTGTGCTGCTGCACTGCCTCGGGGAGGACGGCGAGGACTGGCGCGGCGTGGTCGGCCGGCTCGCCGGCACGCATCGTGTCTTCGCCCTCGACCAGCGGGGACACGGACGCAGCGACTGGCCCGGGGAGTACGGTTTCGCGCGCTGGCGGGACGACGCCATCGGTTTTGTCACGGCCCTGGGCCTGGCACGGGTCACCCTCATCGGGCACTCGCTGGGAGCCGTGACCGCGCTGCTGCTGGCCGCGGACCGCCCGGAGCTGGTGGACATGCTGGTCCTGGAAGAAGCCGCGCCGCCGGTGCCGGCCGATCCCCCGCAGGAGGTGCCCGAGCAGCCGAAGGGGCCGCAGTCGTTCGACTGGCGGGCCAAGACCGCGGTGGTGGCGGAGCGCAATATGCCCGACGCCTTCGAGTGGGACGCCCTGGCGAAGATCAGCGCGCCCACCCTCGTCATCGCGGGCGGCTCCACCAGCCATATCCCGCAGCACCACCTCGCCGAGGTGGCCGACCGGATCCCCGACGCCCGGCTGGTGACCGTCGAGGGCGGCGGTCATTTCGTCCATGAGGAGCGCCCCGGGGAATTCCTCACCGCGGTGACCGCTTTCCTGGGGGCACGGTCGTGACGCCCTTCCCCCACGCGGGACCGTAGCGGGCGCGGTACCGCGTCACAGGGCGGTGCAGCCGTACGCCAACGTCATGCCGTCGACCCGCACGGGGTGCCCGGGCGGCAGCGGCGTGCCGGTGAGCGGCGGTATGGCGAGGCCGGCCGGGTCCCCGTCGCCGGCCGGGCCGTCAGTGGCCGCGCAGAGGTCGTGCGCGGCCACGAACCGGCCGTTCTCGTGGACCCGCAGCCGGAAGGGATCGGCGGCGGGCTCATCCGCGTCCAACTCCCGCATCGCCACGACGGCTCGGCGGACGTCGTCCGGGTCGCTCAGCACGAAGACATGGTGGGAAAGATCGCCGTTGTTGTTGAGGAGGTCGGAGCGGTGCAGAACGTAATAGCTGTACATGGACGGCCTTTCGCTGCGGCGGAGAGCTGAGGGGACCGTATCCCGCGGGACTGTCAGTGGCGGGTGCGAAGATGACGCACATGACAGCGACGGGGGAGACGGAGCCGGGCCGGCTGGACTCGCTGCGGCGGGCGGCCGACGGCGGACAGCAGGCGGCCGCAAGGGAGTTGGGGCACCGGCTCGGCGTGCTGGACGACGCGGTGATACTCCGGCGGCCCGATGAGGTACCCGAGGCGGAGCGATGGCTGCGACGGGCCCTGGAGCTGGAGCCGGGCGATGCCCTCGCGGGCACACTCCTCGCCGGGCTGCTGGGCCGCCAGTGTGAGTCCGTGGTGGCGGGGCAGCCGTGGGAGTGGTCGGAGGAGGCCGCGGCGGACGACGAGGAGCCGGAAGACCCCTGGTTCCGGGCGCTGCGCGAGCGGCTGCGGGAGGGCGAGCGCATCCTCGCCGCGATACTCGCCGCGGATCCGGACAACGCCACGGCGGCGAGCGGGCTGGCGCTGGTGGCGGCCGGACGTGCGGACATCGAGGACTACATCACCGACTACTTCGGGGAGTCCGGCCCCGACGAGGAGGACGAAGCGAGCGGAGGGACCGGGGACGGCGAAGGGGAGGAAGCGGACGACGGGCCCGGGGGCGACGCGGCGGACCGGCGGGAGTACTGGTGCCGGCGCGCCCTGTCGGTGAACGGCGGCGATACGGCGGCCGCGGGCGTCCTGGCCGCCGTGCTCGAGGAACGGGGGGAGACGCAGGAGGCCGCCGGCCTCTGGGGGCGGCTGGTCGAGCTGAACCCACAGGACTACAGGGCGGCATGCCGGCTGGTCATGACCGGCGGGGACACCACCCGGGCGGAGCGGGCGAGCCGGGAGCCGGCCGCCGCGGGCGACCCGCAGGCGGTCCTCACGTTGGCCCTGCTGCTGGACGCCACCGGCCGGGAGACCGAGGCCGACGACTGGCTGGCCCGGCCCACCACCTACCCCATGCCCCAGCCCGTGCTCCCCAGGGACACCCTGGGGCTCCACCACCGCCCGCTGCCCGCCCTGGAGCTGGCCCGCTCGTTCCAGCACGCCGAGGACCTCGCCGGGGCTCGGAGGTGGGCCGGCCGCGCGGTCCGCCAGGCAGACGGCAAAAGGCGGCTGATCGCCGCCGTCGAGCGCTACGCCGAGCTGCTCAAGGGCGCCGACGACGACGCCGGAATACGGGAATTCCTGGAGGCCGGAGCCGCAGCGGGCCAGGCCGCCGCCGCGTTCGCCCTGATGACATGGCATCGCGTGCTGGGCCACCGGAAGGACGAGGAACGCTGGCGCAGCCGCGGTCAGGAACTGCTCGGCAGCTCATGACCCGGCACTCCCGTCCCCGCAGGCGAGGCGCCGGATATCCGCCGCTCGGCCGCCGCGGCGGGCGCGGCCGTGCAGCGGAGCCCCGTCCGCGCCCGCCGGGCCGCGGCCACCGAGTCGCCGGGCGGCCGCATACCGGGTGCAGTACGGTGACGTGACCACCCAACTCTCCACCGCCCGCAGTGCATTCCGTTGCGAGAAAGGCCGAATGTGCAGCCGACCAGCCCGATGCGCCGCGCGCTGATCGCCGGTGCCACCGCGACCCTCCTGTTCGCCGGTGCCGGTGGTGCCGTGGCGGCGCCGGCGCACCCGGACGCCGCCTCCGTCACCGCCACCGCGCCCCCCGCCTCCCCGTACAGCAGGCTCCGTCCGCTGGCCGAGCTGTCCGCCGAGCGGCTGGCCACCGCCGATCTGGTGGCCGCGGCGAAGTGGGGCACCGGCAGCCCGATCGACGATCCCGCGCGTGAGCGGGCGGTGCTGGACGCGGTGGCGGAACAGGCGCGGCGCTCGGGCGCCGATCCCGAGGCGACGGTGCGGATCTTCCGGGACCAGATCGAGGCGAATAAGATCGTTCAGCGGGGGCTGTTCCGGGAGTGGGACGCGGACCCTTCGCGGGCGCCGGCCGAGCGGCCCGACCTCGACGAGGTCCGCAAGGAGATCAACCGCATCAACGGCGCACTGGTGACGGCCGTCGCCGAGTCCCCGCGGGCCCGCTCCGCGCCGTACTGCGGTCCGCTGCTGTCCGGGGCCGCCGTCCGCGTCCGGCACGAGCGCAGGCTGGACGCCCTGCACACCGTGGCGCTGGCCCGCGCGCTGCGCTCGGTCTGCGCCCCGGGCTGACCGTGGAAGAGGCAGGACCGCCGTACGGGCGACGGCCGGCCCCCTCACCCGGTCGGCCCGCCCCTCACCCGGTCGGCTCGCCCGCCACCATGGCCTTCGCCCAGCGGTAGTCCGCCTTCCCGCTGGGCGAGCGCTGGATACGGTCGGTGAAGACCACGGCCCGCGGGATCTTGTATCCGGCCAGCCGGGTACGGCAGTGGTCCTGTACCCCCGCAAGGTCCAACGGCCCCGCTCCGGACCGCAGTTGGACCACGGCCGCGACCCGGTTGCCCCACCGCGCGTCCGGCACCCCCGCCACCAGCGCGTCGTACACATCCGGATGGGCCTTCAGCGCCTGCTCGACCTCCTCCGGATAGATCTTTTCGCCGCCGGAGTTGATGCACTGCGACCCCCGGCCGAGGACGGTGACAATGCCCTCGGGATCGACGGTCGCCATGTCCCCCAGCAGCACCCACCGGTCCCCGCCCGCCTCGAAGAACGTCTCGGCGGTCTTCTTCGCGTCGTTGTAGTAGCCCAGCGGTACGTGTCCGCGCAGCGCGAGACGGCCCGGCTCGCCCACTCCGACCGGCTGGTGGGTGGCCGGATCCACCACCGCCGTACGGGAGTTGACCCGTAGCCGGAACCCCGTATCCGGGCCCGAGTCCGCCGTCGCGGTCCCGTTGAAGCCGGATTCCGAGGAGCCGAAGTTGTTGAGCAGCATGGCGTTCGGAACCAGGGCGCTGAACTGGGACCGCACGGTCTCGGAGAGGATCGCGCCGGAGCTGCTGACGCTGAAGAGGGACGAGCAGTCGGTGCCCTTCAGCGGTCCGGCCAGCGCATCGACGAGCGGGCGCAGCATCGCATCGCCGACCAGCGACACGCTGGTGACCTTCTCGCGCGCGACGGTCACCAGCACCTCCTCCGGCACGTACTTGCGGTGAATGACGACCTTCTGGCCGAAGTGGAAGGCGATGAACGCGGTGAGCGTGGAGGTGCCGTGCATCAGCGGGGGTGTGGGGAAGAAGACGAGCCCTTCGCCGCCGGCCGCGACCCGCTCGGCCAGTTCCTGCGGCCGTTTCACCGGCTCGCCGGTCGGTGCGCCGCCGCCCATTCCGGAGAAGAAGATGTCCTCGTGGCGCCACATCACGCCCTTGGGCATCCCGGTGGTGCCGCCGGTGTAGATGACGATCTGGTCGTCGGCGGAGCGCGGGCCGAAGCCGCGCGCGGGCGATCCGTCGGCCTCGGCGTCCGCCAGGGCCACGGGCGCGATCGCCGGCTCGGGGGCATCGGCGGGCGGCGTGCCGACCCGTACCAGATGCCGCAGCTTCGGCGTCTGGGGGAGCGCGGCGGCCACCCGCTCGGTGAATTCCGCGTCGAAGACCAGGCCCACCAGATCCGCATCCCGGTAGAGGTAGACCAGCTCTTCCTCGACGTAGCGGTAGTTGACGTTGACCGGCACGGCGCGGATCTTCAGGCAGGCGTAGGCGGCCTGGAGATATTCGATGCCGTTGTACATATGCAGTCCGACGTGCTGGCCGGGGCCGATCCCGCGGTCGCTCAGGTGGTGGGCGAGGCGGTTGGCGGCCCGGTCCAGTTCCGCGTAGGTGAGGCGGCGTTCGGCACCGGTTCCCGGGTGATCGACGTACACCAGCGCCTCGCGGTCGGGAACCGTGTCGACGATCGACTCGAAGAGGTCGGCAAGGTTGTACTCCACGTCTCCTCCAGACCGGGCGGGCATCGACTCGGCCCGGTCCGCCGGACCGGGCCTCGGCGGTCATTAGAGCGCCGGGGAGGGGAGCAGGGAAGGGGCACGGCCAAGAAATCTGACTGAGTGTCAGAAAAGCCTTGAAGTCGCCGTGCGGCTACTGCAACCTGTTCTACGCCTTGAGACGGGAGGACGGAATGGGCGGTACAGACGGAACAGGCAGCGGAGATGACACAGGCAGCACGCAGGGAACAGGCAGCACGGACGGAACAGGCAGCGCAAACAGCACAGAGGGAACCGGCAGCACGGACGGAAGGGGCAGCGGGCACGGACCAGCTGGGGGCACGGAGCATCTGACCATGGAGCGCGTCGGCGCGACCCTGGTGCTCACCCTCAACCGGCCCGAGGCGAAGAACGCCCTCTCGCTGCCGATGCTGGTGGGCCTGTACGACGGCTGGGTCGCGGCCGACGCGGACGACGACGTCCGCTCCATCGTCCTCACCGGTGCCGGCGGCACCTTCTGCGCCGGGATGGACCTGAAGGCCCTGGCCGGTAAGGGCATGGCGGGCCAGCAGTACCGCGACCGCCTGCGCGCCGATCCCGACCTGCACTGGAAGGCGATGCTGCGGCATCACCGCCCCCGCAAACCGGTGATCGCCGCCGTCGAGGGCCACTGCGTCGCCGGGGGTACGGAGATCCTCCAGGGCACCGACATCCGCGTCGCCGGCGAGGGTGCGACCTTCGGGCTCTTCGAGGTCAAGCGGGGGCTGTTCCCCATCGGCGGCTCCACCGTCCGGCTCGCCCGCCAGATCCCCCACACCCACGCCCTCGAGATGCTGCTCACCGGCCGCCCGTACCCGGCGGCCGAGGCCGAACGCATCGGACTGATCGGGCATGTCGTGCCCGACGGCACCGCACTCGACAAGGCCCTGGAGATCGCCGAACGGATCAACGCGTGCGGGCCGCTCGCCGTCGAGGCCGTCAAGGCATCCGTCTACGAGACCGCCGAGATGACCGAGACCGACGGGCTCAAGGCCGAACTCGCCCGCGGCTGGCCGATTTTCGACACCGCTGACGCCAAAGAGGGCTCCCGGGCCTTCGCGGAGAAGCGCCCGCCCGTCTACCGGCGCGCCTGACACCCTACGGAGCCCCGCATGCCAGAAGTCCTCACGGCGCCCCTCGTCGTCGAATTCCCCTTCACCCGCTCGCTCGGCCCCGTACAGAGCGCCTTCCTCACCGGGCTGCGCGAGCGCACCGTCCTCGGTGTCACGGCGAGCGACGGCCGGGTCGTCGTCCCGCCCACCGAATACGACCCGGTCACCGCCGAGGAGATCCGCGATCTGGTCGAGGTCGGCACCACCGGCACCGTCACCACCTGGGCCTGGAACCCGGCCCCGCGCCGCGGCCAGCCCCTGCAAACCCCCTTCGCCTGGGTCCTGGTCCGGCTCGACGGCGCCGACACCGCCCTGCTGCACGCCCTGGACGCACCCGGCCCCGATGCCGTACGCACCGGCATGCGGGTAGCCATCCGCTGGGCCGCCGAACGCACCGGCGCGATCACCGACATCGCCTGCTTCGAACCGTCCGGCGCGGACGAGCCCACCACCGGACGGGGGCCGCACAGCGGCGAGTTCGCCGACCCCGTCACCGGCATCACCGCCTCCGCCCGCCTCGACTACACCTACTCGCCCGGCCGCGCCCAGTCCCGCTACATCCAGGCGCTCGCCGACCACAAGACCATCGGCGAGCGCTGCCCCTCCTGCCGCAAGGTGTACGTCCCGCCCCGCGGCGCCTGCCCCACCTGCGGCGTCGCCACCGACACCCAGGTCGAGGTCGGCCCCCGCGGCACCGTCACCACCTTCTGCATCGTCAACATCAAAGCCAAGAACCTCGACATTGAAGTCCCCTACGTCTACGCCCATATCGCACTCGACGGCGCCGACCTCGCCCTGCACGCCCGGATCGGCGGCATCCCCTACGACGAGGTCCGCATGGGCCTCCGCGTCGAACCCGTATGGAGCGAGGGCGGCCGGTACCCCGACCACTACCGCCCCACCGGCGAACCCGACGCCGACTACGACAGCTACAAGGAGCTGATCTGATGCCCGAGCCAGTGCGGGATCCAGCGGGCGGTCCGGTGCGGGGCCCCGGGCGCGAGGTCGCCATCGTCGCCTTCGGGCAGAGCGCACACGTCCGCGACAGCGCGGCGGCCTCCGAGGTCGAAATGCTGATGCCGGTGCTCCACGACGTCCTGGCGCAGACCGGCCTCAAGGCCAGCGACATCGACTTCACCTGCTCCGGCTCCAGCGACTACCTCGCCGGCCGCGCCTTCTCCTTCACCATGGCGCTGGACGGCGTCGGAGCCTGGCCGCCGATCTCCGAGTCCCACGTCGAAATGGACGGCGCCTGGGCGCTGTACGAGGCCTGGGTCAAGCTCCTGACCGGCGAGGCCGAGACCGCGCTGGTCTACTCGTACGGCAAATCCTCGCCCGGCGACATCCGTGAGGTCCTCACCCGCCAGCTCGACCCCTATTACGTGGCCCCGCTGTGGCCCGACTCCGTCGCGCTGGCCGCCCTCCAGGCCCAGGCGCTGATCGACGCGGGACTGACCGACGAGCGCCAACTGGCCGGTATCGCGGCCCGCAGCCGCACCTCCGCCGAGTCCAACCCGCACGCCCAGCTCCGCGGCCCCGTACCTCCCGGCGCCCCCGTCGTCGCCCCCCTGCGCACCGGCGACTGCCCGCCCATCAGCGACGGCGCGGCCGCCGTCGTCCTCGCCGTCGGTGACACCGCCCGCAGGCTGTGCGACCGGCCCGCCTGGATCCGCGGCCTCGACCACCGCATCGAGGCGCACAGCCTGGGCGTCCGCGACCTCACCGACTCCCCGTCCACCCGCCTCGCCGCCGAACGGGCCGGCGCCTTTACCCGGCCGGTCGACACCGCCGAGCTGCACGCCCCCTTCACCTCGCAGGAGGTGGTGCTGCGCCGCGCCCTCGAACTCGACGCGGCCGGCTCCACCGTCCGGATCAATCCGTCCGGCGGCGCACTGGCCGCCAACCCCGCCATGGCCGCCGGCCTCATCCGCCTCGGCGAAGCCGCCGCCGGTATCCAGCGCGGGGACTCCGACCGCGCCCTCGCGCACGCCACCTCGGGGCCGTGCCTGCAGCAGAACCTGGTCGCCGTCCTGGAAGGTGAGTGAGGAGCGTCATGAGCGACAGGAGCAAGGCCGCGACGGCGAAAGAGCCGGTGGCCGTCGTCGGCATCGGCCAGACCAAGCACGTCGCCGCCCGCCGCGATGTCTCGATCGCCGGACTGGTCCGTGAGGCCGCCCAACGTGCCCTGGAAGACGCCCAGTTGACCTGGGCCGACATCGACGCCGTCGTCATCGGCAAGGCCCCCGACTTCTTCGAGGGCGTGATGATGCCGGAGCTCTACCTCGCCGACGCGCTCGGCGCCGTCGGCAAGCCGATGCTGCGCGTGCACACAGCGGGCTCCGTCGGCGGCTCCACCGCCCTGGTCGCCACCAACCTCGTCGCCGCCCGGGTCCACCGCACGGTCCTGACCCTCGCCTTCGAGAAGCAGTCCGAGTCCAACGCCATGTGGGGCCTGTCCCTGCCGATCCCCTTCCAGCAGCCCCTGCTCGCCGGCGCCGGCGGATTCTTCGCCCCGCACATCCGCGCCTATATGCGCCGCACCGGCGCCCCGGAGACCATCGGCTCCCTCGTCGCCTACAAGGACCGCCGCAACGCCCTGAAGAACCCCTACGCCCACCTCCACGAAACCGGCCTCACCCTCGAAAAGGTCCAGGCGTCCCCCATGCTCTGGGACCCCGTCCGCTACTCCGAGACCTGCCCGTCCTCCGACGGCGCCTGCGCCATGATCCTCACCGACCGCAGCGGCGCCGCGCGCGCACCTCACCCTCCCGCCTGGGTACACGGCGGCGCGATGCGCAGCGAACCCACCCTCTTCGCCGGCAAGGACTTCGTCTCCCCGCAGGCGGGCAAGGACTGCGCCGCCGACGTCTACCGCCAGGCCGGTGTCACCGACCCCCGCCGCGAGATCGACGCCGTCGAGATGTACGTCCCGTTCTCCTGGTACGAGCCGATGTGGCTGGAAAACCTGGGCTTCGCCGCCGAGGGCGAGGGCTGGAAGCTCACCGAGTCAGGCGTCACGGAACTCGACGGCGACCTCCCCGTCAACCCCTCCGGCGGCGTCCTCTCCACCAACCCCATCGGCGCCTCCGGAATGATCCGCTTCGCCGAGGCCGCGCTCCAGGTACGCGGCCGGGCGGGCGAGCACCAAGTCGACGGCGCACGACGCGCATTGGGGCATGCGTACGGCGGCGGCTCCCAGTTCTTCTCCATGTGGCTGGTCGGCGCCGAACCCCCGGCCAACTAGGCGTACTGCTCACGAGCGGTGCCGACAGCCGCCGGGCTTGATCATGGCGAAGGCTTCCGGCGTGGTGGACCTGGACAGCGCCACCACACCGGAGGCCTTCGTATACCGCCGCCGTGATCCACGGGCTCATGGACTCCGGGCCGTGCAGCGGGACGAGGGATCAGGGTGCCCTATGGCCGTTGCAGGGGCAGCGGTTGAAGCGCGGGCCAGCGGGTGAGCATGGCCCGCCGGATGTCCGTGGCGAGTTGCCCCAGGCACCGGAGCTCACCGCCGTCAGCGGTCATCCGGCTGACGATGCCGAGACGGTGGACGAGTCGCTGCCGGGCCGTTGCCGTACCCCACTTCCAGTCCCGGTCCGGGACCTCGGCCAAGTGGTCGGCGGTTCCGCGGTACGCCCGCTGGACCAGCGCGTCGCCCCGTAGCAGCCAGCCGGCACATGCGTCGGCGAGATCGTCCTGGACCTCGGTGCCCGTCGCCTCGCGCCATGCCGCCCGATAGGCGGCCTCGGCCGCGTGCAGCAGGGGCTCAGGTGGGGCGGTGGCGCACCAGCAGGTCGGGAAACCGATGCGCAGGTAGGCAAGTTCCACCAGCCCGTCGCCCAGCGCGGCCTGTTCGAAGTCGATGAACCGGATGCCACTGCTGGTGTGCATGTCATTGCCGGGGCAGGGGTCGCCGTGCAGCAGGGCGTGGCCGGGTGTGCCGAGCAGACGGCCGACGAGCCCCTCCAGCTCGGCTCGTGCTCCGGACGGCACCGCGACACCGAGCGTCCTGGCGAGCCCGAGGAAGGAGTCGATGTCGTCCTGGGTCGGGCCGGACCAGGCGGGGAGCATGTCTGCGTCCTCGGCGCCGGTGGCCGCGTGGAGCCGGGCCAGCGCCGAGGCGTAGTCGACCACCCAGTCCTCGCGGGGCTTCTGGTGCTCCAGGTGCTCGAGGACCAGGACCCGTTCCCCCGGGTCGGTGCCGAGCAGCACCGGCGCCACGGGCGGGTCAACCCGGGAGGCGAGCTTCAGCGCGGCCACCTCGCGTGCATACCTCTCGGCGGCCTCCGGAGCGTCGATGAGCTGCTTGACCACCACTCGCGTGCCGGACAGCTCGGCCCGCCACACCCGCGACCGCGGGCTGCTTTCCAGCCGGCGACCCCGGCCAGGTGCGCCGAGCTCGGCCCGCAACTTCTCCCCGAACGGCAGTCTTGACCACATGGCTTCATCCTTGCTTGCGCCTGAACACTGCTGACTGTGGAACGAGTTGGAAAGCGGGTTGGCCTTGAAGGCCCCGGCACGTGCGGCTGCGCTGGAGTTCCCCCCCCGTGCCTCGGTCAGCTCCAGGTCATGTTGATCTCACGCGCGAAATTGATGTATCCGGCGCGCCGGAAGGCGTTCGCCATGGGGATGTTGCCGAGGTCTGTGGACGCCCGGATGCGCGGGACGTCTTGCTCGGCGAGGACCCGGGTGCCCTCGGCGAGGATGTCGTCGACGTAGCCGTTGCCGCGGTGTGTGGGCAGGACCGCGAGGTACGCGATGACCGGGTTGTAGTCGTTGTGGGCCGGGATGACGAACCCCACCGGCTCTCCATCGGGCAGCGTGGCGATGCGCCACCAGTCCCGCGGGCTCCGGTAGCGCGCGAGTTCGTCCTCGTAGTGTCTGACGGCCGCTTCGTGGGCGGACATCCGGGTCAGGTCCGCCCGGCCGTGTGCATCCAGCGTCCCTTCCAGCACCGAGGCCATCAGAGCCACGAGTTCCTCGGCATCGTGGACCGGCCGGAAGACGAGGCGCCTGCTGACCTCGGGAACCGGCAATTCCGGACGCCATTCCAGCCGCAGTCGTTCGACCAGGAGCCGGGCGCCGGTCCGTTCCAGTAGCGTCATCCGCTCTTCCACGACTCGTCTGCTCGTCGCGTCCTCGCGCCAGTCCGGCGGGACGAAGCGGCTGTACTCGGGTGGACGCGCCCCGTTCGGAAAGGCGGCGGCCATCGCGGTGCGCAGAAGCCGCACCCCGATGTCCACGTGAGGGGAACCCGAGGCGCCGTCTTCGATGTCGAGGACGTCCAGGAGGAGCGGTGCGTCGCCCGCCGATCGGCTCCACCAGGCTGCCCTGGCCAGCAGTTGGTCACCGCGGAGGGCGACCCACATCCATTGCGGACGCCGGCGGCCGGCGGCGAGGTCTTCCGTCAGTTCCTCGTTGAGGACGTAGGGCAGTCGGGAGAAGAGGTCGAGTTCTTCGCGTCCGGTGATCGGACGCATGGTCAGCTCATTCGCTTTCACGGTCAAGGCACGCTCCGGTGAAGGCGCTTGTCCGCTCCGGGGTCAGACGCGGTCGGCGCCCCGGGAGGACACAAGCGCGGTGATCATGGCGATCATGGGCTTATCCCTCCTCTCGCTGTCGTGGCCCCTCGCCCTCGTGGCGGAGGTCCGACGCCAACGTCTATCCAACCGCAGCCCCGCCCGCAAACCCTTTTCGACCGCCCCGCCGGTCGCGAACAGTGGGTTTCGGTTGTCAGCCGCAGTTTCCGATCACCGTGGTGCCTGGCAGGAAACCGGCCTGAGAGCATGGTGCGATGGAACACGTTCGACAGCTGGTCAGTTCTGGCTCACCACTTGAGCCCCGGATCGGATTCTCCCGGGCGGTCCGCAAAGGGCAGCATGTCGTGGTGGCCGGCACCGCGGCCATCGGGGACGACGGGAAGACGGTGGGGCAGGGCGACGTCTACGCCCAGACCGTGCGGTGCCTGGATATCGCCGAGGCCGCGCTGAAGGAAGCCGGGGCGGGGCGGGAAGATGTGGTGCGGACCCGCATCATGCTCACGGACGTGACGCGGTGGAAGGAGGCCGCGAAGGCGCACGGAGAGCGGTTTGCCTCGGTCCGGCCGGCCTGCACCTTCGTCGAGGTCTCGCGTTTCATCGACCCCGACTGGCTCGTCGAGCTCGAGCTCGACGCGATCCTCGACGACTGACCATCCGCGGCTGATCGTCCACGGCCGGGATCCGCTTCCCCCAGGGCCCCGGCTCGCCCCCGGACGGTCGCACCCTGTCCGTCACCGGGCCCGGTCACTACGCTGACGCCGGATGACCAACCGGGAGGAGCGGCAACGTGGCCGACAGCATCACCGAGCAGCGACTGACGGGCGAAAGCGCACCCGCGCTCGACCTGACCGAAGCCGAGTGGCAGTCGAGCAGTCAGGGCGTGGGTGACGTCCAGATCGCCTTCGTCGAGGGCTACATCGCGATGCGTAATGGTCGCAGTCCGGAGATCCCGGCACTGATCTTCACCCCTGCCGAGTGGCGGGCGTTCGTACTGGGCGCGCGGGAGGGGGAGTTCGACCTCACGTAGCTCGACCGCACGCGGGCCGGCGTGGAGCGGGCCGGTATGGCGCGGGTCGACGTGGCGCGGGCCCGCCTCATGCGGCCCGCCCTCGCCCGGCCCGCGCAACGGAATTCCATGCCGTGCTCACCCTTACGTGAGCACCACGCAGCCCCTTTCCCGCAGCGCCACGACCGGTTCCGCGGTGTCCGCCACCGCGTTCCACCGCAGATCGAGCTTTTCCAGTGACGGCAGCTCGGCGATCCATGACGGCAATTCCCCGATCCGATTTCCCCGCAGGTCGATCCGGCGCAGCAGTGGCAGTGCGCGCAGCGCCTCGGGGACACCGGGCAGGGCATTGTTCCGGAGCTCCAGCACCCGCAAGGCGTGCAAGGCGGTGAACGAGGCGGGCAGGCCGGTCAGGGCATTGCCGCCCAGCCACAGTTCCCGTAGCAGTCCGAGCCGGCCGGCCGACGCCGGTACATTCGTCAACTGGGCGTTCTGGGCGCGGAGTTCGACCAGTCCGCCCATCTCGCCGATTTCCTCCGGCAAGCGGCCCAGCGGATTGTCCCCGGCATTGAGATAGCCGAGCCGGTCCAGCGCGCACAGCCCGTCCGGCAGGCCGGTGAGCCGGTTGTCGTGGAGATACAGGTACCGGGTCAGTCCGGGCGCCAACTCGCCGATTTCCTCCGGTATCCCGGTCAGCGCGTTGTGGCCGAGGTCGAGGGTGTGCAGTGCACGGAGGCGGCCGAGGGCGGGTGGAATCCCGGTGAGGTGGTTGTCGGCGAGGATCAGGACCTCGCAGTCCTCGCGTCGCCAGACCTCGGGCGGGACCGAACGCAGGCCCGCCTTCCAGTAGTTGAGGCGGGTGTCCCTCACGGCCTCCCGCGGCGCGCGGCCCGCCGGCCTCGCCGTGCGAGCGGTGAGACAAGGATCGGCCATCGTTCCCCTCCATGATTAATGGCAGGCGGCGACGCTACCATTAGCCGCATGACCGCAGCACGGCTCGCCCTCGACCTCGCCGTCACCCTCCGCCACGACGGCCACGGCGGCGTCGCCGACGACCTCGCCGATACGGCCGGCCTCACCGCCTGGCTACGGGAACGGGCCGCCCTCCTGGACGGCGCCCCGGACGCCTCCGCGGACAAGGCCCTGCTCGCCGCCGTACGGGAGGTGCGGGCCGCCACCCGGTCCCTGTTCGCCCGCGCCGTCCGGCCCGGGCCGCCCAGCAGCGCCGACGCCCACCGGCTGCTCCCGGAGAGCGAGGCGATCCGCCGGCTGAACGCCGCTGCGGCCCTGGTCCCGACCGTGCCGCGGCTCGCCTGGCCGCCCGGCGCACCGCCGACGACGGAACGCCGGCCGACGGGCGAGCCGCCCGCCGCCGACCGGCTCACCGCCGCGCTCGCCCGCGCCGTCATCGCCTTCCTCGACGGCCCCGACCGCACGCTCCTGCGGGCCTGCCCCGCCCCTCGCTGCGTCCGCTATTTCGTCAAGGACCACGCCCGCCAGGAGTGGTGCACCCCCTCCTGCGGCAACCGCGCCCGGGTGGCCCGCCACCACGGACGGCGCCGGGAAGAGCGCGCGGAACGGCGTGCGGAAGGGCGGGGCGCCGCATGACGGGCGAGCGCGACCTCCAGGTACTGATCAGGAGCATGCGACCCCAGCTCCACGAGGGGCGATATGTGTTCACGACCGTGCGCGGCGCCGTCCCCGAGGGCCTGGAGCCGGTGGTCACGGTCGCGGAGCCGGAGGGCAGCACGCTCGTCGTCCGACAGGAGGACGCCGACCGGGCGGGCCTGGCCTACGACTACGTGGCCGGCTGGCTCACCCTCCGGGTGCACTCCGCGCTGGATGCCGTCGGGCTGACCGCCGCGGTCGCCGCCGAACTCGCCGCCGCGGGCCTCAGCTGCAATGTCGTCGCCGGGTACTTCCATGATCACCTCTTTGTGCCGTACGCCGCGGCCGACGAGGCGGTCCGGCTGCTCACCGCGCTGGCCGAGCGGGTCTGAGGAGGGCCGCAGCCGACCGGGCAGGCGCGCGAGCCGGTCCGGCCGCAGCCCCGGCCGCAGCCGCCGTCACTCGCCCCGATGTCCGCGCGGCGAGCCCGGCGCGGACACGTACGATGGCGGCATGTCCTTCCTCCGCCGCCGTAGCGCAGCCACGCCCGCTGGTCCTGACTTCGACGTTCTCGCGATGGACCCCGGGGACTGGCCGGGCAACCTCGGTGCCGGGCTGCTGCCCGCGCCCGACGGCACCTGCCAGGGTGTTTTTCTGCGCTACGACCTGTTCGGCGGCCGCGGCCCCGCGATGATCATCGGCAATCTGCCGGAGGGCTCACCGGCCCGCGACCTCGCCGACGACGAGGTGCCCTTCGAGGTGGCCCAGCTGCTCGCGGCGCTCGGCAACGACGAGCCGGTGACGGTCGTCGAGAGCGAGGACACCCCCGTGATGCACGAGGACAACCTGCTCATCGTCAAGCGCATCAAGTGCTCCGAGAGCCGGATCTCCTGCGCCCAGTTCGACCGCAGTGACGGCGTGCTGGTCACCATCGCCAGCTGGGAACGCCCGATCACCGACGATCTCTACGCGCTGCTCAAGCCGCTGCCCGCGGAGCTCTTCCAGCAGGGCTGACGCCGGAGCGGAGGCGCGTCGCGCCCGGTGGACGAGAGGACCGTCCACCGGGCGCGACGCTTGCCGTCACACGAGCGGAGTCATCCCCCGGCGTCGTCGATACGGCCTGTACGGCCCATACGGCCACACGCGACAGCGGGCCGCACCGCGCGCGACCGCAGCACGCGCGACCGCACTACGCGTCCGACCGGCGGATATCCACATCGTCCGCCCGGACATAGCCGACCCGGTGGCCGAGCTGGATCTCGTAGTAGACGTCGTTGCCGCGCACGACCGTGTGCTGGGAGACGTCGAACGTCGGCGCATAGAAGTAGTCGCCGCGCATCCGGTCGCCGACCGCGTACTCCTGGCCGGCCGTGATCTTGTACGGGAGTGGGGTCACGGCCTGGTACGGCACGCCTGCCGGGTAGGCCTCCTTCTCCGGGTACGCCCGGCCGTAGACCGGGATCTCCGCCCGGCCGTCCTTCGGCGTGGCGACCGGGCCCCGCGAGTTCACCGCCGTCCGGGCGCCGGCCGGGTTGCGGAACCACGCCCGCTGCCCGAGGTACCAGATCGCCGTCCAGTCACCGGCACGCTCCGCCACCGCGAACTGCTGCCCGGTGGAGGCGCGGGCGCCGGTGTCATTGACATCGATGGTGGAGTCGCTGCCGTCCGGGTGCAGCCCGATGTCCCTGACCAGCGGAGCGTGCTCGTCCGGCGCGGTGTACAGCCGGACCGCCGCCGAACCGTGCGACGCACACGGCTCGCCGGGCTTCGTGCAACCGGTGTAGTCGGGCCGGTTCTGGCCGTAGTGGGGGCGGATGGTCACCAATCCGCCGCGCGGTCCCGCATTGGGTGTGAAGGGCGCGCCCAGCAGCGTGAAGTAGTGGTCCCAGTCCCAGTACGGCCCCGGGTCGGTGTGCATGCCCTTGATCGTCGCCGGGGTCGTGCCGGGCACATTGTCGTGGCCCACGATGTGCTGCCGGTCGAGCGGCACGTCGTACTTCCGGCTCAGATACCGCACCAGCCGGGCCGACGTGCGGTACATGGCCTCCGTGTACCAGGCGTCCGGCGACGCCAGGAAGCCCTCGTGCTCGATGCCGACCGAGTGCGAGTTGATGTACCAGTTCCCGGCGTGCCAGGCGACGTCCTTGGTCGGCACATGCTGCGCGATCAGCCCGTCGGAGGATCGGATCGTGTAGTGCCAGGACACGTACGTCGGGTCCTTGATCAGCTTCAGCGTGGTCTCCCACGAGCCCTCGGTGTCATGGATGACGATCGTGCTGACGCGCTGGTCCCGGGGGCGGTTCGCCAGGTCGTGGTTGCCGTAGTCGTGGTCGCCGAACTCCTCGTACGGCGCCGGGACCGACTCGCAGGCCACGCTCCACGGGCACTCCAGATCGGGCGCGGGGCCCTCGTCCGTCTGCATGCCGGCACGTTTCGCCTGCCCGGAGTCGAGGTGCAGGCTGGGCACGGCGGCCAGCGTCACCCGCTGCCCGGCGTCCGTCGTCCGGGTCAGGCCGCGCCGGATCACCGCGTACACATCGTTGGCGAACGACCGGCCGGCCTCGGAGTTGTCCTCGCCCGCGTAGCGCGCCACCGCCGCGTACCACTGGGCCGGATCGGCGCTGCCGGCCGTCCCCGTCCGGCGCTGCTCCGCGGCGAGCAGCGCCGCGCCGCCGAGCACATTGGCCGCCGGGTCCGTACGCAGCTTCTCGGGCGACAGCCCGGTCAGCCCGGCGGCCGTGTGCAAGGTCCGCAGCCGGGCGGGGAGTTCGCCCGGCAGCTTCGCCCGCTCCGCCTGGCGGGCCGACACGGCCTTACGGCCGCGCGAGCCGTCCCCGCGGGCGTCCTCGGCCGGCCCGCTGAACTCCGGCTCCCGCGACAGGGCCGTCCGGGCGTCGGTCAGATGCATCGGGCCGTAGCCCCCGGAGACGCTGGGCGCGCCGCCGTGATCGTCCCACCGGGACTCCAGGTACGAGACGCCGAGCAGCACGCTGCGCGGTACGTGATAGCGCTCCGCGGCTTCGGTGAAGGCGCGCTGCAGATCGCCGGGGCCGGGCTTGCCGGCGCCCGCGGACGGAGTGGCCGCGATCAGCGGCAGCAACAGCACCGCGGCGGCGACGGCGGTGACGGACCTGCGCAGGGCGGGACGGGCGGTTCTCTTGTCGTCTTCCGGGGCGGATCCTCGCAAAACAGCCTCCTCAAGCCGGCCCGAGCCGACGCGATGTGACGGTTGATGCGCAAACGGCCGTACGAAGCGAAGGACCCGAGACTAAAGCCACCGGTCGGCCCAGAGCCAGGGGTTTGCCGACGCTCCGTCAATCGCCACGCCGCCTCCGGATTTCGCATGTCAGCGCATCTTCCGGGGATCCTTCCCGGACCGGGCTCCGGGCCTGCGGAGCGTCAGTGGAATGGACCAATGAACCGGCACCCCACACACGGGTGAGCGGCGCGCCCCGTCCCGGGCGCGCCGCTCCTCTTCCCTCACCGCCTGAACGGCGCGGGGGACCCCCGCCCGCCGTCAGCGCGTACCGACCGCCGCCCGCACCGCACGCCGCGCCATCTGGCAGTCGTCGTGCAGCCGGCGCAGGAGCAGCCGCTGCTCCTCGCCCGCCGCGGGGGCCCCGGGCTGTCCCGGTCCCGGAGTCCCCGTAGGCGCGGGCTCGCGCATGGTCCGCTGCACGGCCGTTTCGTAGCGCCGGATCTCGCGGGTCAGGACCAGCATCAGATTCACGAGGAAGGCGTCCCGCGAAGCCGGTCCCGCGGACTGCGCGAGCTGGCTGATCTGACGGCGTGCCACCGGGGCGTCACCGAGCACCGACCACAGCGTCGCCAGGTCGTAGCCCGGCAGATACCAGCCCGCGTTGTCCCAGTCCAGCAGCACCGGGCCGGCGGGCGAGAGCAGGACGTTGTTCAGCAACGCGTCGCCGTGGCAGAACTGCCCCTGGGTGTGCGCCAGGCCGTGCAGCAGCTTCTGCAGATCACCCAGGTCCCGGTCGGTGAGCAGCCCCAGGTCGTGATACCGGCCGATCCGGCCCGCGTAGTCCAGCGGGGCGTCGAACAGCCCGGCCGGCGGCCGCCAGGTGTTGATCCGGCAGATCGCGCCGAGCGCGGCCCGTACGTCCGCGCGGGGAGGCGCCTCGGACGGATGCCGCGCCGCGGCCGCGACCCGGCCGGGCATGCGCTCGACGACCAGCGTGCAATTGTCGGGATCGGCCGCTACCAGCCGCGGCACCCGTACCGGCGGGCGATGCCGGACGAATGCGCGGTAAGCAGCTATTTCCTGCCGGAACCGCTCGGACCACGCGGGAGAGTGGTCCAGTAAACACTTCGCGACCGCGCTCGTCCGGCCCGTCGTGCCCACCAGGAGGACGGACTTGCCGCTGCGGCGCAGCACCTGGACCGGATTGAACTCCGGACAGATGCGGTGCACCGAGGCGACGGCGGCGCGCAGCTGAGCGCCCTGGGGGCCGGACAAATCGAGTCTCCCGCTGAGCGGTTGGGTGCCCGTCCCCTGTGGCCGCCGGTTACGTCCGCCGGTGAGGCCGGCGACGCTCCCCACGGAAGGGGAGGGGTCGAGATACGGCCCGCTGCCGGAGGGGTGCGGGCGGTACGGCCGGGCGGTGGCGGTCACGGCGGACGATGCTGCATACATGGGTGAGACAGATCCCTTCGTGCGCCGACGAATTGCGTGCGCTCCCGGCCCGGTGGTGGGAACCCGGTGAACGGGCCCGCAGAAGGAGGCCGATCCAGGGTCCCTGTGAAGGGCGCGCACCCTGGGGAATGCGGTCCCGCCACCGGGCCGGGGGCTGCACACCTACCGAACACGGGGCTATGGGTGGCAGACCATCTGGCGCACCCTGGCGAACCCTGGCGAATGGTCGCAGCCCCCCTCACCGGCCGTTACTGTCAACTCAGTCGAGGAACCTGGGGGCTTGACGTGGACAGGCAGCCGAACACCCGTCTCGCGGACCTTTTCGGCCTGGCCGGCTGGTCCAAGGGAGAGCTGGCGAGACTGGTCAACCGGCAGGCGGCGGCCATGGGCCATCCGCAGCTGGCGACCGACACCTCGCGAGTGCGGCGCTGGATCGACATGGGGGAGACGCCCCGCGATCCGGTGCCCAAGGTCCTGGCTTCCTTGTTCACCGAGCGCCTCGGCCGTGTCGTAACCATCGAGGACCTCGGGTTCGCCAGAACCGGTCGCTCGGGGAAACGGCAGGCCACGGACGGTCTGCCGTGGGCTCCCGAACGGACCGCTGCGGTCCTCACGGAATTCACGGGAATGGACCTCATGCTCAACCGACGCGGCTTGGTGGGCGCGGGCGCGGCGCTCGCCGCGGGATCCGCACTCACCGGCGCCATGCACGACTGGCTGCACACCGACCCCGCCCTGACCGCCGAAGCCCCACGCCACGGCGATCCCTTCTCCGCCGACTCCCTCGACCAACTCGACCAGATCGGCCTCGACCGCTACGAGGCGGCCCCCGTCGGGTCCCAGGAGATCGACGCGCTGGAGCGCTCGGTCGAAGTCTTCCGCGCCTGGGACGCGAACCGCGGCGGCGGCCTCCAGCGCAAGGCAGTCGTGGGACAGCTCAACGAGGTCGGCGGCATGCTCGCCTACCGCCACCCCGACCATCTCCAGCGCAGGCTGTGGGGCGTGGCGGCCAACCTCGCCGTGCTGGCCGGCTGGATGTCCCATGACGTGGGGCTGGAGCCCACCGCGCAGAAGTACTTCGTCATCGCCGCCCATGCCGCGCGCGAGGGCGGCGACCGACCCCGGGCCGGCGAGGCGCTCTCCCGCGCCGCCCGGCAGATGGTCCACCTGGGCCGCCCGGACGACGCCCTGGACCTGATGAAGCTGGCCAAGTCCGGCTCCGGCGAGCAGACCCTGCCGCGGACCCGCGCCATGCTGCACACCATCGAGGCCTGGGCACAGGCCTCCAAGGGCAACGGCCAGGCGATGCGCCGCACCCTGGGCGAGGCGGAGGAGCTGTTCGTCTCGGACAAGGGCGATGTGCCGCCGCCCAGTTGGATGCAGATGTTCGACGAGGCGGATCTGCACGGCATGCAGGCGCTGGCCTTCCGTACGCTCGCCGATCACGACCCCTCCGTCGCGAAGATCGCCCAGAGTCACGCCAAGCAGGCGCTGCGGCTGCGGAACGCCGGCTTTCAGCGGTCCCAGATCTTCGACTACATCTCGATGGCCTCGGCCTGCTTCATCGGCAACGACCCCGAACAGGCCGACCGCTACGCCCGGCTGGCTCTGGTGTCCATCGGCGAGAACTCTTCGCATCGGACCTGGGACCGGCTGCGCGAGATGTTCCGGCTCACCAATCAGTACGCCAGCTACACCAAGATCCAGGACCTGCGCGAGGAGATCCAGCATGTCCTGCCGAAGGCGAAGACCAAGCCGAAGGGAAGCGCGTCAGGGCTCGGACCAGGGCTGGGATCGACGGGCCTGGGCCCCAACTTCGCCGTATGACAAGGGATATGGCGCGGCGTCAAGTGAAGGTCACGATGACGAGGCATCACATGGCGATGTCTCGGGTGATGTCGGTGCCCTGAAGTCCGTTGCGCCGTGCGACGGTGCTTCCGTGTCGGACGGCGCGTACGTGTCTGCCGGTGCGTGCGCGGTGTGTGTCAGTCGCCGATCCTGGCGATCAGCACACATGCGTCATCCTCGCGCTCCGTGCTGCCGAACTCCTCGACGACGATACGGACGCTGTCCTGCGCACTGCGGGCCGCGGCGAACCGTGGCGCCAGTGCGAGCAGCCGCTCGGCCCCCTCGTGGGCGTCGGCGGTGGGGTTGCGGCGGGGCACCAGACCATCGGTGTGCAGAACGAGCAGATCGCCCGGCTCGAGTTGTTCGGTGCGCTGGGCGTACGTCGCGCCCGAGGTCGCGCCGAGCAGTACGCCCTCGGGCGGGTCCAGCGCGCGCCCCGTGCCGCCGCGGAACAGCAGCGGCGCGGGGTGCCCGGCCTGGGCCCACTCCAGCCGGCGGGTGTCGGGGTCGAAGCGGCAGCACACCGCGCTGCCCAGTGCGGGCTGCGCGGTAGTGTCCAGAAGCTGGTTGAGGAAGCCCATCAGCGGTCCCGGCTCCTGCCCGGCGACGGCCATCCCGCGCAGCGCGCCGAGCACCATCGCCATCCCGGACGTGGCGGTGACGCCGTGCCCGGTGAGATCGCCGACGCTCAACAGCGTCTTGCCGTCCGGGAGTTGCAGTGCGTCGTACCAGTCGCCGCCGATCAGCGCGCTGGTGCCGGACGGAAGGTAGCGGCCGGCGAAGTCGAGGGCGACCGGGCCACCCTGCGGGAAGCGCAGCGAATCGCGCCACTGCGGCAGCACGGCCTCCTGGAGCTCGACCGCCAGACGGTGTTCGGTCTGCTCGGCATGCCGCTCGCGCTGCAGCGAGTCCACGCTGTCGCGCACCGCGGCCTGGCTGCGCCGCAGCTCGCTGACGTCGCGCAGCACGGCCCACATGCATGCCGTACTGCCGTCGGAGTCGAGCACCGGCTCGCCCACCATGTGGACCGTGCGCAGGCTCGCGTCCGGGCGCACGATCCGGACCTCGCCGTCGATCGGCTTGCCGTCCACCAGGCAGTCGGTGACCATCGCGGCCAGCCCCTCCTGGTCCTCTGCAAGCACCAGCGACGGCAGCTCGTCCAGGGTCAGCGGTCCGTCGGCGGGCTTCCGGCCGAACATCGCGAAGAGCTCGTCGGACCAGGTCGCCTCGTCCGTGAGCAGATTCCACTCGGCGCTGCCCACCCGGCGCAGCAGCGAGCCGCGCTCGTGCGCCGCGGGCTCGGGCGGTGCCGCGGGCAATTCCGCATACGGCGCCTCGTCCTCGTCGTTCTCCGGCGGAAGTCCCTCTCTCAGCTGGTCGAGATGACCGCCGAGGTCGTCGAGGTGGTGGACGGCGAGGTCGCACAGCGCCCGCTGCCAGCGCAGCTGCGGGTCGGTGGCGAGGCCGGTGTCCACGGCCGCGGACTCCCGGCGCACCGCGTCCAGGCCACCGCGCAGGCGGCGGGCCTGCGTGATGAGTGCCTCGACGGTGTCGCGCTCGGGAGACCGGTCGGCTGAGTGATCCGCGAAGAGAGGGGACGGCATGACGTACTCCGTGATCAGGCGGCGCCGGGGCCAGGTCTGACAGAAGGGGCCGGTTACGACTGTTGCACAGGCTGCGACGGTCCGTAAGGGATTTGGCATTACCCGATACGGTGGTGCACCTGGCATATGCCGTTGGCCTTCCGTGGCAACCCCGGGTCGAATCGGCGGAATGACAGCTTCCAGGCTAGGCTGCGGCCGCCGTAGAGCTGTCATGCCCGCCGATCCATGGTGGGAACGACGCATACAGCCCGCAGTCACCGGCAAGAATGCCGGTCAGCGGAAATCCCGTTGCCAGCCTGCCCCTCGCCCCGGATGCTGACCTCATGTTCGATCCAGACATAGCGCCCAGCGGCACCCTGCTCGGCCTCCTTCAGCGAGGCCGCGGCGACGGGACCCTGCATGCCCTCGCGGCGCCGCGTGCCGAGGCGCTCGCGGCGCTCAACGACAGCGTGCTGCGTGACCCCAGGCGCG
Source organism: Streptomyces sp. NPDC101227 (assembly GCF_044767545.1). Classification (NCBI taxonomy): domain Bacteria; kingdom Bacillati; phylum Actinomycetota; class Actinomycetes; order Kitasatosporales; family Streptomycetaceae; genus Streptomyces; species Streptomyces sp. NPDC101227. Next base: position 56,671 of record NZ_JBIWOD010000008.1, on the reverse strand, counting down.
ACTGGCAGATCGAGAACCGCTCGCTCTACTACGCGCGCCTCTACATGCAGCTCGACGGCGGACTCGAAGAGATCGAACGCCACCTCTTCCACGCCGACGACCTCGTCGACACCGGCGAGGAGCGCACCGGTCTCGCCCTCGCCGTGCTCGGCCACCTCGCCTCGTACGGCCGGGCCGCCGCCCGCCTGCTGCTGCGCAGCTACGCCGCGGCCGGCAGCAACTGGCGCTGGGCCCTCGACGAGCTCGCGCTGCGTGACGACGACGCCGGGCTGATGACCCTCGCCCCCGCCGCGCTCGCCCGCTTCCCGGAGACCGAGGAGGGCGAGGCGGAACTCGCCGCCGCCGTCCGCGATGCCTTCGAGCCCCGGCCCTGGCGGCTGTGGGCCGAGGACCCCCGCTACCGCGCCCGGCTGGCCGCCGCTGCCGAGCAGGGCTCCTTCGACCGGTGGCAGCGCCAGCTGCGCCCCCGTGGGCCGCGCCCCGGCTGGAGCGTGACCGAGGTCCTCGCGTGGGCCCAGCAGGGCCTGGAGCTCGAGCCCGAGGAGCACCGGTACGTCGCCGCCGCCCGCTGCCTGGGCGCCGTCGCCGGACCCGAGGACCGCCCCGAGCTGCTGAATGCCGCCCGTACGGGCCCGGACGCCGCGCGCGCCGCGGCCCTGCACCACCTCGCCGACCGCGGCGACGCGGACGTCCTCGATCTGATCGAGGACGCGGTCGCCTGCCCCCTCTCCTCCGAATTGCCGGTCTCGGCCGCGCTCGCCGCCTTCGCGCGGATGCGCAGTGTGGCGGCCGTGGAGCGGGCCCGCATCTGGGCCCCGCGCACGGACCGCCTCGGTGCCTCGGCCGCCGCGATGCTCGCCCGCCGTGGCGCGCAGCGCGACGCCGATCTGGTGCTGGCCGCGCTGCGCCGCACGGTTCGTGAGGAGGGCCCGGACGCGGGCGGTCTGTGGGAGCTCGTCGACGGCGTCGGCCGCCTCGGCGTCGCCTGCGCCGCCCCCGTACTGCGCCACATCTACCGGGAGACCTCCTCCTCGCACCTCCGGGGCCGGGCGGCCGGTGCGCTCGCCGCCACCGATCCCGGCTTCGCGGCCGGCTTCGCCGTCGAGTGCCTGTGGGACTGCGAGGAGACCACCCGCGAACTCGCCGCCCGGCACGCCGCCACCGGCGACGACCGGGTCGTCGAACAGCTCCGCCGCCTCGCCGCCGATCCGGCGGAGGAGGCCGAGGTCCAGACGGCGGTCCGCAGCCGCTTCGGGCCGGAGGCCCAGGGGGTGTAGGGCGCCGGTGGTTCCGGGCCCCGCTCACTCCCCGGCGAAGGACATCCCCTGCGCCGCCAGCGCGTCCCGCAGGATGCCCAGGGCCTTGGGGCCCATCCCGTGCAGCTGCCGCAGCTCGGCCTCGTTCGCGCCGGCCAGTTGCGACAGCCGCAGATAGCCCGCCCGCTCCAGGGCCCGGCGTGCCGGGGCGCCGATCCGCGGGGGGAGGCCGTCGGCGGGCTCGTCGGGCTCCGCTTCGTAGGAGGTCACACGTCTCCTCGTCCGTCCGCTCCGCTTCGGCGCCGCGGCGCCGGGTCCACTTCCAGCCTGACATCCGATCCGGCCGGCCGCCCGGCGGCGCCGCGCGCAGCGGAACGCTCATGGGACGTTCCCCGGCTGGAAAGATCCCCTTGGCCCGGTCCACGCACGGCGCGCCGAGAACAGCCGTATGCGTGTCGTCATCGTCACCGAATCCTTCCCGCCCGATGTCAACGGCGTCGCACACTGCGCCCTGGAAACCACCCGGCATCTCGTCCGGCGCGGCCACGATCCGCTGGTCATCGCGCCGCTCGCCGCTCATGAGCCGGCGGTAGCGGCCGTCGAGAGCCCCTGCCCCGTCGTCCGGGTGCCCTCCGTGCCGCTGCCCGGCTATCCCCAGGTACGGATCGCGCTGCCGGGGCGGAGACTGTCCGCCGCGCTCGACGCGCACCGGCCGGACGTGGTGCACCTCGCCAGCCCCTTCGTCCTCGGCGCCCGCGGGATGGCCGCGGCGGCCCGGCGCCGGGTGCCCGCGATCGCCGTCTACCAGACCGATCTGGGCCGCTACGCCCGCACCTATCTGGGCGGCGGCGCCGCGACGGCCTGGCGCCGGATCCGGGCGGTGCATGCGGCCGCCGACCGGACGCTCGCGCCCTCCAGCGCGGCGCTGCTGGATCTGACCGAGCACGGCGTGCCGCGGGTCCATCTGTGGCCCCGCGGGGTCGACTCCGCGCGCTTCCACCCCGGCCGGCGCGATGCGGTGCTGCGCGGCTCGCTGGCCGCGGGGCGTGAGCTGCTGGTGGGGTACGTGGGGCGGCTGGCCCCGGAGAAGGACGTCCGCCTGCTGGCCGAGACCTCCCGGCTGCCCGGCGTGCGCACCGTCGTCATCGGCGACGGCCCCAGCGCCCCTGGACTGCGCGCCGCCCTCCCCGAGGTGCGCTTCCTGGGCCGCCGCACCGGCGATGAACTCGCCCGGATCTATGCCTCGCTGGACATTTTCGTGCACACCGGTCCGTACGAGACCTTCTGTCAGACCGTGCAGGAGGCGATGGCCTCCGGGGTGCCCGTGGTCGCGCCGCGCGCCGGCGGCCCGCTCGACCTGGTGGACCACGGCCGCACCGGGCTGCTGGTGACGCCGGGCGACGGCGGGGCCGTGCGGGACGCGGTGCGGCTGCTCGGGGACAGCGCCGAACTGCGCATCCGGTACGGCGCGGCGGGCCGTGCGGCCGTCGAGGACCGCACCTGGGAGGCCGTGGGCGATCAGCTCCTCGGCCATTACGAGGACGTGCTCGCCGGCCGGACGGCGGTGGCGGCATGAGCGGTGACGCCGCGGACGGCATACGAAGCGCTGCGAAAGCCCGCCGGGGCCGCGGGGCGGGGCTGCGGATCGTACGGGTCGCCAATTTCGTCACCCCGGCGTCGGGCGGGCTGCGTACCGCGCTGCGCGAGCTCGGCGCCGGCTACGCGGCCGCCGGGCACGAGCCGGTGCTCATCGTGCCGGGGGCGGGACACGGGACGTCCGACGAGCTCACCGGACAGGGCCGGGTGATCACTCTGCCGGGGCCCGCGGTGCCCGGCACCGGGGGCTATCGGGTACTGACCGACGGGCGCCGGCTGCGGCGGGTGCTGCGGGCGCTGGACCCCGACCGGCTGGAGGTCTCCGACCGTACGACGCTGCGGTGGACGGGCGAGTGGGCGCGCCGGGCCCGGGTCCCCGCGGTGATGGTCTCGCACGAGAGCGTCGACGGGGTGCTGCGGACCTGGGGCGTGCCGCACCCGCTCGCCCGCGCCGCCGCGGACCGGCTCAACTCCCGTACCGCACACGCCTACAGCCGCATCGTGTGCACCACCGAATGGGCGGCGGCGGAGTTCACCCGGGTCGGGGCGCGCAATGTCGTGCGGGCGCCGCTCGGCGTCGACCTCGCCGCCTGGCACCCGGACTGCCGGAGTGCGGAGCTGCGGCGGCGCTGCGCGGGACGGGCCGCCGTCCTGATGGTGATGTGCTCCCGGCTGTCGCCGGAGAAGCGGCCGGGGCGGGCGCTGGACGCGCTGGCGGAGCTGCGCCGGCGGGGTGTCGACGCGGCGCTGGTGGTGGCCGGTGACGGGCCGCTGCGGGCGCGGCTGGAGGGCCGGGCGCGGGCGGAGCGGCTGCCCGCGGCGTTCCTGGGGCACCTCGCCGACCGCGCCCACCTCGCCGCGCTCCAGGCCAGCGCCGACCTCGCGCTGGCGCCGGGCCCGGCCGAGACCTTCGGCCTGGCGGCCCTGGAGGCGCTCGCCTGCGGCACACCCGTGGTCGCCAGCGCCGCCTCCGCGCTGGCCGGCCTGGTCGGCAGCAGCGGCGACACCGCGCTCGACGACGGCCCCTCCTTCGCCGACGCCGCCCAGCGGGTGCTGGCCCGCCCCGAGCCCGCCCGCCGCGCCGCCGCCCGGCAGCGCGCGGAGGGGTACGGCTGGCGGCCCGCCGTCGAGGCCTTCCTGGCCGCGCACGACGCGCACGACGCGTCCGCGCCATGCGGCCCGGCGGACGTCGAGCCCGTGTCGCCGGTGCGTCCCCGGGCCGGGTGGTGACGATGCAACGGTCCGGCTTCGCCGCGCTCGGCGACTCGCTCACCGAGGGCCTGGGGGACCCCCTGCCCGCCGGCGGCTGGCGCGGATGGGCGGCGCTGCTGGCCGCGGCGGCGGGGGAGCGGCCGGGAAGCGTGCCGCTGGTGAATCTGGCGTGCAGCGGGGCGCTGGCGGCCGATGTGGCCACGCGGCAGCTGCCCGCGGCGCGGTCCCTGGCGCCCCGCTACGCCTCGCTCGTCGTCGGTGCGAACGACACCTTGCGGGCCGCCTTCGCCATAGAGCGGGTCGCCGCCGCGCTCGATCTGACACACCGTACGCTCAGCGCCGACGGCACCGTGGTGCTGACCGCGTGTCTGCCCGACCCGGGGCGGATGCTGGGACTGCCCGCGCCGCTGGCCCGCCCGCTCGCCCGGCGGATGCGCGCGGTGAACACCGTCGTCCATGCGGTGTCAGGCCGCTACGGAGGCATCCATCTGCACCTCGCCGACCACGCCTGGGTCGCCGACCGCGCCAGCTGGAGCGTGGACCGGCTGCACCCCAGCGAGCGCGGCCACCGGCTGCTGGCCCGCGGCTTCCACGCGGCGCTGGCCGCCGCCGGGCACGCCGTGGGGCCGCCTCCCTCGCTCACCCTCGACGGGCCGCCGCCGACCCGCGCCGGGTCCGCCTGGTGGATGGCCACCCGCGGCACCCGCTGGGTCGCCGACCGCTGTACGGATCTGCTGCCCGGCCTGCTCGCCCTCGCGCTCCAGGAATGCCGGCACGGTCTGGCCGGTTCCGGACGGCTCCTCGATGCCACCGCCGAACGCGCCACGCGCGCCGCGCTCGCCGCCCTTTCGGATCCGAAGGGCGCTGCGACAATGGCCGGATGACCGGACGCTGGGAGTTCTGGATCGACCGCGGCGGCACCTTCACGGATGTCATCGGCAGACGGCCGGACGGCCACCTCGTCACCCACAAGCTGCTCTCGCACCACCCCGAGCGCTACCGGGACGCCGCGGTGGCCGGGATCCGGCTGATGCTGGGGCTGGGACCGGACGAGCCGGTGCCCGCCGAGCGGGTCTCCGTCGTCAAGATGGGCACCACCGTCGCCACCAACGCCCTCCTGGAACGTACGGGCGAGCCGACGGTGCTGCTCATCACCGAGGGATTCCGGGACGCGCTGCGCATCGCGTACCAGAACCGGCCGCGGATCTTCGACCGGCGGATCGTGCTGCCCGAGGCGCTCTACGCGCGGGTGATCGAGGTGCCCGAGCGGATCGGCGCGCACGGCGAGACCGTACGGCCGCTGGACGCCGACGGGGTCCGCGAGGCGCTGATCCGGGCCCGCGCGGACGGGCTGCGCAGCGCGGCCGTCGTCCTGATGCACGGCTACCGCCACGCCGCCCACGAGAAGGCCGTCGCCGAACTGGCCCGGCGGGCGGGCTTTGCGCAGGTGAGCTGTTCGCACGAGGTCAGCCCGCTGATGAAGCTGGTGCCGCGCGGCGACACGACCGTCGTCGACGCCTATCTCTCGCCGATCCTGGGCCGGTACGTCGACGAGATCGCCGCGCAACTCCCCGGCATCCGGCTGATGTTCCTCCAGTCCAACGGCGGGCTCCGGGAGGCCGAGCACTTCCGGGGCAAGGACGCGGTGCTGTCCGGGCCCGCGGGCGGCGTCGTCGGCATGGTCCGCGCCGCCGAGGACGCCGGGGGCCACGACCGGGTGATCGGCTTCGACATGGGCGGCACCTCCACCGATGTGTCCCACTACGCCGGGGAGTTCGAGCGGGTCTTCGGCAACGAGGTCGCGGGAGTGCGGATGCGCTCCCCGATGATGAACATCCACACCGTCGCGGCCGGCGGGGGCTCCGTGCTGCACTTCGACGGGCGCCGCTACCGCGTCGGGCCCGACTCGGCCGGCGCCGTCCCGGGACCGGCCTGCTACCGGCGCGGCGGGCCGCTGACCGTCACCGACGCCAATGTGATGCTCGGCCGCATCCAGCCCGACCACTTCCCCGCGGTGTTCGGCCCCGGCGGCGACCGGCCGCTGGACGCCGACGTCGTCCGCACCCGGTTCGCCGAGCTCGCCGCCCGCGCCGCGGCCGCCACCGGGGACGACCGCGGCCCCGAGGACGTGGCCGCCGGCTTCCTGGACATCGCCGTGCTCAACATGGCCAACGCGGTCAAGAAGATCTCCGTCCAGCGCGGCCATGACATCACCCGCTACGCCCTCACCAGCTTCGGCGGCGCGGGCGGCCAGCACGCCTGCGCGGTCGCCGACGCGCTGGGCATCGGCACGGTGCTCGTACCGCCGCTGGCCGGTGTCCTCTCCGCGTACGGCATCGGGGTCGCCGACGCCACCGCGATGCGCGAGGCGGCCGTCGAGGCGGAATTCGGGCAGGCCGGGGCCGTCGACCGGGTGCACGAGGTGTGCGACACCCTCGCCGGGCAGACCCGGAGCGAGCTGCTCGACGACGGCGTGCCCGAGGAGAGCATCACCACCCGGGCGCGGGTGCTCATCCGCTACGCCGGGACGGACTCCACCATCGGCGTCCCACTGGCCGACGCCGCCACCATGGCCGATGACTTCGACCGGGCGCACCGCGCCCGCTACGCCTTCACCATGGACAAGCCGCTGGTGGCCGAGGCGGTGTCGGTCGAGGCGGTCGGGGCGGCCGGCGGGGCGAGCGGCTACGAGGTCCCCGTCACGGAGCGGTCCGGAGATGTGCGGCCGCTGACCACCGTGCGGATGTATGCGCAGGGCCGCCGGCAGGACACCCGGCTCTACCGGCGCACCGATCTGCGCCCCGGCGACTCCCTCACCGGCCCGGCGATCATCGCCGAGGAGGACGCCACCACCGTGCTCGACCCGGGCTGGCGGGCGGCCGTGGGCGAGCGCGGGCACCTGCTGCTGACGCGTGTACGGGAGCGCGAGGGCCGCACGGCGGTGGGCACGGAGGCCGACCCCGTGATGCTGGAGGTCTTCAACAGCCTCTTCATGGCCATCGCCGAGCAGATGGGCGTCCGCCTGGAGAACACCGCGCACTCCGTCAACATCAAGGAGCGCCTCGACTTCTCCTGTGCGCTGTTCGACGCCGACGGCAATCTGATCGCCAATGCCCCGCACATCCCCGTGCACCTGGGCTCGATGGGGGAGTCCATCAAGGAGGTGCTGCGGCGGCGCGGCGGCGACATGCGGCCCGGCGATGTCTACGCGATCAACGATCCCTACCACGGCGGCACCCACCTCCCCGACGTCACGGTCGTCACCCCCGTCTTCGCCACGCACGATGACGCGACTCGCGAAGCCGGAACTCACGGTGAGGTAACGCACGGTGACGAGCTGTTGTTCCTGGTCGCCTCCCGCGGCCACCACGCCGAGATCGGCGGCATCACCCCGGGCTCGATGCCCGCCTTCAGCAGCACCATCCAGGAGGAGGGCATCCTCTTCGACAACTGGCTGCTGGTGCGCGACGGCGAGCTGCGCGAGCGCGAGACCCGCGAACTGCTCGCCTCCGGCCCGTACCCCTCCCGCGCCCCGGACGCCAATATCGCCGATCTGCGCGCCCAGATCGCCGCCAACGAGAAGGGCATCGAGGAACTGCGGCGGATGACCGGGCAGTTCGGCCTGGATGTCGTACGGGCCTACATGGGGCACGTCCAGGACAACGCCGAGGAATCGGTGCGGCGGATCATCGCCGGGCTGTCGGACGGCTCCTGCCGCTACGAGACCGACAGCGGCGCCGAGATCCATGTCGCGCTCACCGTCGACCGCGCGGCCCGCGGCGCCGTACTGGACTTCGCCGGGACCTCACCCCAGCAGCCCGGCAACGCCAACGCGCCCAGCTCGGTGGTGATGGCCGCGGTGCTGTACGTCTTCCGCACCCTCGTCGCCGAGGACATCCCCCTCAACAGCGGCTGCCTCAAGCCCGTCCAGGTCCGTATCCCGCCGGGCTCGATGCTCGCCCCGCGGTTCCCGGCGGCCACCGTGGCGGGCAATGTGGAGACCTCCCAGGCGGTCACCGGCGCCCTCTACGCGGCGCTCGGCATCCAGGCCGAAGGCTCGGGCACCATGAACAACCTCACCTTCGGCAACGACCGGGTGCAGTACTACGAGACCGTGGCCGGCGGTTCCGGAGCGGGCGACGGCTTCGACGGCGCGGACGCCGTACAGACCCATATGACCAACTCCCGGCTGACCGACCCCGAGGTACTGGAGTGGCGCTACCCCGTCCGCGTCGACCGCTTCGCCATCCGCAGCGGCAGCGGCGGAAGCGGGCGCTGGCACGGGGGCTGCGGCGCCGAACGCCGGCTGCGTTTCCTGGAGCCGATGACGGTGGCCCTGCTGAGCAACCACCGCAGGGTCGCGCCCTACGGGATGGCGGGCGGCGCGCCCGGCTCGCTGGGCGTCAACACCGTGGAACGGGCGGACGGTTCGCACGAGGCGCTGCGCGGCTGCGACGCGGCGGACGTGGGGGTGGACGATGTGCTGGTGATCCGCACGCCCGGCGGGGGCGGGTACGGGCCGGCGGAGGGCTAGGGCTGAACTCCTTCACCGACCTTGTCGGCCGGGTCCACTCGCCTGCCTCCGGCGTCGCCTTCAAGCGCACCCGGGGCTCGTGGTCGGCGTCGATGTACCGGCCCGCAGCACCGGGCGCATGCGCACGAAGCGGACCGGCGTCCCCGGTACGGCCTGGGCGGCGGGTGCCAGGAAGCGTTCGGGGACCACGCCGATGACCGGATAGCCGCCGGTGGTGGGGTGGTCGTGGAGGAAGAGCACCGGAAGGCCGTTGGGCGGGACCTGGAGGGCGCCCAACGGCATGCCCTCGCTGTGGAGTTCGCCGGGGCGGGCGCGTTCCAGGGGCGGGCCCTCGGTGCGCAGGCCGATGCGGTTGCTCGCCGCGGAGACGCGGAAGCGGCCGGTGGTCAGGGTGTGCAGGCCGGCGTCGGTGAACCACGCGTCGCGCGGGCCGGGCAGGAAGGGGAGGATCAGTTCCGTGACCGGGCCGGGGTGCGGGACGGCGTCCGCGGTGGCGGGCGGGGCGCCGGGCCGGCCCAGGGGGAGGACCGCGCCGTCGCCGAGCGGGTCGGGCCCCAGTCCCGAGAGCAGGTCACTGGCGCGGCTGCCCAGGACGGGACCGGCCTCGATGCCGCCGCCGAAGGCGAGATACGAGCGCAGGCCGTGGGTGGCGGGCCCGGCATCCAGGACGGCGCCCGCCGGGACGTGTACCGGGGCGCCCCAGGGGGCGGGGCGGCCGTCGACCGTCACGGGGCAGGGAGCGCCGGTCACCGCGACGGCGGTGGCCGTGCGGACCCGTACGGCGCACCCCGTCAGGGTCGTCTCCAGGGTGGCGGCCCGCTCCGGGTTGCCCACCAGGCGGTTGGCGAGGCGGTGCGCGGGCTCGTCGAGGGCGCCGGCGCGGGGCACGCCCAGGTGGGCATGGCCGGGCCGGCCGAGGTCCTGGACGGTGGTGAGCGCTCCGGCCCGTACGACCGAGAGGGCGCGGTCGGTCATCGGGCGGTCTCCTGGGGGACGAAGCGGACGCGGGTGCCGGGCGCGAGCAGCGCCGCGGGTTCGCGGTCGGGGTCCCACAGAACGGTGTCGGTGGTGCCGATCAGCTGCCAGCCACCGGGGGAGGAGCGGGGGTAGACGCCGGTGTACGGGCCCGCGAGCGCGACCGAGCCGACCGGGACCCTGGTGCGGGGGGTCGCCCGGCGGGGGACGTGCAGCTGCCGGGGCAGGCCGGTGAGATAGCCGAAGCCGGGGGCGAAGCCGCAGAAGGCGACGTGGAAGGCGGTGCCGGAGTGCAGACGGACGACCTCGTCGGGGGTGACGTCCCACAGGGCGGCCACCTCGACGAGGTCGGGGCCGTCGTAGCGGACGGGGATCTCGACGGCGGGGCGGTCGCCGGACGTCAGCGGCGGGATGTCCCACGTCGGCAGTTCCGCGATGAGGCCGCGGGGGTCGGCGAGGCCGTCGAGGAAGACCGTGCCGGCGGCGGGCACGATCTCGCGGACCGGCGGCAGCGTGCCCTCGGCGGCGCGGCGGCGCAGCTCGGCGTGCAGCGCCTCGACCTCCTCGGCGGAGTCCAGCTCGATGAGCAGCCCGTGCTCACCGACGGGCAGCGGCCTCATGCACCGCTCCGGACGAAGCCGCGCACCTGCACGCCGGCCGCGGTCAGTTCGGAGCGCACGCGGCGGGCCAGGCCGGCCGCGCCGGGCGTGTCGCCGTGCAGGCACAGCGAGCGCGCCGTGATCGCGATGCCCCGGCCGGCGATCGAGGTGACGGTGCGGTCGCGGGCCATGCCCAGGGCGCGCTTGACGACCTCGTCCGGATCGTGGATCACGGCGCCCGGCTCGCGGCGCGGGACGAGGGTGCCCTCGGCGGTGTAGGCCCGGTCGGCGAACGCCTCGCCGACGACGGGGAGCCCGGCCTCCCGGGCCGCGTGGTGCAGCCGGGAGCCCGCGAGGCCGAGGACGGGCAGTGCGCCGCCCGCGGCGCGGACGCCGGCGATGACGGCGACGGCCTGCGCCTCGTCGTGCACACAGCGGTTGTAGAGCGCGCCATGCGGTTTGACATAGCCGACGCGGGCACCGGCGGCGCGCGCGAAGACTTCCAACGCGCCGATCTGGTACGTGACTTCGTCGGCCAGCTCGTCCGGCGGGACGTCCATCGCGCGGCGGCCGAACCCGGCCAGATCGCGGTAGGAGACCTGGGCGCCGATGACCACACCGCGCTCGGCGGCCAGCTCGCACACCCGGCGCATGGTGGACGGGTCGCCGGCGTGGAAGCCGCAGGCGACGTTCGCGCTGGTGACGACGGACAGCAGGGCGTCGTCGTCGGTGAGCTGCCAGCGGCCGAAGCCTTCCCCGAGGTCGGCGTTGAGGTCGATTACGGGAGGGGCCGCCGGGTCGGTCATGGGTGTCCGTTCCGTGGTGTGCACGTGCAGGGGCGCCGGCCAACGTACTGGATTGTTGAACGATCCGACAAGAGGTGTGTTGTCTCGTTCTCCCATCTGGGATTGACTGCCGCCGACACGACAGCGGAGAGCGGGAGTGCAATGGCCGGCGGAGTGGCGAAGAACGATCAGCGGCGGCTGGCCGAGGTCAAGGGCCTGGAGTCGGACCGGGCCCTGCTCGGGCGCGCCAGTACCGCCGAGCGGGTCGCCGACATCCTGCGGGACCGGATCACCGAGGGCTTCTTCCCGCCCGGCGCCCGGCTGTCCGAGGAGAGCATCGGCGGCGCGCTGGGCGTCTCGCGCAACACGCTGCGGGAGGCGTTCCGGCTGCTCACGCACGAGCGGCTGCTGGAGCACCGGCTCAACCGCGGGGTGTTCGTACGGCTCGTGACGGTCGAGGACCTGGACGATATCTTCCGGGTCCGCATGATCGTGGAGTCCGCGGCGGTGCGGGGGCTGGGGCGGGGCCCGTACGACGCCGGGGTGGGCGAGGCGATCGAGGCCATCGACGCGGCGGTGCGGGCCGGTGAGCGGGCCGCCGCGGACCGCGCCTGGGAGGACCTCTCGACCGCCAATATCCGCTTTCATCAGGCCGTCGTCGCCCTCGCCGGCAGCCCGCGCACGGATGAGCTGATGCGCGGCGTACTGGCCGAACTCCGGCTGGTCTTCCACGTCATGGACGATCCGCAGCGTTTCTACGCGCCGTATCTGGTCCGCAACCGGCAGATCGCGGACGCGCTGCTGGCGGGCGAGGCCGCCGAGGCCGAACGGCTGCTGCTGGACTATCTGGAGGACTCGCGCGGCCAGTTGTCGGGGGCGTACGCCCAGCGCATCGCGGAGGGATGAGGCTCGCCGGAGTTCGCCCCCGCCGACCCCTTGTCGGATCGTTGAACAATCGCCTAGCCTCCTCGGCATTCTCCTCACCGTCCGTGGGGTCCCTGCATGCGGAAGGCGGACCCATGATCGTGCTCCTGGGTGTGCTCGTGGTGGTGGTCGGCTTCGCCACGAAACGCAATCCCCTCCTGGTCGTCGGGGCGGCCGGCATCGCGACCGGCTTCCTCGGCGGGCTCTCGCCCGGCAAGGTGCTGGCCGCCTTCGGCGACGGCTTCGCCAACAGCCGAGCGGCGACGATCTTCGCCATCACCCTCCCCGTCATCGGCCTCCTGGAGCGCTACGGCCTCCAGGAGCAGGCCCGCAACCTCATCGCCAGGTTCGCCAAACTCACCACCGGACGCTTCCTCGCCCTCTATCTGGGCATGCGGCAGATCGGCGCCGCGGTCGGGCTGACCAACGTCTTCGGGCCCGCACAGACCGTGCGCCCGCTCGCCGTGCCGATGGCCGAGGGTGCCGCGGAGCGGAAGTACGGACAACTCCCCGAGCGGGCACGGGAGAAGGTCAGGTCGTTCGCCGCCAGCGCGGACAACGTCGGCCTGTTCTTCGGTGAGGACGTCTTCCTGGCCGTCGGCTCGATCCTGCTGATCACCGGCTTCGTCAACACCTCCTACGGCACCCACCTCGAACCGCTGCACCTCGCGCTGTGGGCGATTCCCACCGCCGTGTGCGCCTTCCTCGTCCACGGCTGGCGACTGCTACGGCTGGACCGACAGTTGGAACGTGAACTGCGCGCCGCCCCGGCCGGCGCCGAGGTGACGGAGGCCGCCCAGTGATCAAGGCAGAGTGGTTCTACTGGCTGGTCGGCCTCAGCTTCCTGGTGATGGCCGCCCAGATGTTCACCGACCGCAGCAACCCCAAGCGCTTCGGCACCGGCGCCTTCTGGGGCCTGGTCGGCACCGGATTCATCTACAGCAGCTGGGTGGTCACGCACCAGGCGCCGGCCGAGCCGCTGGGCGTCGCGGTGCTCGTCATGGCCGCTCTGGCGGGCTTCGGCCGCACCGGGCGCGGCACCCCGCGCACCACCACGGCGACGGAGCGCGTGGCCGCCGCCGCCCGGCTCGGCAACAAGCTCTTCGTCCCCGCGCTCACCATCCCCCTCGTCGCGATGGTCTGCGCGATCGGCGTCAAACACCTCTCCTTCGGGGGCGAACCCGTCCTCCAGGAAGGCAGCGAGACCATTCTGGGACTGGGTCTGGGCGCCGTCGTCGCCCTGGTCGTCGGCATGGTCATGCTGCGCGAGAAGCGGGTCTCGGTGCCCGTGGAGTCCGGCCGCTCCATGCTGGAGGCGATGGGCTGGGCGATGCTGCTGCCGCAGATGCTGGCCACGCTGGGCGCCATCTTCCAGGTGTCGGGCGTCGGCACCCAGGTGGGCAAGCTCGCCACCGCCGTGCTGCCCAAGGACTCGCTGTACGTCGCCGTCGTCGTCTACTGCGTGGGCATGTTCCTGTTCACCACGATCATGGGCAACGCCTTCGCCGCCTTCCCGGTGATGACCGCCGCCGTCGGCTGGCCGGTCCTGATCGGCCACTTCGACGGCAATCCCGCCGCCGTCCTGGCCATCGGCATGCTGGCCGGATTCTGCGGCACCCTCGTCACCCCGATGGCCGCCAACTTCAACATCGTCCCGGCGGCCCTGCTGGAACTGAAGGACCGGTACGGGCCCATCAAGGCCCAGCTGCCGACCGCCGGCGTGCTGCTCGGCTGCAACATCGTCTTCATGTCCCTGTTCGCCTTCTGAGACCGTCGAGGAATCCCGATATGACCCGGGTGCTGCTGACCGGATTCGAGCCCTTCGACGGCGAGTCCGCCAACCCCTCCTGGCAGGCGGTCCGCGCCGTCGCGGACCGGCCGCCCGCCGGCCTCGAGGTGTCGGCCGTGGAACTGCCCTGCGTCTACGGTGCATCGATGACCGCCCTGCGCGCCGCGATTGCGGACCGGCGCCCGGAGATCGTGGTGTGCGTCGGCCAGGCGGGCGGCCGCCCCGACGTCACGGTCGAACGCATCGCCATCAACGTGGATGATGCTCGCATTCCGGATGTTATGGGTGCGGAGCCGGTCGACGAGGTGATCGTGCCCGGCGGCCCCGCCGCGTACTTCTCCACCCTGCCGATCAAGGCCTGTGTGGCGGCGGTCCGTGCCGTGGGGGTGCCCGCCTCGGTCTCCAACACCGCGGGCACCTTCGTCTGCAACCACGTGTTCTACGGGCTCGCGTATCTCCTCGCCACCGAACTGCCCGGCGTACGGGGCGGCTTCGTGCACGTGCCGTACGCGCCGGAGCAGGTCGTGGACCGGGCCCAGCCGTCGCTGTCCGTGGCGGTGGTGGCGCGGGCGCTGGGGGAGATCGCGGCGACGGCCGCCCGCGTCCGTACGGACATCCGCGTGGCGGAGGGGGCCACGCACTGAGCCGAGGAGCACGTGGTGAAGGGGGCGGTGGGCGCGGCACGGGGCCGCCGTAGACTGGTGCGCCGGCCGGCGAGCGGGTCCCGTCAACAGGTCCCGCGGCGGTCCCACCAGCGGGTTCCGTGCGGTGCCCCACCGCGCCGTTTCGTCCGTTGTCAGTGCGAGCGCCTACTCTGTGCGACGTGACTTTTTCCGCCCCGGGGCCCGCTGCGTCCCAGCTCAACGGGCCGGCCCGGCCCGCGCCGGGACCGGCCGCCGACGAAGGCCTGGCCCGTCGGCTGCGTGCCCTGGCATGCACGGCGCCGCTGCACGACCTCGATGCGCGCAAGGCCAACCTCGCGGGCGAGTACGGCGTCTATGCGATGGCGGAGGTGGCGCTCGCCGTCATCGATCTCGTCACGCTCAACATGGACTTCGACACCGGCGCCGATCATGAAGAGATAGTGGCGAAGGTGCTCCCGCGGGTCGCCGCCCAGGCTCCCCGGCGCCCCCAGGTCGAGCACGAACGGGTCGCCCGCTGGGTGCTGGAGAACCTCATCAACGTCGGCAGCGTGGACCGCGGCTTCCGGGCCGTCTACGGCACCTTCACCACCGACGGTGAGTACGTCCGCCGCGACTACGACTTCAAGCTCATCGAGGAGGTCCCGGGCCCCGGCGGCACGGTCTACCTCCGGGCCACCGACGAGGCGGTCAACGTCCTGGTCGGCGCGCTCGACACGGACGTCACCAGCGCCCAGATCGCCGCCGAGGTCAAGCTCGAGGTGCTGATCAACCGCGGCAGGCTGGCCGACGCCCAGCTCGCCGCCGAGCAGGCCCGCTACCGCACCGTGCAGTACGCCGAGACGCTGCGCAAGACCCTGGACGCCACCCGGCGCAACGTCCGCGCGGTCGACTGGCTGGAGACCGTCCCGGACATGATCGCCGAGGCGCTGGACCACGTCGCGGACCGCTACCGCCATGAGAACGCCATCCTCACCAACATCCGCAAGACCCGTGACGAGGCCGAGGCCGTCGACCAGAAAACCGGCGAGCACAAGCGGCGCGCCGCCGAGCTCGTCGACATCGTCAAGGACTGCATCCGGCGGCACACCCAGCTCCAGTCCCGGCTGCTCGAAGCCGGCCCGCTCTTCCGCGCCGAGCAGGACCGGCAGGCCTTCGCCGCCCCCACCGCCCGCTCCGGCCTCGACCTCTACGGCCAGCTGGTCGCCCCGCTGCTGCCGCTGCCCGCCGAACGGGCCATCCGCGTCACCGACGCCTTCTTCGCCCACGGCACGGGCCTGCGCACCCCCTCCGCGGTCCGCGTCGGCGATCTCGTCGAGATGCTGCTCACGCCGCCCCTGGAGCGCGAGCACCTCGGCGCCGAGATGCCCGAGCCCGATCTGGTGGCCACGCCCGACGACAGCCGCTTCAGCGAGGAGCAGCTCGACGCCGCGATGGAACTGCTCGACCTGCCCGCCGACGCGCCCCGCAGGCTCTCCGGCCTGCTGGCCGACGCGCGCCGCAAGGACCCCGAACTCCCTTACCTCGTCGCCCTGCTGGCGGTGCACGCCGCCAGCCCCCCGGTCGGCACGGCCTACCGCCAGGGCGAGTCGCAGCTGCTGTTCGCCGTGGACGACGGCACGGAGCTGGCCGACCCCGAGTTCGGCGGCGCCGACCTCATCGTCGGCACGGCCCTGCTCGACGCGGCCGGCATGGCCGCCGGCCGCTCGGAGGTGGCCTGATGTCCCCGAACGCGATGTCCCCGGGCCTGCTGTCCCCGGGCCCTGCGCGCCCGGCCCCGATGTCCCCGGCCCGACGGATACCGCCGCTGCCGCACCCCCACCCGGCCGTCCGGACCCCGCACAAGGAGCTTCAACCGTGACCGAGTCCATTGGGTCCACCGCCGCCGACCAGACGGCGCCGGATCCCCTGAGCGACGCCGCGTCCTGGGGCGGGCCCGCAGACGAGACGCCGGCGCCGGCCGCCCCCGCGCCCCTGAGCCCGGCCGACGCCGCGGACGCCGCCCGGCTGGTCTCCTTCGGGCTCCAGCCCAAGCTGCTGCCCGCCCGCGACGCCGAGTACGCCGAGCTGCTGCGCCGCTATCGGGACGAGCCCGCCTTCGCCCGCCTCGCCGACGCGGTCGCCACGGGACTGGGCCTGGTCGTCCTGGAGGTCTCCACCCGCGCCGGGATGGCCGTCACCGCCGCCGAGGACTCCGTCTTCGCCGTACGGATGGGCGACTACGCCCGCCGCGCCTCCACCGACTCCGCCGACCGCTTTCTGCACGGCCTGGCCCATCTCGCGGTCGCCGCGCTGGCGTTCCCCCGCCCCGAGGACCTCGCCGACGACGGCTACATCGGCCGGATCACCGTCAACGGCGTCGACGCGTTCGTCCGCCAGGCCTGCCGCCGCCTGGAGGAGCGCGCCGAGCAGGACGGCGAGAACACCGACCCGGTCAGCGATGCGCCCGGCCTGGAGTCCGCCTGGCGGGTCTATGCCCGGCGGAGCGCGACCGGCGCCACGAAGGACGCCCGGCGGCTGGCCGGTTCGACCACCGGCATCATCGCCAAGGCCGTAACGTTCCTCGTCGACTCCGGCTTCCTCCAGCGCACCGGCGACGACGCCGGAGGCGCGTACCGCACCACCGCCCGCTATCAGCTCCAGGTCCGCGACATGGCCGGCAGCGCCGCCATGGCCGAGCTGCTGGAGCTGGGCGTGGTCCCCGTAGCCGACGGCAGCGGCTCGCTGCTGCCCGGCGAGGACACCGACGACCTCGACCTGGTCTCCGATGCGGGACTGCCCTTCCACTCCGGCTGACCGCCCGCAACCACCGCCGTACGACCGCCGCCCAGTCCGCCAGACCACCGACCGACACCACAACGAGAGTCCGCCATGTACGAGCTGTCCCGGGTCCGCCTCTACTCCATCGGGCCCGCCGGTGCGCGCTATGCCGACACGGTGCTGGACCTGCGCGGGGTCGGCGCACCTGTGCCCCAACCGGCCCCGGCGCAGGCGGACTTCTTCGAGGACGAACCGGTCGGCCCGCCGCGCCGCCCGGCCCCGGCCGGCGTGCTCTTCCTGGAGAACGGCGGCGGCAAGTCCGTCCTGCTCAAGCTGATCTTCTCGGTGATGCTGCCCGGCCACCGCAACACCCTGGGCGGAGCCAGCTCGGGCGTGCTGCGCAAGTTCCTGCTCGCCGACGACTGCGGGCATGTCGCCCTGGAGTGGCAGCACGTCCTCACCGGCGAGAGCATCGTCGTCGGCAAGGTCAGCGAATGGCGCGGCCGCCAGGTCTCCAACGACCCCCGTAAGTTCGCCGAGGCCTGGTACAGCTTCCGGCCGGGCCCCGGGATGAGCCTGGACTCCCTCCCGGTGGCCGAGGCCACCATCGTCCGGCCCCGCCAGGAGAAGGGCGAGGGCGCGTCCGGGGCCCAGGGCCGCCGCCGCACGATGAAGGGCTTCCGCGACGTCCTGACCGAGGCGGGGAAGAACTACCCGAATCTGGACGTGGTGTGGGAGGAGATCCACGAGCGCTGGAACGAGCACCTCGGCATGCTGGGCCTGGACCCCGAGCTGTTCCGGTACCAGCGCGAGATGAATGCCGACGAGGGCGAAGCCGCCGGACTGTTCGCCGTCAAGAACGACTCCGACTTCACCGATCTGCTGCTGCGCGCCGTCACCGACACCCGTGACACCGACGGCCTCGCCGACCTGGTGCACGGCTTCGCGCACAAGCTCGGCCGGCGCGCCGAGCTGACCGCCGAGCGGGACTTCACCGCCGGATCGCTGGATCTGCTGTCGCGGATCGCCGAATCCGCCGAGCAGCGCGAGCGGGCCCGCGAGGTCCATGCGGGGGCCGAGCGCCGTACCCGGGGCCTGGCCCAGCGGCTGCATGCCCGCGGCACCGAGGAGCGCGGCCGGGCCGCAGAGCTCGCCGAACAGCTCGCCGCCGCGGCGCACCGCGTCACCGACGCCGAGCGCACCCGCGAGCGCCGCTCCCTGGTCTCCGCCGAGCTGGCCTACCGTCACGCCTCGCTGGCGCTGGCCGCCGCGGAGAAGGGCGCCGCCGCCCAGCGCCGCGAACTGAACGACGCCCGTACGCTGCACAGCGCCTGGCAGGCCGCCGAGACCGCGCTGCGGCACCGCGCCGCCGCCGACCGCTCCGCGCGGGTCGCCGCCGCCATCCGCGAGGCCGAGCGGGACGCCGCCCCGGCGCTCGCCGCCCGTGCCACCGCCGCCACCGACCTCGTCCGCGCCCTGCAGGTGGCCGCCGAGGCGGGCGAGCGGGTCGCCAACGAAGAAGAGGAACGATCCGCCGCCCTCCAGGAGGCCGGCGAATCGGCGCACCGCGACGCCACCGCCGCCGCCACCCACGCCCAGCGCGCCCGCAGCGAGGCCGACCACCTCAAGCAGCGTCTGGCCGAGGTCGCCCAGGAGACCGCCGAGGCCGTCCGGGCGGGCTGGCTGGACGACTCCGCCCCGGACGCCGACCCGGCCCGCGCCGCGCTCGCCGCCTCCGACGCGGAGAAGACCGCCGTGCAGGCCTGGGACTCGGCCCGCGAGGCCGCCCGGACGGCCACCGACCGTGCCCGGGAGGCCGCGGCCCGGCACTCCGCCGCGGAGCTGGCGGCGGCCCGCGCCGAGGACGCCGCGCAGGCCGCGGAGCGGGCGTACGACGCCGAGCGCCGCGCCGCCGGCTCGATCGGGTCCGAACAACGGCTGGCCGACCTCCTCGGACTCCCCGAGGCGAAGGCCGTCGCGCTGCCCGGCCCCCGTACGGCCGACGCCGGTACGGACGGCGGCGCTCCCGCGGGACCGCTGACCGCCGAGGAGCTGGACCGCAGCGCCGACGCGCTGCGCGAACTGCTCGAGGAGGGCGTGGCCGCGGCCGAGCGCCAGCTGTTCGACCTGCGCACGGCCGCCGCCGACGACTCCCGGATCCTCGGCGCGCTGGGCGACGGGGGGCTGCTGCCCCCGGGGCCCGATGTGCTGGCCGCCGTGGAGTACCTGGGCGAGCACGGCGTCCCCGCGCTGCCCGGCTGGCGCTATCTCGCCCAGTCCGTCGACCCGGCCGACCACGTCCGGGTGCTCGCCGCCCGCCCCGAGCTGGTCGACGGCGTGATCATCACCGACCCCGACACCCACGCACGGGCCCGCGAGGTGCTCTCCCAGGCCGCGCTGCTGCCCCGCTCCGCGGTCGCCGTCGGCACCGCCGCCGCGCTGCTCGCCCCCACCCCCGCCCCCGACGGCCGGGACAACAGCGCCTCCCAGGTATTTCTCGTCCCGCCGAACCCCGCGATGCACGACGAATCGGCGGCGGACGAGGAACGCCAGGCGCTGCGCACCCGCGCCGCCGAGCGCGACGAGGAGATCCGCGGGCTCGCCGCCCGCCTCGCCGGGGACCGCGCGCTGGCCGCCCGGCTCGCGTCCTGGCGTACGGGATGCCCGCAGGGCCGCCTCGCCGAGCTGGCCGGCGCGGCCGAGCAGACCCGTACGGCCGCCGATGAGGCGGCGGCCGAGCTGGCCGAGGCCCGCACGGTCCGCGCCGAGGCCGACGAGGTGGCGGCCGAGGCCACCCGGGTGCGCGACGAGCGGCAGGAGAACGCACAGCGCGCCCGCCGGGCCGCCGACCTGCTGGCAGGGCTGGCCCACCGGCTGCGCGAGCGCGCCACCTGGCAGTCGCGGCTGCGTGAACTGGCCGATGAGGCGGCCGAGTTCGAGGCCCGCGCCGAGGAGTGCGTGGACCGCGCACGGGCCGCCGACGAGGACCGCAGGGCCGCCCAGCGCGCCGCCGACGACGCCCGCCGCACCGCCCGCGCGCTGCGCGCCGAGCGGGCCGAGATCGCCGGCGTACCGGACGACCCGGGCGCGGCGCCCGAGGGCACGAGCACCTCGCTCCCCGCGCTGCGCGAGGCCTACCGCGCCGCTTCCCAGCTCTACGAAAAGGTCGGCGTCGGCGCCGATCTGCGCGCCGAACAGGCCCGCGCCGAAGGCGACGAGTCCGCGGCGCTGGCCGAGCTGAACCGCCTCACCAACAAGGTCCGCACCCGCGCCGAGGCGCTCCTGGAGAGCCCGGACGCCGCCGACGGCCCGTCCCGCCAGGCCGCCGCGGCCCGCGCCGAATCGCTCGTCCAGATGCTGGAGAGCCGCGCCTCGGCCGCCAGCGAGCAGCTCGGCCGGCTGCGCGGCGAGGCCGAGCGGCTCGCGCCCACCGACGGCGAGGCGCACACGGAGCTGCCCGACGAGCTGGTCCCCGCGGACGCCGACCGCGCCAAGGAGCTGCTGCGCGCCGCCAATGCCGAACTGGCCACCGCCGCGGAGGCGTTGGAGGACGCCCGCGCACGGCACGAGGAGCTGCTGCGCGGCCACCGCAGCGCCGAGGACGCGGCCGGCGGCTTCGACGAGACCGCCGCCCTGCTGCGCGACCTGCTCCGCGACCACCAGGAGGCCGAGGACGCGGCGAACGGCGAGATCGAGCCGTACGCCGGCAGCCTGGCCGAGGCACGGCAGGCCGCCGCCGAGTCCCGCCGCTCGCTGCGCGGCTGCGCCGCCGACCTCTCCGGCGCCGATGCCGCGGTCCGCGAGGCCTCCGACATCCTCGTACGGCACGCCAACTCCACCCGTTACGAACAGGTCCGCACCCCCGCCCGGCAGCAGATCCGCGAACTGCCCGCCGCGGCCCTGCCCGACCACGCCGCCAAGTGGGCGGAGGCCTTCGCGCCCCGGCTGCGGGTGCTCACCGACGAGCTGGCGCAGCTCGAGCGCAACCGCGACTCCATCGTCGACCGGCTGCGCGGCCTCGTGGAGTCGTCCCTGACGACGCTGCGCTCCGCCCAGCGGCTGTCCCGGCTGCCCGAGGGGCTGGGGGAGTGGTCGGGCCAGGAGTTCCTGCGGATCCGTTTCGAGGATCCCGACCAGGCCACGCTCACCGAGCGGCTGGGCGAGGTCATCGACGAGGCGACCCGCTCGGCGGTCAAGAAGAACAGCGATCTGCGGCGGGACGGAATGTCCCTGCTGCTGCGCGGGGTCGGCGCGGCGCTGCTGCCGCGCGGCGTGGCCGTGGAGATCCTCAAGCCGGACGCGGTGCTGCGCGCCGAGCGGGTGCCCGTCGGGCAGATGGGCGATGTCTTCTCCGGCGGCCAGCTGCTGACCGCCGCCATCGCCCTGTACTGCACGATGGCGGCGCTGCGCAGCAACGACCGGGGCCGCGACAAGCAGCGGCACGCCGGCACGCTGTTCCTCGACAACCCCATCGGCCGCGCCAACGCCACCTATCTGCTGGAGCTCCAGCGCGCCGTCGCCGATGCGCTCGGCGTCCAGCTGCTCTATACGACCGGACTCTTCGACACCACCGCGCTCGCCGAGTTCCCGCTGGTCATCCGGCTGCGCAACGACGCGGACCTGCGCGCCGGGCTGAAGTACATCAGCGTCGAGGAGCATCTGCGGCCGGGCCTGCCGCAGCAGAACGCGACCGGGGAAGCGGTGCACGGCCAGATCACGGCGACACGGATGTACCGCCGCCCGGACGAGACGCCGCAGGTGCCCGCCCAGCAGGAGACGGGGCCGGAGGACGCGCCGGGCGGGTCCCCGCTCTGACGGCCGTCAGAGCGTGACCACCGACCGCAGGACCTCGCCGCGCCGCATCTTGGCGAAGGCCGCTTCGAGGTCGTCGAGTCCGATGGTCTCGGTGACGAACCGGTCCAGGTGGAGCTTGCCGCTCAGGTAGAGATCGATCAGGACCGGGAAGTCCCGGCTGGGCAGGCAGTCGCCGTACCAGGAGGACTTCAGGGCGCCGCCGCGGGAGAAGAGATCGATGAGCGGGAGTTCGATCTTCATCTCCGGGTCGGGAACGCCCACTTGGACCAGGGTTCCGGCGAGGTCGCGCATATAGAAGGCCTGGGTGTACGTCTCCGGGCGGCCGACGGCGTCGATGACGACATCGGCGCCGTGACCGCCGGTGAGCCCCCGGACCGCCTCGACCGGGTCCGTACCCCGGGAGTTGACGGTGTCGGTGGCGCCGAACCGCTCGGCGGCGTCCAGCTTGCCGTCGTCGAGGTCGATGGCGATGACGCGCCGGGCGCCGGCCCGTGAGGCCCCGGCGATGGCGGCGTTGCCGACGCCGCCGCAGCCGATGACGGCAACGGTGTCGCCGCTGCCGACGGCCCCGGTGTGCACGGCGGCGCCGTAGCCCGCCATCACGCCGCAGCCGATGAGCCCGGCGGCCTCCGGACGCGCCGCGGGGTCCACCTTCACCGCCTGGCCGGCCGCGACCAGCGTCTTCTCGGCGAACGCGCCGATCCCCAGGGCCGCGGACAGCGGGGTGCCGTCCAGGAGGGTCATCGGCTGGGTGGCGTTACGGGAGTCGAAGCAGTACCAGGGGCGGCCGCGGCGGCAGGACCGGCACTGGCCGCAGGGCGCCCGCCAGGCGAGCACCACATAGTCGCCGGGAGCCAGGTCCCTGACGCCGGGGCCGACCGCCTCGACGAGACCCGCCGCCTCGTGGCCGAGCAGATAGGGAAAGTCATCGCCGATCGCGCCCTCGCGGTAGTGCAGATCGGTATGACAGACGCCGCAGGCCTGGACGGCGACCAGTACTTCCCCCGGGCCGGGATCCGGCACCAGGATCGTCTGCACCTCGGCGGGTGCACCCTTCTTGACGGCGACGGCGGCGCGGACTTCGTACGGCATGTCTCACTCCTCAACAACGCCCGGACGACGATCCGGCAGCGCGGCGACGTCGGCCCAAAGTTGCTTATGGCGCTCTGGGTTGCGCCATGGGAGACATGCTGGGAGCCCGTCAGGGATCCGTCAAGAGGCGATTTCCCGCTGCCGGAGGAGTGCATGATGAGTGCCTGATGGGTGCCTGATGGGTGTTGAGTGACTACCGGATGGCTGCCCGATTCCTGCCCCCCCCGCCGCCGCTGGCCGGTCACCCCGGGTAGCCCATCCGGCGGGAGAGTTCGGCGGCGGCCTTCGCGGAACGCTCCGCGAGCTCCGGGAGCAGGGCGCACTCCATCCGGTACGCCGGCCCCGAGACGCCGATCGCCCCGATCACCGCGCCGTCGTGCGCCCGTACCGGCGCCGCCACCGCGTTCAGCCCGATCTCCAACTCCTGGGTGGAACGGGCGAATCCGTCCTCGAAAGCGGCCGTCAGCTGCTCGCGCAGCCCGGCCGGTGTGGTCAGGGTGTTCTCGGTGAACCGGGCGAGTTTGCGGGTCACCAGGGTCTCCCGGCGCTCCCGGGGCAGATGCGCCAGCAGCACCTTGCCGCTTGCGGTGGCGTGCAGCGGGGTGCGCCTGCCCAGCCAGTTGTACGCGGTCACCGCGGCGGCGCCCCTGGCCTGCATGATGTTGACCGCCGCATCGCCGTCCAGCACCGCGATGTTGGCGGTCTCCCCGGTGTCGTCGGCGAGCGCCCGGCACACCGGCTGGCCCTCCTGAGAGATGTCCAGCCGGATCGCCGCCGCGCCCGCCAGCCGCAGCACCCCGGCGCCCAGGAAGTACTTCCCGCGCTCCTTCTCCTGGCCCACCAGCCCGCGGTTCTCCAGCACCCCGAGGATCCGGAACGCCGTCGACTTGTGGACGCCCAGCTCCTCGGAAAGCTCGGTCACCCCGGCCTCGCCCAGCCGGGCCAGGATCTCCAGCACGCTCACCGCCCGGTCCACGGACTGGACGGAGCCGGCACCGCCGCGCCGCTCCTCGGTCCGCTCCATCGCCGCCCCGCCTTCCGAGGCCACCGAGGTGTCCGGGACATCCGGCGCATTCGCCGGGCCTGACGTGCCTGACGTGTTTGCCGTACCTGCCGTGCTCGCCGTATCCGATGCGCTCGATGTGCGTGCTGCGTTCGATGCGTTCGATGTGCTTGACATGGGTGTTTGCGTCACCGCCCGTTCGGCCACCGCGGGGCGCCTCTCAGGGTGTTTGTCCGGATCTCCGGAAAGCCCTTGACGGCCCGCTCCCCGACTTGGATTCTGTTGCGCATCGCGCTCTGCGATGCGTTATTCAAAACGATGATACCGATCAGCGCGAGGGGGGCCAGATGATTGCCGTCTGCCGCATCGAGGACCTGCCCGAGGGTGAGTCCCTCCGGATCGAGATCGACGACACCACGCCGGCGATCGCCGTCTTTCACGCCGAGGGCGGTTTCTACGCCGTCGACGACACCTGCAGCCACCAGGACGCCTCGCTCTCCGAGGGCTGGGTCGAGGGCTGCTTCGTGGAATGCCCGCTGCATGCGGCGCTGTTCGACCTGCGTACCGGAGCGCCGACCTGCCTGCCCGCCCGTCGTCCCGTGCGCACCCACGAGGTCAGCGTCGTGGACGGGATGATCCATGTCCGGCCCGCCGTGAGGGAAGAGGCGGTGGCGTAACGGCCGCCCGCGCTCAGGCGGCCGCGCGGTCGATCCGGGACGGACCGTCCCGCGTCTCCCGCGCCGCCGCCCGGCGCGCCCGCCGCCGCTCGCGCCGCAACTCCCGTGCCGTACTGCTCGGTTGGGACTGCACGCCATGGCGCTGCACCCACACCTGGCGGGTCACCCACACGTCCAGCACGGCCCAGGTCGCCACCACGGTGCTGGCGACCGTGCTGAGCACCGCGGGAAAGGCAAGCCAGGAACCCGCCAGCGTGCTCAGGAAAGCCACCATGGCTTGAATCAGCGTGATCGCGGCGATGATGACGGCGCGCACCGCGGCCGTACGCACGGGATCCGCCATCCGGCGCCGCGGTGCGGACTCCTCCTGCCACAAAGGACGCCTGTCGGTGTCCATGAAAACGTCACTCTCCCCGCACTCTCCCCGCCTGTCCGACTCCTCGGTGGCTGCCCGGGTTTCGCCGGGTACATGCCCCTGGTGCCGCTCCCCGTCTTCCTCTGTCCTCCCTTATCGTCACGCACCGTTCGGGCGCGGAGTTCCCCGGGGTAGGAGAATTCCGGCCAGTTACCGGGGGCGCCCACCGGACGGTCGCGGGGGGTTCGCTGCCCCTGGTCGCGGGCGTGTTGTCCGCGTATCGACGGACAACATGTGACGATCCCGCCGCGCACCCGACTCCCAACGTCCAGGCGGGCCTTCGGATTGGTCCCCCGGCAGTAGTAGGCTCTCGCCGTTTGTTGACGGAACACCACCCCCGTGCGCCGGGGTTGACGTAGGGGAGGCCATGCGCTTTCGCGGAAAGTCGATCCGCCGGAAGATCGTGGCGTTGCTGCTCGTACCGCTGGTGTCCCTGACGGCCATGTGGACGTTCGCGACGTACATCACCGGGCGCGAGGCCGACCAGCTGCTCGAAGTCGCCAGCGTCATGCAGAAGGTCGGCTATCCGGCCGAGGACGTCGTCCAGGCCCTCCAGCGCGAGCGCCGCCAGAGCCTGCTGTATCTCGCGGACCGGCGCGGCGCCGACGCGCTCACCCGGCTGCGGCAGCAGACCCGGGCCACCGACGAGGCGATCGCCCGGCTGCGCGGCAACGCCCAGGACCCCGGGGTGCTCGACGAGCTCCACGGCGGGGTCGCCAATCAGGCGGAGAACGTCGTCAAGAGCCTGACCGGGCTCCCCGAGCTGCGGAAACAGGTCGAGGACAACACCGTCAGCCGCGACGAGACCCTGGAGGCGTACAACTCCGTCGTCGACCCCAACTACGACTTCCTCGCCTCCCTCAACTCCCTGCAGAGTGTGGAGATGGACAAGCAGGCCCGCGCGCTGGTGCAGGTCACCCGCGCCCGCGAGGCCTTCTCCCGCGAGGACGCGCTGATGTCCGCTGCGCTCGCCTCCGGCAGCATGACCAGGCGCGATCTGCGGATGCTCGCCGACCGGGTCGCCGAACGCCGGATCCTCTACGGCACCAGCCTCACCCTCCTGCCCGCCAAGGACCGGGGCATCTTCGAGGACTACTGGCGCTCGGCCAGGGCGCGCGAGGTGACCTCCTACGAGGACACGGCGATCGCGGCCGGCGCCCGGTCCGCGCCGCATGTCGTCAACGCCGAACGCTGGAACACCTCCGCGGACAAGGTGCTCGACGACCTCACCCGGATGGGCAAGGAGGCCGGCGACCGCTACCAGAAGCGGGTCGAGCCGTACGCCACCAGAGTCGTCCTGAAGGCCGCCATCGCCGGCGTGCTCGGCTTCGTCGCGCTGCTGGTCTCGGTCATCGTCTCGTTCCGTATCGGCCGTAAGCACGTCAAGGACCTGACCCGGCTGCGCAAGGCTGCGCACGAGGTCTCCGGCGTACGCCTGCCCAGCGTGATGCGCCGGCTCGCGGCGGGCGAACGGGTCGATGTGGAGACCGAGGCGCCCCGGCTCGAATTCGGCCAGGACGAGACCGGCCAGGTCGGCCAGGCGCTCAACACTCTCCAGCGGGCCGCCGTCGAGGCCGCCGTCAAGCAGGCGGACATGCGCCGCGGCGTCTCCGAGGTGTTCGTCAACCTCGCCCGCCGCAGCCAGGTGCTGCTGCACCGCCAGCTGACCCTCCTGGACGCCATGGAGCGGCGCACCGAGGACACCGACGAACTCGCCGACCTCTTCCGCCTCGACCACCTCACCACCCGTATGCGGCGGCACGCCGAGGGCCTGGTCATCCTCTCCGGCGCGGCCCCCTCCCGGCAGTGGCGCAAGCCGATCCAGCTGATGGACGTGGTGCGCGCGGCCGTCGCCGAGGTGGAGGACTACGAGCGGATCGAGGTGCGGCGGCTGCCGCGGCTCGCGGTGGACGGCCCGGCCGTCTCCGACCTCACCCACCTGATCGCCGAACTCCTCGAGAACGCCACCGTCTTCTCGCCGCCGCACACCGCCGTCCAGGTTCTCGGCGAGCGGGTCACCAACGGCTTCACCCTCGAGATCCACGACCGTGGCCTGGGCATGGCCGCCGACCTGCTGCTGGACGCCAACCTCCGGCTCGCCGAGACCCCGGAGTTCGAGCTGTCCGACACCGACCGGCTGGGCCTGTTCGTGGTCAGCCGGCTCGCCCAGCGGCAGGGCGTACGGGTCTCCCTGCAGACCTCGCCGTACGGCGGCACCACCGCCGTGGTCTTCATCCCCGGAGCGATCCTGACCGAGACCTCCGAGGGCGGCCGCGAGGACACCGGAGCGCATGCGCTCGGTCCGGCGGACGGGCGCGGCGGCAATGAACTGGAGCGCGCCGCGGGCCGGCCGGCCGCGCTCTCCCGGGGGCCGGCGGCGCTTCCGGAGCGTCGCACCCCGCACGTCATCGACGGCCCCGTAGAACTCGAGGCGCCGCTCGCCCTGGACGACCTGGGGCCCCTGGACGACGAGGACAGCTTCTTCCGCGGCCGGGAAAACGGCCGGGAAAACGGCCGGGAAAGGAGCCGGGAAGGCGCCCGGGAACGCGGCCGTGAGCGGCCCGGACCGGTCGCCCGGCCGACCGGCCCCACCCCCTCACCGGCCGCGCCGCCCGGCCTGGCGCCGGTGCGCTCCGTCGAGCAGCATCAGCAGGCCCGCGACCAGGCGCCCGGCGGCGACCCCGCCCCGCTGCCGCGCCGTCGTAAGCCGCCGGTCCTGGTCTCCGACCACGGCAGGACGGTCGACGGCGGGGACGCGCAGGCGTCCGCCGAACGGCCGGAACCGGAGCGCCGCGGCCCGCGGCGTCCCGAGCCCGTCGAGGAGCCGCCCGAGGGCGGCACCCCCGAGGCCCCCGCCCCGCTGACACCGGGCGGGCTGCCCCGCCGGGTACGCCAGGCCAGCCTCGCACCCCAGCTCAAGAAGGAACCCGAGCGGCAGTCCGGGGACCGCCCGGCCGAGGAGCCCGCGGACGACCGCGACGCCGAGGCCGTACGGGCCCGGATGGCCTCGCTCCAGCGCGGCTGGCAGCGCGGCCGCCGCGACAACGAGGACACCGCGGCCGGTGACCGTCCCGAAGGCGACGACCCGGCACGCGACGACGACGCCCACCGCGCCGAGACCGGCCGCGGGGCACCGGCCCACGGCGGCGACGACGGTGACAGCACAGCACCAGGAACCACAACGGGAGGGGACGGTCCATGACCGCATCGAAGGCAGCAGCGTCGATCGCATCGGCTTCGGGGCAGGCACACAGGGGGTCCGGCGAGCTGAACTGGCTCCTGGACGAGCTGGTGGAGCGGGTCGGCTCGATACGCAAGGCGCTGATCCTCTCCAGCGACGGCCTGGCCACCGGCGCCTCGAAGGATCTGACCCGCGAGGACGGCGAGCATCTGGCCGCGGTCGCCTCCGGTTTCCACAGCCTGGCCAAGGGGGTCGGCCGGCATTTCGAGGCGGGCCGGGTCCGGCAGACGCTGGTCGAGCTGGACGATGCGTTCCTGTTCGTCAGCGCGGCCGGTGACGGCAGCTGCCTGGCCGTCCTGGCCGACGCCGACTCCGACGTGGGGCTGATCGCCTACGAGATGACGCTGCTGGTCAAGCGCGTGGGTACGCACCTGGGCACGGCGCCCAGGTCCGGTCCGGTCACCTGATCGACGACGGATCACGACGGTGACGCCATGAGTGATCAGGACGGCCGCGCCGTACCGAAGCGGGGCGCGGCCCGCTGGTTCGACGACGACGCGGGCCCGGTCGTCCGTCCGTACGCGATGACCCGCGGGCGCACCCGGACGACGGCGGAGGGGCGGCTGGATCTGATCGCGCAGGTGATCGCCGAGAGCCGCGCGGAACATGACGTGGCCGATCAGCTGCTGTCGCCCGAGCATGTCGAGATCGTCGAGCTGTGCCGTCAGGCGCCGCTCTCGGTCGCCGAGCTGGCGGCCGAACTCGACCTGCCGGTGGGTGTGGTGCGGGTGCTCATCGGCGATCTGCTGGAGGCGGAGCTGGTGCGGGTCAGCCGGCCCGTACCGCCCGCCGAGCTGCCGGACGAGCAGGTGCTGCGCGAGGTGATCGACGGTCTGCGGGCGCTGTGACGCGGCCGCTCGGCCATCGCCGCCGCCGTCGGGCTCCCGCCCGGGGCGGCGGCTCTTGCGTGTACGGGGAGCACACGTACCGCCCCGGCACTTGTTGAGCAATACTCAACGCAGCGGTACGGTGCTTGTTAAGCAGCCGTCAATACGAGGAGAGCGTCGCCATGGCCACCACACCGGCCCCCTTCGAGCGCCTGGAGCTCCAGGTCGGCCCGCACACCTACGACGCCCTGGCCACCGGCCCGGCCGACGGCGAGCTCGTCCTGCTGCTGCACGGCTGGCCCGAATTCGCCGACTCCTGGAGCGGCGTGCTCCCCGCCCTGGGTGCGGCCGGCTACCGCGCCGTCGCCGTCGACCAGCGCGGCTACTCCCCGGGCGCCCGCCCCTCCGCCGTCGCCGACTACGCCGTGCCCGAGCTGGTCGCCGACGCCCTCGCCTTCGCCGACTCCCAGGGCGCGGACCGCTTCCACCTCGTCTCGCACGACTGGGGCGGCATCGTCGCCTGGGCGCTGGCCGGCGCCCACCCCGAGCGGCTGAAGTCGCTGACCGTACTGGCCACCCCGCACCCCGAAGCGCTCAACCGCGCCGCCGCCGGCGATGCCGACCAGTACCACCGGTTCGACTACATCCGCTTCTTCCGGACCGAGGGCCACGTTGCCGAGGCGGCCCTGCTCGCCGACGACGCCGGCCGGCTGCGCGCCGCCTACGGCGGCAAGGTCCCGGACGCACTCGTCGAGGCCAATGTCCGCCGGCTCGCCGAGCCGGGCGCGCTGACCGCCACCCTCAACTGGTACCGGGCGCCCGCATCGGTCATCTCCGTACCCACGGGCCGGATCGCCGTGCCGACCCTCTTCCTGTGGGGCAGCGAGGACGTCGCCCTCGGCCGGATCGCGGCCGAATCGACGGCGGAGTGGGTGGACGGCCCGTACACCTTCGAAGAGCTCGCGGGCGCCAGCCACTGGCTGCCCGAAGAGGTCCCCGACGTGGTCACGCCGAAGATCCTCGACCACCTCGGCAAGCACGCCTGACGAGCCGCCGGGCCGGTACGCACCGAGATCGTTCCGGCCCGGCCGGCCCCCGTACACTGCGGGCATGTCCGGCAAGCGGGTCACCCGCCTCACCCCCGACCAGCGCAGGGAACAGCTGGTCGGCATCGGTCTGGAGATGCTCGCCGACCGCTCCCTGGACGAACTGTCCACCGACGAGGTCGCCCGCCGGGCCGGCATCTCCCGCGGACTGCTCTTCCACTACTTCGACTCCAAGCGCGACTTCTTCCGCGCCGTGGTCCGCGCGGAGTGCGAGCGCTTCACGGCCGCCACCGAACCGGACCCCGAGCTGGCCCCGGTCCCATGGATGCGGGCCTTCATCGCCGGTTTCGTCGCGTACGTCATGCCGCACCGCCAGGTGTATCTCGCGCTGGTCCGGGGCGCGGCGGGCAGCCACCCCGCGGTGACCGACATCCTCGACGAGACCCGCGAGGTCCTCGCCCGCCGGGTCCGCGACGGCCAGCGGCGGCTGGGCATGCCGGACGCACCCCGGCTGGATCTGGCCTCCCGGGCCTGGATGGCCTTCGCCGAGGAGGCCGTCCTCAGCTGGCCGGCCGAGGAGGACGGCGACCACGAGGAGCTGTGCGCCTTCGTGGAGTCCAGCTTCGTGTGCTTCCTGGGGCTGCTCGACCGGCCCGCGGCACTCGCCCAGAGCTGACCCGCCGCCTCGGCGGCTCCGGTCCAGCGCCCTCGGCCGATCCGGTCCCTCGCCTCGCGTCTCCCTCGCCTCAACCGTCCGCTCCGCCTCCCCAAAGGGCCCGCTCCGGCGCCCTTTTGGGCCCATTGGGGGCCTCTGGGAAGCGACCGTTCCGGATGAGGTCCCACCTCAAGTGGGCGCCGCGCGGCGCACGTTGTACCGTTCCCTGTAGCTGCCATCGGTGTGCCGCACCGCTTCCCGGCAGGCCGTACAAAATCTTGATTTCCCCCTGCACATACGGCAATTCAGGAGAAGAATCCCATGGCCTTCGGGCGTTCCGAGCGCCGCCGCCGGTCACCGGCAGCCGACCCGATGACGCTCAAGATCCTGGTCGCGGGCGGCTTCGGCGTGGGCAAGACCACCCTGGTGGGCGCCGTCAGCGAGATCAAGCCGCTGCGCACCGAGGAGCGGCTGACCGAGGCCGGCCGGCCGGTCGACGACCTGGAGGGGGTGGAGGGCAAGACCACCACCACCGTCATGATGGATTTCGGCCGCATCACCCTCAACGAGGAACTGATCCTCTATCTCTTCGGCACCCCGGGTCAGGACCGCTTCTGGTTCCTGTGGGACGAGCTGGCGCGCGGCGCCCTCGGCGCGGTGGTGCTCGCCGACACCCGGCGCCTGGCGGACAGCTTCGGCGCGATCGACTACTTCGAGCGGGGCGGCCTGCCCTTCACCGTGGCCGTCAACTGCTTCGACGGCGCCGAGCACTACCCTGCGGAGACCATCCGGGAGGCCCTGGACCTGGACGCCGGGGTGCCGGTGATGCTGTGTGACGCCCGGCGCAAGGACTCCGCACGGGACGTGCTGATCGCGGTCGTCCGGCACGCGATGCAGTTCAGCGCCGAGCAGCGGGAGCCCGCGCTGCCCTGACCGGGCGCGCGGCTGCGGCCCGTACCCCGCCGTCCGGGGCACGGGCCGCAGGCCGGCCTACCCGTCCCCGGTCACGACCCCCCGTCCAGCCAGCCGAAGCTGCGCTCCACGGCCTTGCGCCAGTTGCCGTACTCGCGCTCCCTGGCCTGCCCGTCCA
The DNA here is from genome assembly GCF_044767545.1 of Streptomyces sp. NPDC101227. Classification (NCBI taxonomy): domain Bacteria; kingdom Bacillati; phylum Actinomycetota; class Actinomycetes; order Kitasatosporales; family Streptomycetaceae; genus Streptomyces; species Streptomyces sp. NPDC101227. The sequence goes on along the minus strand of NZ_JBIWOD010000008.1, from coordinate 24,739 downwards.
TCCGCGGCGTCCACTCCGTGTCGCGCTTCCAGTGCGCCTTCAGCTCGTCCAGGTCCTGCCAGACACCGGTCGCCAGCCCCGCCGCGTACGCCGCGCCCAGGCACGTCGTCTCCGGGATCACCGGGCGGATCACCGGCACGCCCAGCACATCCGCCTGATGCTGCATCAGCAGATTGTTGGCCGTCATCCCGCCGTCGACCTTGAGCTGGGTGATCCGCACCCCCGAGTCCTGGTACATGGCATCGACGACCTCGCGGGTCTGCCAGCTGGTCGCCTCCAGTACGGCGCGCGCCAGATGGGCCTTGGTCACGAAGCCGGTGAGCCCGGTGATCACCCCGCGCGCGTCCGAGCGCCAGTACGGCGCGAACAGGCCGGAGAACGCCGGGACGACATAGGCGCCGCCGTTGTCCGGGACGCTCGCCGCCAGCGGCTCGATCTCGGCCGCCGACGCGATGATGCCGAGCTGGTCGCGCAGCCACTGCACCAGGGCGCCGGTGATCGCGATGGAGCCCTCCAGGCAGTAGACCGGCGCCTCGCCGCCGAGCTGATAGCCCATGGTCGTCAGCAGCCCGCTCTTGGACGGAACCGGGCGGTTGCCGGTGTTCAGCAGCAGGAACGAGCCGGTGCCGTAGGTGTTCTTGGCCTCGCCGACGCCGTAGCAGGTCTGCCCGAAGACGGCCGCCTGCTGGTCGCCCAGCGCGGACGCCACCGGGACGCCCTGCAGCTGCCCGACGGCCGTCCCGTACACCTCGGCCGACGACCGGATTTCGGGCAGTACCGCCTCCGGCACCCGCATCGCCGACAGGATCGCCGGGTCCCACTGGAGGGTGGTCAGGTTCATGAGCATGGTGCGGCCCGCGTTGGTGACGTCCGTGACATGCACGCCGCCGTCGGTGCCGCCGGTCAGGTTCCAGATCAGCCAGGAGTCGATGGTGCCGAACGCGATCTCGCCGCGCTCGGCGCGGGCCCGCAGCCCCGGGATCTCATCCAGCAGCCAGGCGGCCTTCGGCCCGGAGAAATAGCTCGCCAGCGGCAGCCCGGTGGCCTCCCGGAAGCGGTCCTGGCCGTCCTCGCCGCCCAGTTCGGCGCACAGCTGGGAGGTACGGGTGTCCTGCCAGACGATCGCGTGGTGCACCGGCTTTCCGGTGGCCCGGTCCCACAGGACCGTGGTCTCGCGCTGGTTGGTGATGCCCAGGGCGCTCAGCTGGTCCGCGCGCAGTCCCGCCTTGGCCAGCGCGCCCGCCACCACGGCCTGCACCTTCGACCAGATCTCGGTGGCGTCGTGCTCCACCCAGCCCGGCTGCGGAAAGATCTGCCGGTGCTCGCGCTGGTCGACGGCGACGATCGCCCCGTCGTGGTTGAAGATGATGCAGCGGCTCGACGTGGTGCCCTGGTCGATCGCCGCGACGTACTTCTCGGTGTGCTCCGTCATGCCTCACGCCTCCTGAAGTCCTGGTAGTGGGTGCAGCGGGCCCGCCGGTTTCGCAGCCGGGGGATCAGAACGCCGCTTGGTAGGCCAGGCCGGAGAGCACCGCGCCGATCAGCGGACCGGCCACCGGCACCCAGGAATAACTCCAGTCGGAGGAGCCCTTGTTGGGTATCGGCAGCAGCGCGTGCGCGATCCGCGGACCGAGGTCGCGGGCGGGATTGATGGCGTAGCCGGTGGGCCCCCCGAGCGAGAGTCCGATGCCGACGACGAGCAGCGCGACCAGCAGCACATTGATTCCGGAGCCGTAGACGCCCGCTTTCGCGCCCGGGACCTGGCCGATGCCGATGCCCTTGTTCTCGCCGAAGAACAGCAGCGGCAGCACCAGACCGATGGTGGCGATGATCTCCGTGACGAGGTTGGCGGCCGGATTGCGGATCTCCGGACCGGTGGCGAAGATCCCCACGGTCGGCTGCGCCTTGTCCTGTTCGGAGTTGGCGGCGAACTGCGCGTAATACAGGGCCCAGGCCAGCACGGCGCCGATCAGCGCGCCGATCAGCTGGGCCAGGATGTACAGCGGCACCTTCGACCACTCGGTGCCGCCCGCGACGGCCGAGCCGACCGTCACCGCCGGGTTGAGGTGTCCCCCGGACAGTGGCGCGGCGGTGTAGGCCCCGGCGAGTACGCCCAGACCCCAGCCGAAGGCGATCACCACCCAGCCGGCGGATCTCGCTTTCGAGTAGTGCAGTGTGACGGCGGCGCACACCCCGGCGCCGAACAGAATCAGGATCGCGGTGCCGATCACTTCACCGACGACGATGTCCCCATTGGAATACATGGCGGCTCCTTGGCCCTCGCCCGGGGCGGCCCCCCGGACCTCCGTGCAGGCACCGGGAAGTGTTCACCTGAGGTGATGGAGCGTCAAGGTCGCGCACAGCGGAGGTTGTTGAGGAAGGAGGGACGGTGTGGAGGACGCCCTATGGCGCCGTTACAGGCGGCTTCGTAGCCCGCCTGCGCCCTCGGTGCCCGCCATGTCCGCGGTGCCCGTACCGGTCGGACCGGCCGGCGGCGGCACCCGCGCCGCGCCTCCCCGCCGGACCTCCGTACGCTCCGTGCCCGGCCGGCCGACCACCCAGCTCGCCCCCGGCAGCGCCTTCGCGGCCTGCTTCAGCGGCGCGAGGGCGGCCGCCGCCTCACGGTGACCGCGGACGCTGCCCGGCGGACAGTCCACCGTCGCCAGCGACAGCGTGACCGGCCGCCCGCCCGCCGACCACGTCACATCCAGTACCGCCGCCGCGAACGGCGCCAGCGCCTCGGACCCGGTCAGCACCAGGAAGTCGTCCCCGCCGATGTGTCCCACCCGGGCGCCCGGCTCGCGCGCCGCGACCTCCGCCAGCGTCCGTCCCACCGCGCGGATCAGCTCATCGCCCGCCGCGAACCCCGCACCGTCGTTGACCTGCTTGAAACCGTCCACATCCAGCCAGCTCAGCGCGAACGCCCGGCCCTCGGCTATCCGCCGGTCCACCTCGCCGTTGACCGCGTCCGAACCGGGCAGCCGGGTCAGCGGATTGAGCCGCGCGGCCTCCTCCACCCGGCTCTCGGCCAGCGCCCGCACGATGTCGGCGAGATGGACCACACCCATGCACCGGCCGCGCTCGTCCACCACCGCCACATCGTCGCCGGTACGGTCGCGCTCCCCATCGGCGATCAGGTCCAGCACCTGCCAGGCGGTGGCGTCCGCACCCACCGTGCGCGGCCGGTCCGCCAGCCGCAGCGCCGGCCGGTCCGCGTACAGCGCATGCCCGTACCTCCCCGACAGCGACAACAGGAACCGGTCGCGGTCGATCGCCCGCACCGGCACCCCGTCGGTGTCCACCAGCAGCACCCCCGACACCCCCGGAAACCCGGTGAGATGGCTGCGCACGGCGCCCGCCGACGCGGACATCGGCAGCATCGCCGCGGGCTGGAGGAACTGGGCGACCGGCGGCCCCGACGGCGGGCTGTACGGTGCCGGGCCGCGGCTCTGCGGCGGGCGCTCGGCCGGCAGATACACATCGACGGCGGCGCGCCGGGCGGGCGGCGCGAACAGATGCCCCTGCGCCAGCTGCACCCCCGCCGCCCGCGCCGCCGCGTACTGCCGCTCGGTCTCCACCCCCTCGATGGCCAGCAGCCCGCCCACCTGCTCGCACAGCTGGCGCATCGCGGCCACCGCGGCCCGCCGGCCCCGGTCGGTGGCCAGCCCCGCGCACAGCGACCGGTCGAGTTTGACCAGGTCCGGCGTGAGTTCGCCGAGCAGCCGCAGCGGCAGATCGCCGTCCCCGACCCCGTCCGCGCAGATCCGGTACCCCTCGTCGCGCAGCCCCGCCACCGCCTCCAGCAGCGCGCGGTGCGGGACATGGGTGAACGGTCCGCCGATGTCCAGCGTGATCTCCCACGTCCGGCGTCCCACGTCCCGGACCGCCTTGCCCAGGGACGTCAGCGACGGCAGCTCGGCCACCGTCGCCGCGAAGACGTTCACATGCAGCGGCAGCATCGTCTCCTGGCGTGCCGCGGCCCGTACGGCGAGCGCCGCCAGCTCGGCGTCCAGATCGGGGCAGCGGTGCGCGGAGCCCAGTATGTCGAAGCCGCCCTCGCCGTCCTCGGGGCGGGCGAGTATCTCCAGCGCGGCGACCGAACCGGTCGCGAGGTTCACGACGGGCTGAAAGGCGAAGCGAAGCTGGTCCATCCAGGCAGGCACCGCGCCAGCATGCCGCTCCCGGGCTCCGAACGGCGCCCGGTTCACGCACTGTTCACGCACCCTTTCGGAGCGTACGGACCGCTGCCCGGCGAGGCACACACGGTCTTCGGGCGGGTAGGTCGTGTCCGCAAACTCCCGCTTGGCTCGCGGCGCTCCCCCAGCTAACGCTGGGAGGTGCCCCCAGGCACGGCACTCCCCCAGCTAACGCTGGGGGCACCCCTCGCGGCGTTGTCGGCGCACCCGCAGAGAACCTCCCCCACGCCTTAAGGGCGCGGGGGACCCCCATTGCGGGCGCACCTGCGCCTTGCGATGCAGCTCGGCATCCGGGGATCGCATCGAAGAGCCGAGACGGAGCGAGCGAAGCGAGTGCAGTGCACCAGACGCCGCGAGCCCGCCCTACGGGCAACAACGGGAGTTTGCGGACACGACCTAGCGGCCGGGTGTCGCACGGCCGGCCGTTCACCGTACGGCGACGACCGCCGACCCGTGTCCGAACAGCCCCTGATTGGCCGTCATGCCGACCCGTGCGCCGGGCACCTGACGCTCACCCGCCCGCCCCCGCAGCTGCCACGTCAGCTCGCAGACCTGGGCGATCGCCTGGGCCGGCACCGCCTCGCCGAACGAGGCCAGCCCGCCGCTGGTGTTCACCGGAATCCGCCCGCCGAGCGCCGTCGCCCCGTCCCCCAGCAGCTTCGCCGCCTCGCCCGTCCCGCACAGTCCCAGGTCCTCGTACCACTCCAGCTCCAGCGCGGTGGACAGGTCATAGACCTCGGCCAGCGAGAGGTCCTCGGGGCCCAGCCCCGCCTCCTCGTACGCCTGGCGCGCGATGGAGGCCCGGAATCCGGTCTCCGGCTCCGGCACGGCGGCCGCGGAGTCGGTGGCGATATCGGGCAGGTCCAGTACGGTCCGCGGATAGCGCGGGGAGGCCGTGGAGACCGCCCGGATCCGGACCGGGTCACCCGCGCCGTGCCGCCGCGCGAAGTCCATGCTGCTCAGGACCAGCGCCGCAGCGCCGTCGGAGGTGGCGCAGATGTCCAGCAGCCGCAGCGGATCGCAGACCACGGCCGACGCGGCGACCTCCTGCGCGCTGACCCGCTTGCGGTAGCGGGCGTACGGATTGAGCGCGCCCGCCGCCGCGTTCTTCACCTTCACCTGCGCGAAGTGGTCCGTCGTATCGCCGTACAGCGCCATCCTGCGGCGCGCGTACAGCCCGAAGTACGCCGGATTGGTGGCACCCAGCACCCGGAACCGCAGCCAGTCCGGATCGTCCGGGCGCTCGCCGCCGGCCGGGGCGAAGAACCCCTTGGGCGCGGCGTCCGCACCCACCACCAGAGCCACGTCCGCCAGGCCCGCCAGGATCTGCGCCCGCGCGGTGCCGATGGCCTGCGCCCCGGACGCGCAGGCCGCATAGACGCTGGTCACCCGCGCGCCCTGCCAGCCCAGTGCCCGGGCGAAGGTCGCCCCCGCCACCTGGCCCGGATAACCGCCGCGCACCGTATTCGCGCCGACCACGCTCCGTACGGCGCTCCAATCGAGCCCCGCGTCCGCCAGCGCATCCCGCGCCGCCTTCGTCCCGTACTCGACAAAGCTGCGTCCCCACTTGCCCCAGGGGTGCATCCCCGCGCCGAGCACCGCCACGTCGCGCGTCACGGGGCCTCCCCGCGGCCGTCGGCGATCGGCTTCCAGTGCCAGGTCGTCCAGGTGTGCCCGGCATCCTCGTTGAGCACCCCCGGCACCAGCTCGACCTCCGCGCCGACCTCGAGATCCCCGACGCTCACGCCGGGCGCCGCCTGCCCGAGCACCACCATCCGCTCCGCCGCCAGCTCCACGGCGACCAGCGTGTACGGCCGCCACTCGGTGTCGGGGTCGCTGACGTAGGGGGCGGGCGGGCGATAGCGGGCATCGGTGTAGGACCAGACCGTGCCGCGGCGGGAGAGCGGCACCTCGACCAGCTCGCCGCCCGCGCAGCCGGGATTGCGGCAGAAGACCTCCTCGCGCGGGAAGAACACCGCGCCACAGGCCCGGCACCGCGTCCCCAGCAGATGGAACTCCGCGGCGTCGGGGTCGAACCACCCCGGCACCACCGGACTGCGTGAGCGTGACACGACGCCTCCCAGGACCCGAAACTGACGGAACGTCAGAAGTGTGGCACGCTGCCGCTCGGCGCGGAACCCCGGTACAGTCGCCGGCGCGATCACGCCGTTCACGAGGGGGACCGCCCGTGACCGAAGCCCGCGCCGACGCCGGTGCCGCCCGCACCGCCGCGCCTCCCGCCGTCCATCTGGCCTCCGTCGCCAAGGACTTCGGCACCCGCCGCGCCGTCGACACCACGGAACTGACCCTCCGCAAAGGTGAGTTCTTCTCCCTCCTCGGCCCCTCCGGCTCCGGCAAGACCACCCTGCTGCGCCTGATCGCCGGCTTCGAACGCCCCACCACCGGCCGCATCACCCTCGCCGGCCGCGATGTCACCGACCTCCCGCCCAGCCGGCGCGACGTCCACACCGTCTTCCAGGACTACGCCCTCTTCCCGCACATGACCGTCGAGCAGAACGTCGCCTACGCGCTGACCGTGCGCGGCATCCGCAAACCCGAACGCCTCGCCCGCGCCCGCGAGGCCCTGGCGACCGTCCGGCTCGACGGCTACGGACCGCGCCGCCCCGACCGGCTCTCCGGCGGCGAGCGCCAGCGCGTCGCCCTCGCCCGCGCCCTGATCGACAGCCCCGGACTGCTGCTCCTCGACGAGCCCCTCGGTGCCCTCGACCTCAAGCTGCGCCAGGAGATGCAGGCGGAGCTCAAACGCATCCAGCGCGCCACCGGGGTCACGTTCCTCCTCGTCACCCACGACCAGGAGGAGGCGCTGACGCTCAGCGACCGCCTCGCCGTCCTCGACGGCGGCCGCATCCAGCAGACCGGCCCGCCGCTGGAGGTCTACGACCACCCGGCCACCGCCTTCGTCGCGGGCTTCGTCGGCACCACCAATCTGCTGCGCGACGAGGCGGCGGCGCGCGTCGTCGGCGCCCCGGGCACGTACAGCATCCGCCCCGAGCGCATCCGGATCGCGGAACCCGGCAGCGTGCCGGGACCGGGGGAGCGCGGCCTGCCCGGCCGGATCACCGATATCGCCCATGCCGGAGCCCACACCCGCTTCGTGGTCCGTCTCGACGGCGGTGACGACCGGCTCACCGTGCTGCGGCAGAACACCGCAAGGATGCCGGCGGCGGCGCGTACCGGTGCGGCCGTGCACCTCCTGTGGGACGTCGGCGACGCCTTCCCCGTGCCGGGCTGAGGGGCCGTCGCGCATCCGACGCCCTCTGGTGGCGGCCGGCCGGTTTCCGGATACTGGCGGGGCCCGACAGCCGTGTGCGACAGGGGAGTTCACCATGCGCAACGCCAAGGTGTGGCAGGCCGCCGCGGCGGCCGGAGTCCTGCTGCTGGCCGCCGCCTGCGGCTCCGGCGGCGGTGCCGGCGACGGCGGGCCCGCCGAGCGGAAGACCGTCGGCAAGGGCGAGGGGCAGGTCGACATCGTCGCCTGGGCGGGCTACGCCGAGGATGGCTCCAACGACCCCAAGGCCGACTGGGTGCACCCCTTCGAGAAACGGACCGGCTGCAAGGTCAACACCAAGACCGCCGGGACCTCCGACGAGATGGTCGCGCTGATGAAGACCGGCCAGTACGACACCGTCTCCGCCTCCGGCGACGCCACCCTGCGCCTGATCGCCGCCAAGGACGTGGCACCCGTCAACACCAAGCTGGTCCCGAACTACCGCGACATCTTCGCCGGCCTCAAGATGCGCCCGTTCAACTCCAGGAACGGGCGGATGTACGGCATTCCGCACGGCCGCGGCGCCAATCTGCTGATGTACCGCACCGACAAGGTCTCCCCGGCCCCCGACTCCTGGAAGGCCGTCTTCGACGGCGCGCCGAAGTACTCGGGCAAGGTGACCGCCTACGACTCGCCCATCTATATCGCCGACGCCGCCCTCTACCTGATGAAGACCGAGCCGGCGCTCGGCATCAAGGACCCGTACGCCCTGGACGGCAAGCAACTGGCCGCGGCCGTAGCCCTGTTGAAGAAGCAGCGGCAGCACATCGGCGAATACTGGAGCGACTACCAGAAGGAAGTCACCGCCTTCAAGGGCGGCGACAGCGTCATCGGCACCAGCTGGCAGGTCATCGCCAACACCGCCAAGGCGGAAAAGGCCCCGGTCAAGGCCGTGCTGCCCAAGGAAGGCGCGACCGGCTGGTCCGACACCTGGATGGTCTCCGCCCGGGCCGAGCACCCCAACTGCGCCTACAAATGGCTCGACTGGATCGTCTCGCCGAAGGTCAACGCCCAGGTGGCCGAGTACTTCGGCGAGGCGCCGGCGAACGCCAAGGCCTGCAAGGAGACCGCCGACCCCCGGCACTGTGCGGTCTACCACGCCGACGACGAGAGCTACTACCGCCGCGTCCACTTCTGGACCACGCCGGTCCCGCAGTGCCTCGACGGGCGGAAGAACGTCACGTGCACCGATTACGCGGAATGGACCCGCGCCTGGACGGAGATCAAGGGTTAGCAGGGCGAGCCGTCGGATGTCCTCCACCAGCGACGGGCCCGGCGCCCGCGCCCGGCTCGCCGCCCTGCTCGCCCCGCCGCTCCTCTGGCTGGTCCTCGCCTACCTCGGCTCCCTCGCCGTCCTCCTCCTCACCGCCTTCTGGACGACCGACCCCTTCACCTCCGACGTCGTCCACTCCTTCACCACCGACAACTTCCGCGACGTCCTCACCACCCCGGTCTATCGCACCGTCGCCCTGCGCACGCTAGGCATCGCCGTCGCCGTCACGCTCCTCGACGCCGCCCTCGCCCTGCCCATGGCCCTCTTCATGGCGCGGGTGGCCACCGGCCGGCTACGTGCCGCCCTCCTGGTGGCCGTCCTCACCCCGCTGTGGGCCGGCTACCTCGTCAAGGCGTACGCCTGGCGGGTCATGCTCGGCGAGCACGGCCTCGTCAACGCGGTGCTCGCCCCGCTCGGGCTGCACGGCCCCGGATACGGCACGACGGCCGTCGTCCTCGTCCTCGCCTACCTGTGGCTGCCGTACATGATCCTGCCGGTCCACGCGGCCCTGGAACGGCTGCCCGCCCACCAGCTGGAGGCCTCCGCCGACCTCGGCGCGGGCACCCTGCGAACGCTGCGCTCCGTCGTCGCCCCGGCCGTCCGGCCCGCGCTCCTGGCCGGTTCCGTCTTCACCTTCTCCCTCTCGCTCGGCGACTACCTCACCGTGGGGATCGTCGGCGGCCGCACCCAGCTCCTGGGCAATGTCATCGCCTCCCAGGTCACCCTCGACCTGCCGCTCGCCGCGGCCCTGTCCGCCGTGCCCGTGGCCCTCATCGTCTGCTACCTCGCCGCCGTCCGCAGGGCGGGCGCCCTCGACTCCCTCTAGCCAGGAGGTGGTTCGGTGCATCTGCCGCGCACCGCCCGCATCGTGCTCGGCTGCGTCACGGCCGCCGGACTCACCCTGATCTATCTCCCGCTGATCGTGGTCGTCCTCAACTCGGTCAACGCCGACCGCTCGTTCGCCTGGCCACCCGGCGCGCTCACGGGCGAGTGGTGGCGCCGCGCCCTGCACAGCGCGGGCGCCCGCGACGCCCTGTGGACCTCCCTGCAGGCGGGCCTCGGCGCCACCGCCATCGCCCTGGTCCTCGGCTCGCTCGCCGCGTTCGCCGTGCACCGCCACCGCTTCTTCGGCCGGGGGACCGTCTCGTTCCTGATCGTGCTGCCGATCGCGCTGCCCGGCATCGTCACCGGCATCGCCCTCAACGCCGCGTTCCGCACCGTCCTGGAACCGCTCGGCATCGGCTTCGGCCTGTTCACCGTCGTCGTCGGCCATGCGACCTTCTGCGTCGTCATCGTCTTCAACAACGTCGCCGCCCGGCTCCGCCGGATCGCCCCCTCGCAGGCCGAGGCCTCCGCGGACCTGGGCGCCGGCCCCTGGCAGACCCTGCGCCATGTCACGTTCCCCGCGCTGCGTCCGGCCCTTTTCGCCGGCGCGCTGCTGGCCTTCGCGCTCTCCTTCGACGAGATCGTGGTGACCACCTTCACGGCGGGCGCGGGCACCAGGACGCTGCCCGTCTGGATCTACGAGAACCTCGCCCGCCCCCGCCAGGCGCCGGTCGTCGACGTCGTCGCCACGCTGCTGATCGCGCTGTCCGTGATCCCCGTCCACCTGGCGCAGCGACTGTCGTCGGATCCGGCGGGCGGGCGGATCCGGCGCCTGCCGACCGGCGGAACCTGACGCCCTTCGTCCGTCAACTCCCGTTCTCGGCAAGCCACTTCGCCGCGATCTCGGCCAGCTCCGCATCCCGTCCCGCGAGCATCATCCGGATCATCTGCGCATCCCCGCGCAGCGACCAGGCCGGGTGGCCGAAGGTCGCGGGGTTGTTGCCCTCGATGAGGAAGTGCGCGGGCCAGGCCGTGCCGTAGCCGATGACCGGCAGGGCGAGCAGCAACTTGGGCCGCCGCCGCAGCGCCCCGTACGCGGACAGCGCCAGCCCGGTCAGGGTGCCGGTCAGATGGATCCAGCGGGTGGCCGCCTTCGAGTGCATCGCCACGTAGTAGGGCCAGAACTCCTCGTACGAGCCGAACTCGCGGCCGGCGCAGTCATCAGTCATGCCCGCACGGTAGTGCCGCCCCTGGACGCTGTCAGTACCCGGTGCTATGTTGTTCTCGCTTCGAGAAAGACTCAAAGTGAGAATGACAAGCAGGGGGCGATGCGACCATGGACGCGCACCGGGGGAGTGGCACCGCGGACGGCGGCGACGACGGCGCGTTCCTCGCGGCGTACGACCCGCGCGACTTCCCGGCCATCGCCGTGACCGTCGACATCGTCGTACTGACGCTGCGTCAGGGCGCCCTGCACATCCTGCTCGTGGAGCGCGGCGGCCGGCCCTTCAAGGGCTCCTGGGCGCTGCCCGGCGGCTTCGTCCAAGCCGGCCGGGAATCGCTCGACGAGGCCGCGGCCCGCGAACTGGCCGAGGAAACCGGGCTGGACGCCACGCAGCTGGAGCGCGTCCACCTCGAACAGCTCGGCTCCTACGGCGACCCCGGCCGCGACCCGCGGATGCCCGTCGTCACCGTCGCCTACCTGGCCTTCGCCCCCGACCTCCCCGAGGCGCGGGGCGGCAGCGACGCCTCGTCCGCCGCCTGGATCCCGGTCGCCGGACTGGGGCTCGGCGCGGGGCAGGACTTCGCTGTGGGCGATACTTCCGCCGTCACCGAACCGGACGCGGCCCGCCCGCGTCCCCCAGAGCAGGGCCCGGGGCACGGGATCGACGGGGGTGGTTCCGTGCCCCGGCCCGACGACGAAACACCCCAGGCGCCCGGCCGCACGGCCCTCCCGCTCGCCTTCGACCACGCCCGGATCGTCACCGACGGCCTCGACCGCGCCCGCGCCAAGCTCGAATACACCCCGCTGGCCACGGCCTTCCTCGGCGAGGAATTCACCATCGTCGAACTCCGCGGCGTCTACGAAGCCATCTGGGGCAGCCCACTGCACGCCGGGAACTTCCACCGCAAGGTGCTCTCGGTCCCCGGCTTCGTCGAATCCACCGGCGCGACCGCCGCCCGCGGCGGAGCCCGCGGCGGCCCCCGCGCCCGCCTCTACCGCGCCGGCGACGCCCGGCTGCTGCACCCGGCGCTGCTGAGGCCGGACCGCGAGGAGAGCGTGCGATGACCGGCACGCCGGACACCCGCGCCGCCGCCCGCGCCGCCCTGGCCGCCGCCCGGGCCCCCGCCGACCTCTTCCCCGCCGACGACGCCGCGGCCGCCCGCATCCACCGCAGGCTCGCCCGCCTCCTGCACCCGGACGCCGTCCCAGAGGCCGAACGCCCGGTTGCCGAGGCCGAGTTCGCCCGCCTCGATACCCTCTGGCGGCGACGCACCGCCACCACCCGCCCCACACTCACCACCCGCCGCCGCACCTACACCCTCGGGCCGGTCGCGGCCTCCGGCGACCTCGCCGTACTCCGCGAGGCGTCGTACGAGCGGGGCGGCACCCGGCACCGCGCCCTGCTGAAGATCCCGCGCGCGCTCGCCGACAACGACCTGATGGAACGCGAGGCGAGCGCCCTGAACCGGCTCGCCCGCCGCGGCGAGCCACGCCACCGCGGCTACGCACCCCGGCTCCTGGAGACCGTCCGCCACCGCGACCCGGACACCGGAGCCGAACGCCGCATCAACTCCCTCGTCCCGCTGACCGGCTGGCACACCCTGACCGACGTCCGGGCCGCCCACCCCGACGGCCTCGAACCACGCGACGCCGCCTGGATGTGGCGCCGGCTCCTGGTCGCCCTCGGCTGGGCACACCGCGCCGGCCTGGTGCACGGCGCCGTCCTGCCCGACCACCTCCTCATCCACCCCGGGCAGCACGGCCTCGTCCTCGTCGACTGGTGCTACAGCACCGCCCTGGGCGAGCGAGTCCCCGCCCTCGTCGAACGCCACCGCGACCACTACCCGCCCGAGGTCACCGGCCGCCGCCCGGCGACCGAGGCCACCGACATCCACCTCGCGTCCCGCACCATGGCCACCCTCATGGGAGAACGCGCCCCACAACCGATGCGGGCCTTCCTGCGCGGCTGCACCCTCCCCGCCGAGGCCCGCCGCCCGCACGACGCCTGGCGGCTGCTGGCCGAGCTGGACGAACTCCTCGACCGCCTGTACGGGCCCCGTACCTTCCGTCCGTTCGCGATGCCGGCCCCACGGCCGCATCCCTAGACGGCATCCCACCACGCAACGACACACCACCTCAGGGGGAATCACCATGGGCAGCGGAACCTGGTCCACCAACGTCTACGGCGCCGCGGCGAGCTACCGCGCCGCCTCCGGCACCAGCGCCTTCGACTACAGCGACCGCACCACCGCCTCCACACCGCGCCACACCTGGACGGCACACCCCTCGCTCGCCCCCGACGGCCTCACCACCCGGGAGAGCCGCGACTCCGACGAACACCCCACGTCGCTCGCCATCTCCGTCGTCTTCGACGTCACCGGATCGATGGGCTCGGTGCCGCGGGTGCTCCAGACCAAGCTCCCCGAGCTGTTCGGCCTGCTGCTGCGCAAGGGGTACGTCGAACACCCACAGATCCTCTTCGGCGCCGTCGGCGACGCCACCTGCGACCGCGTGCCGCTCCAGCTCGGCCAGTTCGAGTCCGACAACCGCATGGACGACGACCTCGGCAACATCCTGCTCGAGGGCGGCGGAGGCGGCCAGATGACCGAGTCGTACGAACTCGCGCTCTACGCCATGGCGCGGCACACCAGCCTCGACTGCCACGAAAAGCGCGGCCGCCGCGGCTACCTCTTCCTCATCGGCGACGAGATGCCCTACGGCAAGGTCAAGGCCCGCGAGGTCCGCGCCGTCTTCGGCGACCACCTCACCGAGGACATCCCGCTGCCCGCGATCCTCGCCGAACTGCGGCGGAAGTTCGAGGTGTACTTCATCGTCCCCGCCGGGGCCGCCCACGTCGGCAACACCGCCGTCCTCGGCACCTGGCGGAAGCTCCTGGGCCAGAACGTCATCGAACTCGACGACCTCGACGCCGTCTGCGAGACCATCGCGCTGACCATCGGCCTCGGCGAGGAGGCCATCGACCTCGCCTCCGGACTCGACGACCTCGCCGACATCGGCTCCGACGCCGGCGCCACCGTCGGCAGGGCGCTGGCCACCCTCGGCCGGGAGAACGGCACGGTGGCCCGGTCGTCCGCACCGCTGATCGACGGCGACCCCGGGGCGGGCGGCACCACCCGCCTGTGACCCCGGACGGCCGGCCCCGAGAGCTTCTGGAGAACACCGTGCACACCATCGTGGTCGACCTCGGCTACGGCGACGCAGGCAAGGGCACCGTCGTCGACCGGCTCTGCACCCCCCGGCCGGGCGCAGAGCCGGTCACGGCGGTGATCCGCTTCAACGGCGGCGCCCAGGCCGCCCACAACGTCGTCACCACCGACGACCGCCACCACACCTTCGCCCAGTTCGGCTCCGGCACCTTCAGCCACGTCCCCACCCACCTCTCCCGCCTGATGCTGGTCGACCCGCTCGCGCTCGCCGCCGAGGCCCGCCATCTGGCCGGCCTCGGCGTCCCCGACCCGCTCGCGCTCCTCACCGTCGACCGCCGCGCCCTGCTCACCACCCCCTACCACGCCGCCGCCAACCAGGCCCGCGAACGCGCCCGCGGCACCGCCCGGCACGGCTCCTGCGGCATGGGCATCGGCGAAACCGCCGCCTACGCCCTCGCCCATCCGGCCGACGCCCCGACGGCCGGCGACTGCACCTCCCGCACGACGCTGCGCCGCAAACTCACCCTGCTCCGCGACCGGCTGGCCTCTCCCATTCCCCTCAAGGGCATGGGAGACGCCCCCGTCCCCGGCCCCCTCGACGTCCCGCCCGTCGAGGCCTGCCTGGACGCCTTCACCGCCTTCGCCGACCACGTCACGCTCGTCGACGAGAGCCATCTGCCCCGGCTGCTGCGCAGCGGACGCGCCGTCTTCGAAGGCGCCCAGGGCGTGCTGCTCGACGAGTGGTACGGCTTCCACCCGTATACCACCTGGTCGACGACCACCTTCGACGGCGCGGAAACCCTCCTCGCCGAAGCGGGCCGGCCGCGGGAGTCCGCGCTCCGCCTCGGCGTCGTACGGACCTACACCACGCGGCACGGCCCCGGCCCCCTCGTCACCGAGGACCCCGCCCTCACCGCCGCCCTCCCCGAACCGCACAACGGACACGGCCGCTGGCAGGGCGCCTTCCGCGCCGGGCATTTCGACGCGCCCGCGCACGCCTATGCGGTGGCGGCCTGCGGGGGAGTGGACGGGCTGGCCGTCACCCACCTCGACGCACCCGCACGCCGTCCCGGGCTGCGCCTCGCCCGCGGCTATCGCACCCCACAGGGCCCGATGCCCCGCATACCGGCCGCGGCCCGGCCCGGCGATCTCGTCCGCCAACAGCGGCTCACCGAACGGCTGTTGACCGCCCGCCCGGCCGACTGGCAGTCACCGGGCCCCGATCCCCACGCCTGGACGGAGGCCATCGCCGGCGCCCTGTCCGCGCCGGTGCTGATGCAGTCGTACGGGCCGACCGCGGCCGACAAGACCGAAACGACCGGAGCCCTCGGCACGCTAGGCATGCTCGGCACGGCCGGGAAGATCACTGCACCGGGAAGTCGAAATACGTGTCCGGAAAGGTCTCCGGCTTGAAGGTGTAGTGCCACCACTCTTCCGGGAGGTTCACGAACCCGGCCCGCTCCAGGCCCTTCTTGAGCAGCAGCCGGTTCTTCAGCTGCCGACCGTGGATCCGCGGATCGAGGGTGTGCGCGAGCGTGTCGAAGCAGTCGAAGCCGGTCCCCATGTCGAGGGAGTTGTCCGGGAAACGCGCGGCCTTCGGCCCGTAGCACGGCGTCAGCGGCTCACCCGGCACATACGGACGGGTGGGCACCGCGGGCAGCCGCACCAGCGTCACATCGAGCGTACTGCCCCGGCTGTGGCCGGACTTGGCGGCGATATAGCCGTCGTCGAACAGCTTCGTCTTGTCCACCCGCGGATAGAACTCGGCCTTCATCCGCTGATCGCCGAGGTCCTTGGCCCACCGGACGAAATGGTCCACCGCGCGCTGCGGCCGGTAGCAGTCGTACACCTTGAGCGAGAAGCCCCGCTTCAGGAAGGAGCGCTGGGCGCGGTGCAGCGCCTGCGCGGCATCCCGCGTCAAGAGGCACTTCGGCCTGCGATAACCGTCCACCGCCACGCCCATGAAGTCGTGCGAGGTGAAGTAGCGCATCTCCTGAAGGATCGTGGGATCCACATCGCGCAGCGCGACGAACTCCTTCGGCCGGTCGGACGGACGCGGCACCGTGCCCGCCGAGGCGCCCGACGGGACAGTGGTGACGGTCAGCAGGGCGGCGGCGGCGACGGCGAGGCCGCGCAGCGCGGCAGCAAGTCTCGGCATGGCCCTGATCTACCAGCCGCGGCCACCGGAACGGAAGACCACGACACCCCCCGGGGCCGCCTAGCCATCCAGCCCCCGCACCCGCACCCGATACCCCACCGCGCCCCCGCCCTGCCGCTCCACGACCACCGCGCCGCCCTCCAGCCGCGAGGTGAACCGCTCCACCTCCGGCCGCCGCCAGCCGTCCCCGACATCCGGCACCACCACGCCACCCCCCAGACGCCCCGCCGCCGGCGCCCAGACCTCCAGCACCGTCCCGCCGTCCGCATCCGCCACCGGCAGCACCGCACCCGCCCGCGCCAGCACCGGAATCCGCGACAGCGGCGCGTCCACCACCACCTGGCCGGGCCCCTCGTACGCCCGCCCGGTGGCCGTGTCGTACCACCGCCCGCGCGGCAGCCGCACCGACCGCCGCGTCACGCCACCCTCCAGCACCGGCGCCACCAGCAGCCCGTCCCCCAGCAGGAAGGCGTCCTCACAGTTCCGCAACCCCCGGTCCCGCGGCGCGTTCCACCACACCGGCCGGACGTACGGCGCGCCGGTCAGCCGCGCCAGCTGCCCCAGCGTGTGGAAATACGGCAGCAGCCGCTCCCGCCCGCGCAGCGCCGTACGGGCGTGCTCCAGCACCTCGCTCCCGTACTCCCACGGCTCCCGGCGCCCCGCCCCCAGCGCCGAATGGGTACGGAACAGCGGCAGATACGCGCCCAGTTGGAACCACCGCAGATACAGCTCCCGGGACGGCTGTGCCGAGAAGCCGCCGATATCGGGGCCGCTGTAGGGCACCCCGCACAGCCCGAGCCCCAGCACCAGCGACAGCGAGGCCCGCAGTCCCGGCCAGCCCGTCGCCACATCCCCCGACCAGGTGCCGCCGTAGCGCTGCAGCCCCGCCCAGCCCGACCGCGAGAACAGGAAGGGCCGTTCCTCGGGCCGCAGTTCGCACAGCCCCTCATAGCCGGCCCGCGCCATCGCCAGCCCGTAGACGTTGTGCCCCTCCCGGTGGTCGCCGCCCCGGCCCTCCAGCGCGTGCCGGGCCGAGCGGGGCAGCGTCGGCTCCCCGAAGGCGGCGAAGGACACCGGCTCGTTCATGTCGTGCCAGACACCCGCGAAGCCCTGCCCGAGCCGCTCCGCGTACAGCGCGCCCCACCACTTGCGCACCCGCGCATCGGTGAAATCCGGATACACCGACTCGCCCGGC
Organism: Streptomyces sp. NPDC101227; assembly: GCF_044767545.1. NCBI lineage: Bacteria > Bacillati > Actinomycetota > Actinomycetes > Kitasatosporales > Streptomycetaceae > Streptomyces > Streptomyces sp. NPDC101227. Next base: position 7,411 of record NZ_JBIWOD010000008.1, on the reverse strand, counting down.
CACACCACCCCGCGCACCTCCCGCCCGCGCGCGTCCCGCACGAAGGCATCGGCCGCCGCCCCGCCCTCGTAGACCGCATCGCCCGGCGCCGCCTTCACCGCCGGATCCACGATCGACACCAGCCGCACCCCCTCCGCGCGCAACTCCCGCGCCAGACCCGGCAGATCCGGATACCGGTCCCGGTCGACGGTGAAGACCCGGCGGCGGTCGTAATGGTCGATGTCCAGATGGACGGCGGACAGCGGCAGACCGCGCTCCCGATAACCGGCGACCACACGGCGCACCTCGTCCTGCCCGCCGAAACCCCACCGGGCGTGCTGATACCCCAGCGCCCAACGGGGCGGCAGCGCCGGCGCGCCGGTCAGCGCCGACCACCCCAGGAGCACCCGGGCGGGGGCGCCGAGCAGCACCCAGTAGCGCAGCGGCCCGCCGTCCATCCGCAGCTCACACGTGCCGGGCCGGTCGTGCCCGGAGCCCGCGCCCTCCGCGCCCTCGCGCAGCGTCACCCGGCCGTCCCAGGAATTGTCGTGGAAGACCAGATGCGTCCCGGCGTCCGCCACCACCATCTGGACCGGCATCGTCAGGGACAGCGGATCGTCCCCCGGCACGAACGCCCCGCCCGGATCGGTGTTCCACAGCCGGTACACCCCGTCCCGCAGCCGTGGCCCGTGCGCCCGGCCGCCCAGCCCGAAGAACCGCGCGTCGGCCCCCACCTCCGAACGCTGCACCCACCGCGAGACGCCGCCCCCCTCCGGCCGCCCGTCGGCCGCCGTATCGCCCGCCGTGTCCGCGGCATCCCACCAGCGCGGCGGCAGCTCCCGCCGCAGCGTGACACCCCCGGGCGTGCGCACCTCGACCGCACCGTGCCGGGACACCGTCACCAGCACCCGCTCCGAGACGACCCGCCAGCCGCCCTCCGTGTCCGGCTCCAGCACCGCCCGCGGATCCACCTCCGGACACGCCCCGGCCAGCGCGTACGAGGGCTCCGGCTCCGCGCCGTCCCAGCCGCAGAACACCGCGCCGCCCGACGCGACCCGCACCCGCAGCGACGACCGCGCGAAGTGGATCAGCCCGCCACCCGGCTGCGGCTCCGCACCGCTCGCCGCCCCCGGCACCCGCGCCCGCTCCCCGCCCTGCCGCGCAAACGCCCGCGCATCCGCTCTCCGGCGTCGCCACGCCGTACGCACGGACCGCAGCCCCTGCGCCGGCCCGACCGCCCTGACCATCCGTACCGACCGCACCAGTTCCCGCCCGTCCATGCAGGCCAGCCTGCCATTGACGCACCGGTGGGCGGGCTGCGTTCAACTGCCGTTCACCTGCGCGGGGTCACCCTCGGCCATGTTCAGGCCCGCGGACCGGGGCCCGATGGCTTGATACCGGCGGGCAACCGGACGATCACCACACCCCGTGGCCGCCGCCACCCCCGAATGTGGGAAACCCACCCTGGTGCACAAGTCGATCACATGGCATGGTCCAGGCAAGCCGTGTCACGCGCGCGCCCCCACCCACCAGGCAACCGGGGCCCGCGCCCGACCGACGCACACCACGCGTATCGCCCGGGAGCCGCATCATGACCACCGCACCGCAGTCCGCCGACCGGCCGGAACCGCAGCCGGAACCCCTCTGGCAACCCGGCCCGGACCGCATCGCCGGCGCCCGGATCACCCGCTTCCACACCTGGGCCGCCACCCACCACGGCGCGCCCGAACCCACCCCGGGCGACCCCGCCGCAAGCTACGCCGACCTGCACCGCTGGTCCGTCGCCGACCTCCCGGCCTTCTGGCAGGCCACCGCCGAATGGTTCGACGTCCGCTTCACCACCCCGTACGAAACACCCCTCGCCGACCGAACGATGCCCGGCGCCAGCTGGTTCCCCGGCGCCACCCTCAACTACGCCGAACACGCCCTGCGCGCCGCCGAGGACCCGGCCCGCGCCGACGCCCCGGCGCTCCTGTACGTCGACGAGACCCACGAGCCCACCACCGTCACCTGGGGCCGGCTGCGCGACCAGGTCGGCTCGCTGGCCGCCGCGCTCCGCCGCCTCGGCGTCCGCCCCGGCGACCGCGTCAGCGGCTATGTCCCCAACATCCCGCAAGCCGTCGTCGCCCTCCTGGCCACCGCCGCGGTCGGCGCCGTATGGACCTCCTGCGCCCCCGACTTCGGCGCCCGCAGCGTCCTGGACCGCTTCCAGCAGATCGAACCGGTCGTCCTGTTCACCGTCGACGGCTACCGCTACGGCGGCAAGGAACACGACCGCCGCGACACCGTCACCGAACTGCGCGCCGAACTCCCCACCCTCCGCGCCGTCATCCACATCCCCCTGCTCGGCACCCCCGCCCCCGAAGGCGCCCTGAACTGGTCCGACCTGACCACGAACGGCACCGGAACCCCCACCGAACCGGTCTTCGAACAGGTCCCCTTCGACCACCCCCTCTGGGTCCTGTACTCCTCCGGCACCACCGGCCTGCCCAAGGCCATCGTCCAGTCCCAGGGCGGCATCCTGCTCGAACACCTCAAGCAGACCGGCCTGCACTGCGACCTCGGCCCCGAAGACCGCTTCTTCTGGTACACCTCCACCGGCTGGATGATGTGGAACTTCCTCGTCGGCGGCCTCCTGGTGGGCGCCACGATCGTGCTCTACGACGGCAGCCCCGGCCACCCCGACATCTCCGCCCAGTGGCGGGTCGCCGAAACCACCCGCGCCACCGTCTTCGGCACCTCCGCCGCCTACGTCATGGCCTGCCGCAAGGCCGGCATCCACCCGGCCCGCGACCTCGACCTCTCCGCCATCACCTGCGTCGCCACCACCGGCTCCCCGCTCCCGCCGGACGGCTTCCGCTGGCTGCACGAATGCTTCGCGGAGAGCGGCGCCGACCTGTGGACCGCCTCCGTCAGCGGCGGCACCGACGTCTGCAGCTGCTTCGCCGGCGCCGTCCCCACCCTCCCCGTCCACATCGGCGAACTCCAGGCCCCCTGCCTCGGCACCGGCCTCCAGGCCTGGGACCCCCAGGGCAAGCCCGTCACCGACGAGGTCGGCGAACTCGTCGTCACCAACCCCATGCCGTCCATGCCCATCCACTTCTGGAACGACCCCGACGGCAGCCGCTACCACGACAGCTACTTCGACATGTACCCCGGCGTCTGGCGGCACGGCGACTGGATCACCCTCACCTCCCGCGGCAGCGTCATCATCCACGGCCGCTCCGACTCCACCCTCAACCGCCAGGGCGTCCGGATGGGCTCCGCGGACATCTACGAGGCCGTCGAACGCCTCCCCGAGATCCGCGAATCCCTGGTCATCGGCCTCGAACTCCCCAACGGCGGCTACTGGATGCCCCTGTTCGTCCACCTCGCACCCGGCGCCACCCTCGACGACGCCCTCCGCAACCGCATCAAACAGACCATCCGCACCGAACTCTCCCCCCGCCACGTCCCCGACGACATCATCGAGGCCCCCGGCGTCCCGCACACCCTCACCGGCAAGCGCATCGAGGTCCCCGTCAAACGCCTCCTCCAGGGCACCCCGCTCGACAAGGCCGTCAACCCCGGCTCCGTCGACAACCTCGAACTCCTCCGCTTCTACGAGCAGGTGGCCCGCGACCGCGCCCAGTAACCACGACTGAGGCCCTGGTCAGCGCCGCCCCGCCGGCCGCCGAACGGCCATTGTCAGACCCCCCGCTTACTCTCAGTGACAAGTGACGTTCGACCAACGCACCTCACTGAGGGGGAGTCATGACATCCACGACCCGGCACACCGACCAGGCCGCCGCCCGCCGCAAGCTGCGCCGCGAAGTCCCCAGCACCGCCGCCGTCCTGGCCGACGAGCGGGACTTCGCGGCCATGCGCCGCTACCGCACCTTCCCGTTCGACGACCACCGCAGCTACCTCCAGCAGATGGAAGCCCTGCTCCGCACCCTCGCCGCCCAAGGCGTGCTCACGACCCTGAGCCGCTTCGACCCGGCCGCCTACGAGCAGTACTGCGGGGACCGCGCGCTGGACCCGGACCACCCCGACAGCCGCACGCGCTACACCGCCGAACTCGCCTGTACGGGAGCCACGTTGCCCTACGCCGGCGAGCCACTGGTCCAGCTTCTCCCCGTGCTCATCGAGGAGGCCGACCGCCACGCGACCTGGGACCGGGCATCCGCCCTCCTGGCCCGCGCGGGCAGCTGCCCCGACTGCGGCGCGGACCTCGGCCACGCCGCCTTCGCCCGCGCCACCGCCGCCGTCCGACAACTCCTCGAAGCGCTCGGCGACGGCGCCCACCACCTCGTCTGCAGCATCCCCGCGGGGGATCCACCCCTCCTCGCGATCCTGCACACCACCGCAGGCGAGACCGGCCGGCCGCGCCTCTCCGAGTCCGAGACCCTCATCTTCTGTACGGTCCTCGCCGCCGGCCTGGCGCTGAGCACCCCGGGAGGCATCGTCGCCCGCACCACGACCGGCGAGAGCCGTTCCACCGTCCGCGGCTGGTCCCTGCGCGACGGCTGGCCCTGCCCGCTCACCGAGGCCGAGGTCTTCACGGCGTACTGCACCGACGCCGACACCGGCGAGCCCATCCCACCCGAGCACGGCGTCGACTACGCCCCCGGCCTCACCCTCACACCCCCACCGGACGAACACCGCCACCACTGACCACGCGCTCCGCCCGGCCGCTACGCCTCAACGGCAGATGGCCGCCCCACCACACGGCGGGACGGCCGTCAAAGGCTCCGGCGACGCATGCGCCGGCCGGCGCTACTCCCCGGAGAGCACCGCCCGCGCCGCGGCCCGCGCATCATCGGCGGTGTCCGCGGCCCGCGCCGCGGCCGCCGCACGCTCGCACTGCGCCAGCGTGTGCTTCGCCAGCGTCGCGCGCACATACGGAATCGAGGCCGCACCCATCGAAAGGCTGGTGACACCAAGCCCCGTCAGCACACACGCCAACTCCGGATCGGAGGCAGCCTCACCACACACACCACAGCTCTTGCCCTCGGCCTTCGCGGCCTCGGCCGAAGCCGCCACCAGGTCCAGCAGCGCCGGCTGCCACGGATCCTGCAGCCGCGACACCGCCCCCACCTGACGGTCGGCGGCAAAGGTGTACTGCGCCAGGTCATTGGTCCCCAGCGAAAGGAACTCCACCTCTTGCAGAATCGACCGCGCCCGAAGAGCCGCGGACGGAATCTCCACCATCGCGCCGAACTTCGCCCGCAGCCCGGCCTCCCGGCACGCATCCGCGAACGCCTTGGCGTCGATCCGGTCCGCCACCATCGGGGCCATGACCTCGAGGTAGACCGGCAGCCCCTCGGCCGCCCTGGCCAGCGCGGCCAGCTGCGTCCGCAGCACGTCGGGGTGGTCCAGCAGCGTCCGCAGACCCCGCACACCCAGCGCGGGGTTCGGCTCGTCGGCCGGCGTCAGGAAGTCCAGCGGCTTGTCGGCACCGGCGTCGAGCACCCGCACCACAACGCGTCCCTCGGGGAACGCCTCCAGCACCTTCCGGTACGCCTCGACCTGCTTGTCCTCCGACGGCGCCTTCTTGCTGTCGTCAAGGAACAGGAACTCGGTACGGAAGAGACCGACCCCCTCCGCCCCGGCCTCCACCGCAGCGGGCACATCGCCGGGCCCACCGACATTCGCCAGCAACGGCACCTTGTGCCCGTCGGACGTGGCACCCGGACCGGACGAAGCGGCCAGCGCCGCCTTCCGCTCCGCCGCGGCCCGCTCGAGCGCCGCCCGCTGGTCCGCATCCGGCTCGACGAACACCTCACCGGTGCTGCCGTCCACCGCGATCACGGTGCCTTCGACGATCTCGCCGGCCCCGGGCAGCGCCACCACGGCCGGCACGCCCAGCGCCCGCGCCAGAATCGCACTGTGGCTGGTCGGCCCGCCCTCTTCCGTCACGAAGCCCAGCACCAGCGCCGGATCCAGCAGCGCGGTGTCCGCCGGCGCAAGATCCCGCGCGATCAGCACAAACGGCTCGTCGCTGTCCGGCACACCCGGCATCGGCACACCCAGCAGCCGCGCGACGATACGGTTCCGCACATCATCAAGATCGGCGACCCGCCCTGCCAGGTACTCACCGGCCCCCGCCAGCAGCGCCCGATAGGCAGCAAAAGCGTCATACACGGCCCGCTCGGCGGTGCTGCCCACGGCGATCCGCCGCTCCACATCCGCCATCAGCTCGGGGTCCTGCGCCATCATGGCCTGCGCCTCGAGCACGCCCTGCGCCTCGCCGCCCGCCAGATTCCCCCGTGCGACCAGATCGGCGGCAACAGCCTCCACGGCCTGACGCGCGCGCCCCTGCTCGCGCTCCGCCTCCTCCGCCGGAATCTGCTTGGCCGGCGGCTCGAGTACCGCCGTACCCATGTGCCGCACCTCGCCTATGGCCACGCCGTGGCTTACGCCGACGCCCCGCAGCGTTGTCTCCATGTCACCCGTCTCCCTTGATGCGGCGGTCCCGGCCGCCGCGATGGATGTCGTACCTGCCGTCAGAGACGGCGTCCGGCTGCTACTGCCAGGAGAAGAGCGCGTCGCCCGCCTTGACGTCGCCGTCCTCGCGCACGTCACCGAGCGAGTCCGCGGCCGCCTCCAGCGCGACAACCGGGCACACCGCCGACTTGCCGGCCTCCTCGACCGCAGCCGGGTTCCAGCGCACGACCGCCTGGCCGCGGGAGACGGTGTCCCCCTTGTTGACGAGCAGCTCAAAGCCCTCGCCATTGAGCTGAACGGTGTCGATACCAAGGTGCGTCAGCACCCCGTGCCCCTCGGCGTCGACAACGACGAAGGCGTGCGGGTGCAGCGAAACAACAACGCCGTCCACGGGCGAAACCGCCTCGGACGGCTCACGAACGGGGTCGATGGCGGTACCCGGACCCACCATCGCTCCGGAGAACACCGGATCGGGCACTGCCGCGAGTCCGATGGCGCGTCCAGCAAGAGGGGACGTCACGGTGGTCATGGGAAGCCTCCCAGGGGTGGAGATTCATCAGGCCGCCGTCACTACCTGTCCTGGACGGCGCACCGTTCAGAAGCGTAAGTCATAAGAACGGCCGATTCCGCATGGGCGACACCGGCCGAACGGACCCTGATCCCCGCTGAATCGATTTGCCTCGCCCACAGCAGGCCTGTACTGTCTGAGACCTGCCCCAGACAGTCAGGCCGCAATCAACTGCGGCCCGTACGGCCGTGGGCGGTACCCCCTCAGAGTCTTGATCGAGATTCTCGAATTGTGTGTTTCTGCATTTCTGCAGAAAAGCAGCGGTTCGAAAGCCCCGAAAAGGCCTGATAGAGTGTGAAACACCGAAGGGAAGCGCCCGGAGGAAACCCGAGAGGGAATCCAAAGGAAGCGTCCGTTCCTTGAGAACTCAACAGCGTGCCAAAAGTCAACGCCAGATATGTTGATACCCCGTCGACCGGAAACATCCGGGAGATG
>NZ_JBIWOD010000007.1:387701-504122 GCF_044767545.1 Streptomyces sp. NPDC101227 | reverse complement strand
TGCCGTAGGCCGCGCCGCGGTCGAAGTCCAGCCGGGGATTGGCCTCGAAGAAGTGGAAGTGCGAGGTCACGCTGATCGGCACGCTCGCGGTGTTGTGCACGCTCAGCGTCACCGCGGGTACGGGCTCGGGGTCGGCGGGGCCGGGGAGCACCGCGCCGGGTACCGCGGTCTCGTCCGCGTCGCCGGCGGGCTCACCCTCGGGGGCGCCGCCGCGGATGGGGTCGGTGACCACCGCGAGGCGGGAGCCGTCGTCGAAGACGGCCTCGACCATCACATCGCCGACCACATCGGCCACGCCCGGCAGCACATCGTCCGGGCCCAGCACGCTGCGGCCCGCCTCGATGGCCTGAGCGAGGCGGCGCCCGTCCCGCGCCGCCTCGCAGACTGTGTCCGCGATCAACGCGGTCGCCTCGGGCACGTTCAGCTTCAGTCCGCGGTCGCGGCGTGCGCGCGCCAGCTGTGCCGCATTGAAGAGCAGCAGCCGGTCGCGTTCCGTGGGGGTCAGCCGCATCCCGTCGCACCTCCAGCTCGATGACTTGATTAGAGCACCACTCTAACTCGCAGAAAGTCAAGAAGAAAGCATTGACCTGGAGCGGGTTCATGAGTCACATTGAGCGCTGCTCTAAGTCGCAGGCGTTCGGTGAGCCGCATAGAACGTCACTCAAAGATCCACAGATCGATCACCGGCCAGGGCACCACTGGGATCACCACCACAGTGATCGCGAAGACAACCATCAGATATCGCCCGTAACCCCCGGGCGTGCGCCGCTCATGGAGTACTGCACAAAGCAGCCACCGAGCACAGAAATCAGACTGTTCCGGCCTCTCAGGGGAGCCTCATGCCGATCGAACAACGCGGAGTCGACACGATCCCGGACGAGGAACGCACCAGCGGACCTCGAGACCTCATTTCCATCCTGCTCGGCTCGAACCTCGCCCTCGGCGTGGTGATCTTCGGCTGGCTCCCGGTCTCCTTCGGGCTCGACTTCTGGGGTTCGATCAGTTCCCTCGCGGCCGGCACCCTCGTCGGTGCCGTCCTGACCGCACCGCTCGCGCTCGTCTCGCTGCGCAGCGCGACGAACCTGTCCACCAGCAGCGGCGCCTTCTTCGGCGTCCGCGGCCGGCTCATCGGCTCGGTCATCGGTCTGCTGCTCTCGCTCGGCTACACCGCGCTGACCCTGTGGGTCGGCGGCGACGCGATGGTCGGCGCGCTGCACCGCCTCATCGGCCTGCCGACCGGCGGAGCCACGTACGCCATCGTCTACGCGCTGCTGGCCGGCGCCACCGCCGTGGGCGCGATCTACGGCTACAAGGTGCTGCTGCGGCTGAGCAAGGTGCTCACCATCGGTCTGACGGTCCTGCTCGCGGTCGGCGTGATCGCGTATCTGCCGCACTTCACCACCGCCGCCGTGCACGGCGTCCCGTACGCGCTCGGCGGCTACTGGCAGACCTGGCTGCTGTCCGCCGTCTCCGCCGGTCTCAGCGGCCCGATCGCCTTCATCACGCTGCTCGGCGACTACAGCCGCTACATCTCCCCGCGCCGCCACAGCTCGAAGAAGGTCTTCGGGGCCACCTACCTCGGCCTGGTGCTCGGCCTGCTGGTGCCGCAGCTCTTCGGTACGTTCAGCGCCCTCGCGGTCGGCGCGGGCGACGACTACGCGGGCCCGCTGGTGGCCGGAGCGCCGTTCTGGTACCTCGCGCTGCTGCTGGTCAACGCCTCGGCCGGGTCGGTCGGCAACTCCGGTCTGATGCTCTACAGCATGGGTCTGGACCTGGACGCCATCCTGCCGCGCGCCTCCCGCACCCAGGCCACCTCCGTCGTCGCCGCGGTCTCGACGCTGCTGGTCTTCGCCGGTCACTTCCTGTGGGAGGCGCAGGACGCGATGACGTCCTTCGTCCTCCTGATGACCGCCATCGGCACCCCGTGGGCGGTCATCACCGTGATCGGCTTCGTGCGCTGCCGCGGCACCTACGACCCGGATTCGCTCCAGGTCTACAACCGCGGCACGGTCGGCGGCGTGTACTGGTTCCGGGCGGGCTGGAACGTCCAGGCCACCATCGCCTGGGCGATCGGCTCCGCGGTCGGTCTGATGGCCGTGGACGTGCCCTTCTACAACGGCCCGATCCTGGCCTACACGGGCGGTATCGACTGCAGCTTCCTGCTCGCCGCGGCCGTGGCCGCCGTGGCCTACCTGGCTCTCGTCGCCCGGCAGCCGCGCCCGGTCCCGGCGCTCCGCCCCGCCGCCGCGGCCGCGGCGGCCGCCGCCGAGGCACCCGTGAAGGCACCCGCGGCCGGCTGAGCCGACGCCCGCACGACTGAGGCCGCCCCCGACATCGCGTCGGGGGCGGCCTCAGTCGTGCGGGCGGGCGCGGCTCAGCCGAGGGGGTGCATCCAGCCGTGCTCGTCCCCGGCGATGCCCCGCTGGATGTCCAGGAGCGTCTCGCGCAGCTTCAGGGTGACCTTGCCGGGCTCGCCGCCGGACTGGGTCCACTCGCCGCCCGCGCTCTTGACCGTGCCGACCGGGGTGATCACGGCGGCGGTGCCGCAGGCGAAGACCTCGGTGAGCGTGCCGTTCTCCGTGTCGGCCCGCCACTGGTCGATGGAGACCCGCGCCTCCTGTGACGCGTAGCCCAGGTCGCGGGCGACGGACAGCAGGGAGTCACGGGTGACTCCGGCGAGGAGGGAGCCGGTGAGCGTCGGGGTGACGATCTTGACGCCGTCGGCGGCATCTTCGTAGACGAAGTAGAGGTTCATGCCGCCGAGCTCCTCGACCCACTTGTGCTCCACGGCGTCGAGGTAGGCGACCTGGTCGCAGCCGTGCGCCGCGGCCTCGGCCTGGGCGAGCAGCGACGCGGCGTAGTTGCCGCCGGTCTTGGCGTCGCCCATGCCGCCGGGGACGGCGCGCACCCGGTCCTCGGACAGCCAGATGGAGACCGGCTTGACGCCACCGGCGAAGTACGCGCCGGCGGGCGAGGCGATGACGACGAAGAGGTACTCGTTGGCGGGCTTCACACCCAGGCCGACCTCGGTCGCGATCATGAACGGGCGGAGGTAGAGCGACTCCTCGCCGCCGTGCGCGGGCACCCAGTCCTTGTCCTGCTGGACGAGCAGGTCGCAGGCCTCGATGAAGGTCTCGACGGGCAGCTCCGGCATGGCCAGCCGACGGGCGGAGGCCTGGAAGCGCCGGGCGTTGGCGTCGGGGCGGAAGGTGGCGACGGAGCCGTCGGGCTGGCGGTAGGCCTTGAGGCCCTCGAAGATCTCCTGCGCGTAGTGCAGGACGTTGGTCGCCGGGTCGAGGGCGAGCGGGCCGTACGGCACGAGCTGGCCGTCGTGCCAGCCGCGGCCCTCGGTCCACTTGATCGTCACCATGTGGTCGGTGAAGTGGCGGCCGAAGCCGGGGGCGGCCAGGATCTTCTCCCGCTCCGCCTGGGGCAGCGGGTGCGCGGAGGGCTTGAGCTCGATCGTGGGCGTCGTCATGAATGCGTGTCCTTCACTGCGTGTTCCGCACCGGTGCGGTTGGTGGCGGCTGCGTACGGCGGTTCTCTTGACGTACCGGTCGTTACTGGGACGTCCGAGTTTCCTCGCGGACGGCGGCCCCGCGTCCGATTATCGCTCGGGGGTGTCCGCCGCCGTGCACGTGTGCGCGGTCTCCGGGTCCGATGGTCGCATCCAACCCGGCGGTAGCACAGGGCGGGACGGCGACCGGAATGCGGACAGCGCCGGAACCCCGTGGGGCCCGGCGCTGTCCGTACTGCCTGATTGCGCTGCTGAGGGCCTCAGCCCGCTACTCGCGCGGCGAGGGCGTCGCCGATCTCGTCCGTGCTGCGGGCGGTGCCGTCCCGGGCCTCCAGGTCGGCCGCGACGGTCTCCTCGATGCGGGCGGCCTCGCTCTCGTAGCCGAGGTGGCGCAGCAGCAGGGAGACGGAGAGGATCGTCGCCGTCGGGTCGGCCTTGCCCGTGCCCGCGATGTCCGGCGCGGAGCCGTGCACCGGCTCGAACATCGAGGGGAACTCGCCGGTCGGGTTGATGTTCCCGGAGGCGGCCAGGCCGATGCCGCCGGTGACGGCCGCGGCGAGGTCGGTGAGGATGTCGCCGAAGAGGTTGTCGGTGACGATCACGTCGAACCGCTCGGGCTGGGTGACGAAGAAGATCGTCGCCGCGTCGACGTGCAGATAGTCGGTGGTGACCTCGGGGTATTCCTTGCCGACGCGGTCGAAGATGTTCTTCCACATGTGGCCGGCGTAGACCAGGACGTTGTTCTTGTGAACGAGCGTCAGCTTCTTGCGGGGGCGGGCGTTGGCGCGCTCGTAGGCGTCCCGGACCACGCGCTCCACGCCGTAGGCGGTGTTGAGGCTGACCTCGGTGGCGACCTCGGCGGGGGTGCCGGTGCGCAGGGAGCCGCCGTTGCCGGTGTACGGGCCCTCGGTGCCCTCGCGGACCACGACGAAGTCGATCTCGGGGCGTCCGGCGAGCGGCGTCGCGGTGTTCGGGAACAGCTTCGAGGGACGCAGGTTGACGTAGTGGTCGAAGGCGAAGCGGAGCTTGAGCAGCAGACCGCGCTCGAGCACGCCGGAGGGCACCGACGGGTCGCCGATCGCGCCGAGCAGGATCGCGTCGTGCTGCTTGAGCGACTCCAGCTCCGCGTCCGGGAGCGTGTCGCCGGTCTCGTGCCAGCGCTTGGCCCCGAGGTCGTACTCCTTGGTTTCCAGCTTGACGTCCTGCGGGAGTACCGAGGTCAGGACCTTCAGGCCCTGGGCCACAACTTCCTGGCCGATACCGTCACCGGGGATCACTGCGAGGCGAATGCTGCGAGACATGCCTGGACCCTACTCTCCGTCCCATTGTTTGACACGTAACGTCCGTCATACGGACACATGGGAAGCCGGTCAGCTGCCGTTCATCCCCACGCCCCACTCTGGTCGACGGGCGCTGCGAAATTCAACGGCATGACTGCACCTTCCCCGGGGGCCGGCCCCCAGCCCTCGCACCTCCCCCGCGTCGGTATACCGGAGCGGCTCGCGGCCCGGATGAGCATGCCCGAGCAGCATGAATACCTCCGTACGAAGCTGACCCGGCGCGGTCTGCTGCGGACCTCGGCCGCCGGCGCGGGCGCGATCGCGGCCTCCGGTCTGCTGTCCGGTTCGGCCCAGGCCGTCTCCCCCAGCCTGCTGACATCGGGCGCCACCGCCGTCGTCGACGGTTCGCTGGTCGCCCCCTTCGGCCGCCACCTGGCTTTCGGCGCCGACCCCAAGACCCAGATGCGGGTGGCCTGGCAGGTGCCGTTCGCGGTCAAGCGGCCGTATCTGCGGGTGGGACTCAAGCCGTGGGACCTGGGGCGCAAGATCGAGGCCGAGGTGCGCGATCTGCACACCCCCTCGCTCTCCTCGAAGCTGCCGGCCGTCGACCAGTACTACCTGCACGCGGCGCTCGACGGGCTGCGGCCGGGCACGACGTACTACTACGGTGTCGGCCACGACGGCTTCGACCCGGCCGACCCGCGGCACTTCGGCACCGTCGGCACCTTCCGCACCGCTCCGGCCCGCGCCCAGAAGTTCGTCTTCACCGCCTTCGGCGACCAGGGCGTCAGCTACCACGCGCTCGCCAACGACCAGCTGATCCTGGGGCAGGACCCGTCCTTCCACCTGCACGCCGGCGACATCTGCTACGCCGACCCGGACGGCCAGGGCTCCGAGCACGACACCTATGACGCGCGCGTCTGGGACCAGTTCCTGGCCCAGACCGAGTCCGTGGCCAAGAGCGTGCCGTGGATGGTGACGACCGGCAACCACGACATGGAGGCCTGGTACTCCCCCAATGGCTACGGCGGCCAGAACGCCCGCTGGACGCTGCCCGGCACCGGCCCGGACGCCGAGAACGCGCCCGGCGTCTACTCCTTCACCTATTCCAACGTCGGCGTCGTCGCCCTCGACGCCAATGACGTCTCGTACGAGATCCCGGCCAACCAGGGCTACACCGGCGGCAAGCAGACCCGCTGGCTGGACCGTCGCCTGGGCGAGCTGCGCGCCATGGACGGGATCGACTTCATCGTCGTCTTCTTCCACCACTGCGCCTTCTCCACCACCAACTCGCACGCTTCGGACGGCGGGGTGCGCGACGCCTGGCTGCCGCTCTTCGAGAAGCACCAGGTGGATCTGGTCGTCAACGGCCACAACCACGTCTATGAGCGCACCGACGCCATCAAGGGCGGCCGGGTCAGCAAGAAGCTGCCGATCGGCGAGCGGGTGGACTCCTCGCGCGAGGGCATCGTCTACGTCACCGCGGGCGGCGCGGGCAAGGCGCTGTACGACTTCCCCGTGCCGGACAGCTACGAGGGCCACGTCAAGGACCTCGACGAGGTGAAGACGTACCACTGGACCAAGGACCGCGCCAAGGCCGTGGACACCGTGGAGTGGTCGCGGGTGCGCTACACCGGCTTCTCGTTCCTCGCGGTCGAGGTCGAGCCGGGGCACCGCCCCCGGATGAAGGTCACCGCGCTCGCCGAGTCGGGCGAGCGCGTGGACCACTTCGAGGTGACGCGCTAGGCAGCGCCGCGGGCAGCGACCGTGCCCTGGGCGCGCCGTGGGGGGCGCGCTCGGGGCATCGCTGCCCCGTGGGGCATCAGTGCCCCGTGGCGCCGCCGTTGTCGCGGCGGTCGAGCGCCCGCTGGAGGGCGGCCGCGGCGGCCCGGCGGTCGGCTTCGTTGGTCGTACGGGCGGAGTGACGGGTCCTGCGGACGGCGGTCTCGGCCATGATTCACGTCTCCAATGCCAAAGCCCCGAGAGCTTGAGGGGTGCGTCGATGCAGACACGGCCGGAAGGGGCGGGGGCCGCGGCGCGGCAGGGGTCACCTGCACCGGCGCGCCGGGCCGCATCCGCCTCGCTCGATGGAGCGATACGTTCGGCTTCTACAAAGCTAGGACAGCTCGGCCGTGATGTCTGCACAATTACTTTGGCTTCCTACTATCTGAGACGGATGCCACTGCGTGGCCTTGCGGTGAGGGGTACTCACCCGCCGTTTACGCCGTTTGAGTACCGCACATGAGTACGAACACCGTCCCGCGGCCGACGGTTGCACGGCGAGAGTGGCCCCATGAACGGCCTGTACGCACTCAAGCCCTGGTACGCGGCCCGGCTCGGCGGCATCCGCGGCGCGCTGGCCCGCCGGGAGGTCTCGCCCGACGCGCTCACCGCCGCCGGCGTCCTCGCCGCGGCGGGCGCCGGCGCGGCCCTCGCCTGGCTGCCGGCCCCGCTCGCCGCCCTCCCCGTCACGGCCCTGCTGGCCGCCCGGCTGGCCTTCGCCAACCTCGACGGCGCGCTGGCCCGCGACACCGGCCGCTGCACCCGGCGCGGCTCCGTCCTCAACGAACTCGGTGACCGCGCCGCCGACCTCCTGGTCATCGCCGGCTTCCTGGCGCTCGCCCCGCTGTGGCTGGTGGCCGTCGCCGCGCTGGCCGCGACGCTGCCCTCCTGGGTGGCGCTGGCGGGCGCCGCGGCCGGGGCGCCACGCCGTAACGGCGGCCCGGTCGGCAAAACGGAGCGCTGTCTGCTCGCGGCGGTGGCCGCCGCGACGGGCTGGGCGGTGCCGGTCCTGGTCGTCCTGGCGGCCGGCTCGGCCCTGACGGCGCTGCTCCGACTGGCGTGGCTGTGGCGGGAGTTGGACGACACCCGGGCCGAGGTGGCCCGGTGAGCGCGCTCGTGGGACCCGGCGGCGCCGGGGGCCTCCTGCTGACCGGCGGCGAGGCCGTCGGGCGGGTCGCGCCGGTGGTCGGCGGGGTCCTGGGACTGGGCGGCGTGGCCGTCGCAGCGCTGCCCGCCCGGGTACGGATGCGCCGCGAGCTGCGCCGCCGCTGGCGCACCTGGGCGCTGGCCGCCCCGGTCTTCCTGGGCTCGCTGTTCTTCGGCGAGGCGGGCGCGGCGGTCCTGGCGGCGGGCCTCGGCCTGATAGCCGCCGGCGAGTACGTACGGATGGCTCCCGGCGGCACGGCCGGCGCCGAGCGCCATGTGCTCGCCGCCGCGGCCGTCGCGCTGCCGCTGCTCGCCTGGCTGCGCCCGCAGTGGCTCGATGCCCGGCTGATGACGGTGCTGCTGCTCGCCGCCACGCTGCCCGCGCTGCTGACCGGCGATCACACTGCGGGCGCGGCCCGCGCCGCGCGCGCCCTCTTCGGTCTGCTCTGGATCCCGGTCGCCCTCACCGGCCTCGTGCTGCTCGGCGGCACCGCCGTCGCGGTGGGCGTCGCGGTCGCGCTCGGCGATGTGGGCGCCTGGTGCGGCGGTACGGCCCTGGGGCGGCGCGGCGCGCTGGCCCGCCCGCTGTCGCCGCTCTCCCCCCACAAGACCTGGGCCGGGGTGCTCGGCGCGGCGGTGGCGACGGCCGGTGCGCTGGCGGCCGTCGGGGCGTTCACGCCCTGGCTGTGGGCCGCGGTGCTGACCGGCTGCGTCCTGGGCGACCTGCTCGAATCCATGGTCAAGCGGGAGGCCGGGGTGAAGGACGCCGGGAGCTGGCTGCCGGGCTTCGGCGGGCTGCTGGACCGTATCGACTCGCTGCTGGTGGCGGTGCCGCTGGCGATGGTGGTGACGCTGTGAGAACCGACCGTGAGCCGAAGACCGGCCGCGCCTGCCGCACCGCGGCGCGGGCCGCCGCCCGTGGCGGCGCCCGGCTGCGCCCCGCGGACTCCGTTGCGGGCCGGCGGCGCCGCGTCGGCCGCCGACGCCCGTCGGCCCCGCACGCCCGCCGCCATCCGCTGCGCGCCCGCCGCATCCGGCGCCCCCTCCGCCCCCGCCGGCCGCTGCGCCGCCACCTCCTGGGAGGCGGCCGACCCGCCCCCCTCCGGCTCGCTCCCGTCCCGCAACTGCCCCGGGTGCAGCTCCCGTCCACCACGGCCGCCTGGCTGCGCCGCGCGCTCTGGTGCCTCGTCCTCACCCTCACCGGCGGCATCGCCCGCCGGGGCCAACTCCCCCGCGGCGGCTGCGTGGTCGTCGCCAACCACTCCTCCCACGCCGACACCGCGGCCCTGCTCGCCGCCCTCGACGCCCGGCACGCCCCGCTGATCGGTGCGGCCGCCGACTACTGGTTCGCCACCGCCTGGCGCCGCCGCGTCTGCCGCCGCCTCGCCGCGGGCTTCCCCGTACGGCGCACCGGAGGCGGCCTCGACGACCTGCTGGGCATGGCCGACGCGCTGCGGGCCGGCCGCGCCGTGGTCCTCTTCCCCGAGGGCACCCGCGGCCGCGACGGCGAGGTCGGTGACTTCCGCCGCGGCGCCCTGCTCCTGGCCGAGCGGGCCGGCGTCCCCGTCGTCCCGGTGGGCCTCGCGGGCACCGACCGCCTGCTCCCCAAGCACGGCAGGCTCCGCCGCACCCTCGTCCGCGTCCACATCGGCGCGCCCCTGTACGGCCCGGTCGCCCCCGCCACGGCCCGCGACGCCGTCCGTTCCCTGACGGCCGGCGCGGCGGCCTCCGCCCTCCCCGATTCCCGGATCCGCCGCCGCACCGCCTCCCTCGTCGCCTCCCGGTGGGGCCTGCCGCTCGCCTTCGCCTGGGCCTTCGCCGAGGCGCTGAGCTGGCCGCTGATGCCGGAACTCTTCCTGGCCCTCGCCTGCGTGGCCGCGCCCCGCGCCGGGCTGCGCCTGTCCCTCGCCGCCCTGGCCGGCAGCCTCGCGGGCGGCCTGCTCGCCCTCCAACTCGCCGCCTCCGGCGCCCACTTGCCCGCCCCGCTCACGACGGACCGGATGCGCGCCGAGGTCACCCGCCAGCTCGCGGACGAGGGCGCCTCGGCCGTCCGCCACCAGCCATGGGACGGCATCCCGTACAAGGTCTACGCCGCCGGAGCGGGCCGCGCCCACATCCCCGCCCCCGACTGGCTCCTGGCCTCCGCCGAGGCCCGCGGCAGCCGCACCCTGACGATCGGCCTCGCGTTCGCCGCCCTGGGCGCGGCGGCCCGTCCGTGGCGGCGCAGGTATCCGGTGTACCTCGGGCTGCTGGGGAGCGGGTTCGCGGTGGGGCTGGGGGTGATCGTCAACGGGTGGAGCTGATGGTCGTACGAACCGGTGGAGCGCCACCGCAGCGCAGGCAGGCCCGTGCGGCACGGCCCTAACGTGACGACATGACCACCATCGCCGAGGCCATGCTCGACCGTCGTCTGAACGAGGCCCTGTGGCAAGCGTGGACAGCCATGGAACTCCCCGAGGGATGCCGCGCCGAGATCATTGAGACCGGTGAGGGATCCGGCCGCATCGACGTCTGGCGTGTGGGTCACTATGTGCACGCGAAGGCCGCCAACCGTATGCGCAACGCCATGGACGCTTTCCTGGACGGCGGCGGCTATGCCGCCTACGGCTGCATGAACGTCATCCACGGCCGCAGGGTCTGGTTTCCCGATGGCGTCATCGCCCTGGAGGACGGCCCGGCGGGGGTGACCGACGACGGCCTCGGCATCAAGGCCGCCGCCGTGGAGCTGATCGCCGAGGTGGTCTCCCCCGGCCGCGAGAACATGGAACGCGACCGCGTCCGCAAGCGTCGCGCCTATGCGCGTGCCGGCATCCCTGTCTACGTGCTCATCGACGACTACGACCACCAGGGCACCGTCAGCGTGCTGACCGCCCCCTGCCCCGACGAAGCGATCTACGCCGTCGAGAACCGCGTGCGCTTCGGTAGCGATGTGACAGTTCCCGAAGGCCCCGCCAAGGGCTTCACCATCGGCGGGTCCATCACCGGCCCGCCCCGCACCGCGCGCTGACCCGGACGCCGGTGGCCCGGCACCCCCCACGGGTGCCGGGCCACCGTCACGAACGGACGGGCATCAGCCCATGTGCGGGTACCGGTAGTCCGTCGGCGGTACCAGCGTCTCCTTGATGGAGCGGGTGGACGTCCACCGCATCAGGTTCTGCTTGGCGCCCGCCTTGTCGTTGGTGCCGGAGGCGCGGCCGCCGCCGAAGGGCTGCTGGCCGACGACGGCGCCGGTGGGCTTGTCGTTGATGTAGAAGTTGCCGGCCGCGAAGCGGAGCTTTTCGCAGGTGGCGGCGGCCGCGGCGCGGTCCTGGGCGATGACGCAGCCGGTCAGGCCGTAGGCCGAGGCGGACTCCATCTGCTCGAGCATCGCGTCGTAGTCGGCGTCGTCGTAGACGTACACACCCAGGATCGGGCCGAAGTACTCGTCCTTGAAGATCTCGTTCTCCGGGTCGGTGGAGACCAGGACCGTCGGGCGGACGAAGTAGCCCTCGCTGTCGTCGTACGAACCGCCGGCCACGACCTCGATGGTCGGGTCGGCCTTGGCGCGGTCGATGGCGGCCTTGTTCTTGGCGAAGGAGCGGTCGTCGATGACGGCGCCCATGAAGTTGGCCAGGTCGCGGACGTCACCCATGGTGAGGGACTCGACCTCGGCGGCGAACTCCTCCTTGAGACCGGCGTTCCACAGGGAGGCCGGGACGTAGGCGCGGGAGGCGGCGGAACACTTCTGGCCCTGGAACTCGAAGGCGCCGCGGGTCATGGCGGTCTTGAGGACCGCGCGGTCGGCGGTCGGGTGGGCGACGATGAAGTCCTTGCCGCCGGTCTCGCCGACGAGGCGCGGGTAGGTCTTGTAGTTCTCGATGTTGGTGCCGACCGTCTTCCACAGGTACTGGAAGGTCTTGGTCGAACCGGTGAAGTGGATGCCCGCCAGGTCGGGGTGGGTCAGGGCCACCTCGGAGAGGTCCTTGCCGTCACCGGTGACGAGGTTGATGACGCCCTTGGGCAGCCCGGCCTCCTCCAGCAGCTGCATCAGCAGCACGGCGGCGTAGGTCTGGGTCGGGGACGGCTTCCAGACGACGACGTTGCCCATGAGGGCGGGGGCGGTCGGGAGGTTGCCGGCGATCGCGGTGAAGTTGAAGGGCGTGATCGCGTAGACGAAGCCCTCGAGGGGGCGGTGGTCGGAGCGGTTCCAGACGCCGGGGGAGTTCGCGGGGGGCTGCTCGGCGAGGATCTGGCGCGCGAAGTGCACGTTGAAGCGCCAGAAGTCGATCAGCTCGCAGGGGGTGTCGATCTCGGCCTGCTGGGCGGTCTTGGACTGGCCGAGCATGGTGGCGGCGGCCAGCGTCTCGCGCCAGGGGCCGGAGAGCAGCTCGGCGGCCCGGAGGATGATCGCGGCGCGGTCGTCGAAGGACATCGCGCGCCAGGCGGGGGCGGCGGCCAGCGCGGCGTCCACCGCGTCCTGGGCGTCCTGGACCGTGGCGTTGGCGTAGGTACCGAGCCGGGCGGCGTGGTTGTGGGGCTGTACGACGTCGAAGCGCTCGCCGCCACCCATCCGCCGCTCGCCGCCGATGGACATCGGCAGTTCGATCGGGTTGTCGGCCAGCTCCTTGAGCTTGGCTTCCAGGCGGCTGCGCTCCGCGCTGCCGGGGGCGTAGGTGTGAACCGGCTCGTTAACCGGCACGGGGACCTGGGTCACAGCGTCCATGGCGGCCGTGTCTCCTTCGCTGTCGTTCGCGGTAGCGATCGTCGGTATGCGTACGGTGAGTACAGGGTGTACGGGGTCCTGCGGGTGTACGGGGTCTTGCGCGACGTACGAGGTCTTGCGTGACGTCGGGGTCTTGCGTGAGGTGCGGGACCTGCGTGAGGTGCGGGCCCTGCGTGGCGTAACGGTGGGTGCGCGGGCCGGCGGTGCGGCCCGGGATTCCAGCATCCACCCGAATCCGCCGTTACGGGGCGGTCAGCCCCGCGTGGCGAGCGACCGCAGGAAGAACCCGAGGTTCGCGGGGCGCTCGGCCAGACGGCGCATGAAGTAGCCGTACCAGTCGGTGCCGTAGGGGATGTAGACCCGCATCCGGTGGCCCTCGGCGACCAGCCGCTGCTGCTCGGCCTCGCGGATGCCGTAGAGCATCTGGAATTCGAAGTCACCGGGCTTACGGCCGTTGCGGTGCGCCAGCTCCTGGCCGATGGCGACCATCCGCGGGTCGTGCGACCCGATCATGGGGTAGCCCTGCCCGGCCATCAGGATCTTCAGACAGCGGACATACGCCTTGTCGACCTCTCGTTTGTCCTGGAAGGCGACGGTCGCGGGCTCCTTGTACGCGCCCTTGACCAGCCGCACCCGGGAGCCTTCCCCGGCCAGGGCGTGGCAGTCGTCCTCGGTACGGAAGAGGTACGACTGCACCACCGCACCCGTCTGGGGGAAGCGCTCGCGCAGCTCGGCGAGGATGGCGAGGGTGGAGTCGACGGTGGTGTGGTCCTCCATGTCGAGGGTCACCGTCGTCCCGGCCTCGGCGGCGGCCTCGACCACCGGCGTGACGTTCTTCAGCGCCAGCTCGTGGCCACCGGGCAGCGCCTGGCCGAAAGCGGAGAGCTTGACGGACATCTCGGCCTTGGTGCCGAGCCCCTGCTCCTTGAGCGCCCCGGCCAGCTGGAGGTAGGCGTCGCGGGTGCGCAGCGCCTCGGCCGGATCGGTGATGTCCTCGCCCAGGAAGTCCAGGGTGACCTCCAGACCGCGCGCGGCCAGCGACCGTACGACCGTCATGGACTCGGCCAGCCGCTCGCCTGCGATGAAGCGGTCCACCACAGGGCGGGTGACCGGAGCGGCCGCGACGATGCGGCGGATGCTGTCGCTGCGCGCTGCGGCGAGAAGCACGGGACCCAGCATGGGGCACCTCCACGGTTCAGGATGACAACTGCTGCGCCGCCTCCACGCGTCCGCCGTATCGGCGGCGCAGCGGCAAGACGAGCCACCTGAAACTTAAGGATCTCGCCATCTTCCGGCCATCGACAGCTGTCACGCCTTCGTGGTCAGGATCTCAGACAGATGTATGAGAATGGTGCTGACACGGGGCGCACGAAGACGGCACGGGGCACGGACGGGAAAGGGGCCAGACGGCGGATGCGGGGCGACTACCAGCAGCTCGTGGACGAGATCTCGGCGGCGCTCGGCGCGCCGGCGACGCTGGAGGACCGGGATTTCGGGCTGATCGCGTTCGGGGCGCACGAGGGGGACGACGATGAGGTCATGGACCCGGTACGGACCCGTTCGATCCTCCAGCGCCGGTCGTCGGCGGCCGTACGGGCCTGGTTCGAGGCGTTCGGCATCGCGCGGGCGACCACCGCGCTGCGCATTCCGCCGGACCCGGCGGCCGGGGTCTTCCGCGGCCGGATCTGTCTGCCGGTACGCCATGGCGGCATCGTGCACGGCTATGTCTGGCTGCTGGACGACGGGCATCTGACCGATCTGGAGCTCGGCGGCCGCGGCGCGCCCCCGGACCCGCGGATCGCGCAGGCGATGGAGACCGCTGCCCGGATCGGCGCCCTGCTGGCGGACGAGGCCCGCGCCGGGTCCGAACTGTCCGACCTGCTGAGGGAGTTGCTGACCTCCGGGCCCGGCGCGCCAGGGGCCGCCGAGGCGGCGCTGCGCGAGGCGCTGCGGGACACCCTCCGCTTCCCGCCGGGGTCGCCGCTCACCCTGGTGGCGGTGCTGCCCTGGGACACCACGGACGCCGGCGCCGCGCCGATGCCCAGCCTGCCGGGGCTACTCGCGGCCTGCGCACTGCCCGCGGGCACCGGTCTGCCGGCCACCGCCGAGACACCGAGGACCGGCCAGGCCCCGGCCGGCCACGCCCCCGACCCCGCCGGCAAGAACGGCGGCACCGGCCGCCCTCACCACCCCCTGTCCCCCACCCGCCCGCACCCCGTATCCCCCACCCGCCCGCACCCTGTATCCCCCACCCGCCCGCACCCCGTATCCCCCGTCCCCGCACTGGCCGCCCTGGTACGCCTGCGCTCGCCCGGCTCGCTCGCCCCGGCCCATACGGTGGCCGAGCAGCTGCTGCGCTCGCCGCGCGCGGGCGCCGCACCGGCCGGCAAGGGCAGCGGGGCCGCCGGCCGCACCGCGGCGCCCCGGCCGCGGGCCGCCGGAATCGGCACCGGGACAACGGAGTTGGCCGATCTCCCGGCCGCCTGGCAGCAGGCTCTGGACGCGGCCCGCGCGGCCCGCGCCGAGCCGCGACTGGGTCCCGTCACCCAGTGGGACACGATCGGCGCGTACCGCCTGCTGACCGCGCTGCCCACCGTCGGCCCGGACCCGTCCGTCGACACGCTGCTGGCCCCCGCGCACACCGAACTCGCCCGCACCGCCGAGGCGTTCCTGGACTGCGCGGGCCAGGCCGGCCGCACCGCCCAGGTCCTGGGCATCCACCGTCAGACGCTCTACTACCGCCTGGGCCGGGTGAAGAAGCTGACCGGCCTCGACCTGGACGAGGGCCAGGACCGGCTGCTGCTGCACATGGCGCTCAAGGCGGCGCGGCTCTGAGCCCCCGACGGCCGGGTCCCCTGCGGCCCGGTCCCTGCGGGAAAAAGGGGCTGAGGAGCATGCCCCGCACGTGCTTCCATGGCTGCCATGGTGTCTGCCGACCGTTTGCTCGCCTTCGCGGCCATGTCGTTCCTGCTGATCGTCATCCCCGGGCCCAGCGTGCTCTTCGTCGTCGGCCGGGCGCTGGCGCAGGGGCGCCGCGCCGCGCTGACCACCGTCGCGGGCAACACCATGGGCGCCTATGTGCTCGTCGTCGCCGTGGCCCTGGGGGTCGGGGCCGTCGTGGAACGCTCCGTCGTCGTCTTCACGGCGCTGAAACTGGCCGGCGCCGCCTACCTCGTATACCTCGGCGTCAAGGCATGGCGGCAACGCCGCTCGTTCCAGGCGGCGTTCACCACCGGCAAGGCGGCGCAGGGCGGCCTGCGCACGCTGTGGGAGGGGTTCGCGGTCGGCGTGGCCAACCCCAAGACCATCGTGTTCTTCGCCGCCGTGCTGCCGCAGTTCGTCGACCGCGGCCAGGGCGACAGCGCGGCGCAGATGCTGGTGCTCGGGCTGGTCTTCAACGTCATCGCGGTGGTCTCCGACACCGTGTGGGGACTGGCCGCGGCCACCGCACGGAACTGGTTCGCCCGCTCGCCCCGGCGGCTGTCCCTGGTCGGTGGCGCCGGTGGGCTCGCGATGATCGGCCTCGGCGTCACCGTCGCCGCGACCGGCCGCAAGGACTGACGGCGCCGGCGCTACCCCTCGCCCCCAGGCCCCAGCACCTCGCCCGACGTCACCCTGCGCAGCGCCTCCGCCAGATCGCGGCCGGACGGCATCGCGTCCGGCCGGACCAGCGACTGCACCATGAGGCCGGTGAGCAGCGCCTGGTAGAACGAGCCGACCACCCGGGCCGACTCCGCGTCGACCTCGGTGTCCGGCACCCCTTCGAAGATCGCGACGAGCCCCTCGCCGCCCTCCGGAAGCACCTGGCCGATCGCCTCGCGCAGCCCCTCGTCCCGCGGCAGCAGCCCCAGCACCTCGACCTGCGAGGCGATGAACTCCGGCTCCGTACCGATGCGTTGCAGGACCTTCTCCCAGACGGCGGCGAACCGTTCCAGCGGCTCCGCCGTCCTGTCGACGTCGCCGGGCACCTCCCCCACCCCCGCGCCCCACTCCTCGCTGGAGGCGATGACGGCCTGGCGCATCAGCGCGTCCTTGGAGCCGTAGTGGTATCCGATGGAGGCGAGGTTGGCGCCGGATGCGGCCACGATGTCGCGTGCCGTGGTGCGCGCGTACCCCTTCTCCAGCAGGCACCGTTTGGCGCCTTCCAGAAGATCTTCGCGGTGTCCCATGCGGGCAGCCTACCGCCGCGCCATACGCCCGTACCAGACGAGCGTCTTATACGGACGTATGCCGCCGGTCGGGCGGGCGTGCCGTGCGGCTCAGGGCCGGTCGGTGGGCTCCGTCCGGGACGGGTCCGGGCCGGGTGCGGGAGCGGGGTCGCCCGGCCGGCCGGTCCCGTAGTGGCGGTAGAGCTCCGCCTCCTCGGAGGGGTCGAGATGGCCGTCGGTGTCGATCCGCGGCGCCTTCTTGATCGCCTCCTTGGCGTACGGAACATGCAGCTCGCCGCCCGCCCGCCGCGCCCCGGCAAGCGGCACGAAGGTCTCCCGCATCCCGAACAGCCCGGTGCGCACGGTGATCCACTCGGGGGCATTGGTGGCGTCGTCCCGGTAGACCTGCTGGACGGTGCCCACCTTGGAGCCCTCCGTATCGACCACGGTCAGGCCGGTCAGATCCTGAGGGGTGTCGCCCTGCGGTGCGTTCATGGCGTCTCCTCTCCTTCCCAGCACGCGCCGCCATGGGCCCGCGCACTTCCCATTGCGCGCCGCGAGGACCCGCGCAGCGACTCGGGAGGAGCGGCAATCACCGGGCCCGGAGCCGCCGGGACGCCGCTGACGCCCCGCCCGCGCGCAGGGCCGGGCACGCCCTGGCTACGCCGTTCGAGTGAAGGGCGTAAGCATCCGGACAGCGCGGACGGCGCGCCCCGGCCCCGGCGCCGCCCTTTCACGCAACCGGGCCCGGCCCCCGCCGAAGCGAGGGCCGGGCCCGGTGAGCTGCGAAGACCGAGGAATCAGCCGAGGTTGACCGCGCGCACGGAGGTGGCGCCGATCTCCTGCTCGATCTCGGCGAGCACGGTGGCCGGAATCGTGTCGTCGACGGTCAGCGCGACCAGCGCCTCGCCGCCGACGGTCTCCCGCGCAACCTGCATGTTGCCGATGTTGATGCCCGCCTCGCCGAGGATCTTGCCGACGGTGCCGACGACGCCGGGGCGGTCGCTGTAGCGCAGGAACGCCATGTGGTCGGCGAGCGCCAGGTCGACGGAGTGCTCCCCGACCGCGACGATCTTCTGGATGTTCTTGTTGCCGGCGAGCGTGCCGGAGATCGACACCTCGTCGCCGCCCGCGAGCGTGCCGCGCACCGTCACCACATTGCGGTGCTCGGGCGACTCGCTGCTGGTCGTCAGCCGCACCTCGACGCCGCGCTCCTGCGCGAACAGCGGGGCGTTGACGTACGACACCGTCTCATCCACGACGTCCTCGAACACGCCCTTGAGCGCGGAGAGTTCGAGCACCTTGACATCGTGCTGGGTGATCTCGCCGTAGACCTCGACGTCGAGGCGGAGGGCGACCTCGCCGGCCAGCGCGGTGAAGATCCGGCCCAGGCGCTCGGCCAGCGGCAGCCCCGGCTTGACGTCCTCGGCGATCACGCCGCCCTGGACGTTGACCGCGTCCGGCACCAGCTCACCGGCGAGCGCCAGGCGCACCGACTTGGCGACCGAGATACCGGCCTTCTCCTGCGCCTCGCCCGTCGACGCACCGAGGTGCGGAGTGGCGACGACCTGGTCGAACTCGAAGAGCGGCGAGTCGGTGCAGGGCTCCGTCGCGTACACGTCCAGGCCCGCGCCGGCGACCCGGCCCTCCTTGAGCGCGGTGGCCAGCGCGGCCTCGTCCACGATCCCGCCGCGCGCGGCGTTGACGATCCGGACCGACGGCTTGACCTTGTGCAGCGCGTCGTCGCCGATCAGACCGACCGTCTCGGGCGTCTTGGGGAGGTGGACGGTGATGAAGTCCGCGACCTCCAGCAGCTCGTCGAGGGTGAGGAGCTTGACGCCCATCTGCGCGGCGCGGGCCGGCTGGACGTAGGGGTCGTAGGCGACGACCTTCATGCCGAAGGCCGACATCCGCTGGGCGACCAGGACGCCGATCCGGCCGAGGCCGACCACGCCGAGGGTCTTCTCGCTGAGCTCGACGCCGGTGTACTTGCTGCGCTTCCACTCGCCGTTCTTCAGGGCGGTGTTGGCCTGCGGGATGTTGCGCGCGGTGGCGACCAGCAGACCGCAGGCCAGCTCGGCGGCGGTGACGATGTTGGAGGTCGGGGCGTTGACGACCATCACGCCGGCCTTGGTGGCGGCGGAGACATCGACGTTGTCCAGGCCCACGCCCGCGCGGGCGACGACCTTCAGCTTCCTGGCGGCGGCGATGGCCTCGGCGTCAACCTTCGTCGCGCTGCGCACGAGGATGGCGTCGACATCGGCGATGGCGGGCAGCAGCTCGGCGCGGTCCGCGCCGTTGCAGTGCCGGATCTCGAAGTCGGGCCCGAGGGCGTCGACGGTGGCGGGCGACAGCTCTTCGGCGATGAGTACGACGGGTTTCGAGCTCACGTGGTCTTCAGTCCTCACTAGTCCTTCGCGGACGGCCGTCCCGACGGCCGAAGGCGGTGAAGGGGGAAAGCCGCGTGGAAGACGCACGACGTTGTGAGCCTGACGCGCTTGTTGGGTTTGAGTGTAGTGGCGCGGGGGCACGCGGCCTGCGCCACTACGGAAGGATCACCCGTGCGGGGTTCTACGCGGTGGACAATGCGGCGCCGCCGCCTGGACGCACGGGCCGCACCGGTATGGACGAGGGGGCCGCGGCCTGCGCCGCGACCCCCTGTCCCATGGGCTTACGCCTCGTTGTCGTCGACCCAGCTCATCAGCTTGCGCAGCTTCTTGCCGGTGGTCTCCAGGAGGTGGTCCTCGTCGGCCTTCTTGTACTCGTTGTACTTCGGCAGACCGGCGTTGTACTCCGCGATCCAGGTGTTGGCGAAGGTGCCGTCCTGGATCTCGGCGAGGACCTTCTTCATCTCGGCCTTGGTGGCGTCGGTGATGATGCGGGGACCGGTGACGTAGTCGCCCCACTCGGCGGTCTCGGAGACCGACCAGCGCATCTTCTCCAGGCCGCCCTCGTACATCAGGTCCACGATCAGCTTGAGCTCGTGGAGGCACTCGAAGTACGCGATCTCGGGCTGGTAGCCCGCCTCGACCAGGGTCTCGAAGCCGGCCTTGACCAGCGCGGAGGCGCCACCGCACAGCACGGCCTGCTCGCCGAACAGGTCGGTCTCGGTCTCCTCGGTGAAGGTGGTCTTGATGACGCCGGCGCGGGTGCCGCCGATGCCCTTGGCGTAGGAGAGGGCCAGCGCGAAGGCGTTGCCGGACGCGTCCTGCTCGACGCCGGCGATGCACGGCACGCCGCGGCCTTCCTCGTACTGGCGGCGCACGAGGTGGCCGGGGCCCTTGGGGGCCACCAGGGCGACGTCGACGCCGGCCGGGGGCTTGATGAAGCCGTAGCGGATGTTCAGGCCGTGACCGAAGAACAGCGCGTCGCCGTCGTTGAGGTTGTCCTTGATGGACTCCTCGTAGACCTTGGCCTGGATCGGGTCCGGCACCAGGATCATGATGACGTCGGCCTCGGTGGCCGCCTCGGCGGGCGTCACCACGCGCAGGCCCTGCTCCTCGGCCTTGGCCTTGGACTTGGAGCCCTCGTGCAGACCGACCCGCACGTCGACGCCGGAGTCACGCAGGGACAGCGCGTGGGCGTGGCCCTGGCTTCCGTAGCCGATGACCGCGACCTTGCGGTTCTGGATGATGGACAGGTCGGCATCGTCGTCGTAGAACAGCTCGGCCACTTGGGGTATCTCCTTGGATGTAGCTGGTTGCCCACACAGTATGTCGGGCGGGGTGGGGAAGGTTGGGGGGTCTCGCCATGCGGTCCGGGTGAACCGCAGCGAGGTCAGGCCGTACGGTCCAGGGCGCGCAGCGAGCGGTCCGTGATGGAGCGGGCGCCACGGCCTATGGCGATCGTGCCGGACTGCACCAGCTCCTTGATGCCGAACGGCTCCAGCATCTTGAGCATCGCCTCCAGCTTGTCACTGGACCCGGTGGCCTCGATCGTGACGGCCTCCGGGGAGACGTCCACGGTCTTGGCGCGGAAGAGCTGGACGATCTCGGTGATCTGCGAGCGGGTCTCGTTGTCCGCGCGGACCTTGACCAGGACCAGCTCGCGCTGGACCGCGGTGCCCGGCTCCAGCTCGACGATCTTCAGGACGTTGACGAGCTTGTTGAGCTGCTTGGTGACCTGCTCCAGCGGCAGCGACTCGAC
Organism: Streptomyces sp. NPDC101227; assembly: GCF_044767545.1. Lineage (NCBI taxonomy): Bacteria > Bacillati > Actinomycetota > Actinomycetes > Kitasatosporales > Streptomycetaceae > Streptomyces > Streptomyces sp. NPDC101227. The sequence continues at coordinate 483,401 of NZ_JBIWOD010000007.1, read as the reverse complement.
GCTGACCACGATGGTGATGCGGGAGATGTCGGGGTGCTCGGTGACACCGACCGCGAGGGAGTCGATGTTGAAGCCGCGGCGGGAGAACAGCGCGGCGATCCGGGCCAGGATGCCGGGGGTGTTCTCCACCAGGACGGAGAGCGTGTGCTTGGACATTCGTCTTCTCTCTTCTTCCGTGCGTCCGTGACGTCCTGGGCTCAGTCGTCTTCGTTGTCGCCGAAGTCGGGACGCACGCCCCGGGCGGCCATGACCTCGTCGTTGGAGGTGCCGGCGGCGACCATCGGCCACACCTGGGCATCCTCGTGGACGATGAAGTCCACGACGACCGGGCGGTCGTTGATCGCGTTGGCCTTGGCGATGACCGCGTCCAGCTCGGCCGGGTCCTCGCAGCGCATCGCGACACAGCCCATCGCCTCGGACAGCTTCACGAAGTCCGGGACGCGGGTGCCGCCGCTGGCCTTGCCCTCGGCCGCGACGCCGTCGGACTCGGGGCCGCTGTGCAGCACGGTGTTGGAGTAGCGCTGGTTGTAGAACAGGGTCTGCCACTGGCGGACCATGCCCAGCGCGCCGTTGTTGATGATCGCGACCTTGATCGGGATGTTGTTCAGCGCGCAGGTGACCAGTTCCTGATTGGTCATCTGGAAGCAGCCGTCGCCGTCGATCGCCCAGACCGTACGGCCCGGCTCGCCGGCCTTGGCGCCCATCGCGGCGGGCACGGCGTAGCCCATGGTCCCGGCGCCGCCGGAGTTCAGCCAGGTGGCGGGCTGCTCGTAGTTGATGAAGTGGGCGGCCCACATCTGGTGCTGGCCGACGCCCGCGGCGTAGATGGTGTCGGCCGGGGCGAGCTGCCCGATCCGCTCGATGACCTGCTGCGGGGAGAGGCTGCCGTCCTCCGGCTGGTCGTAGCCCAGCGGGTAGGTGTCGCGCCAGCGGTTGAGGTCCTTCCACCAGGCGGTGTAGTCGCCCTTGTGGCCGGCCTCGTACTCGGCCTGGACGGCGACGATCAGATCGGCGATGACCTCGCGGGCGTCGCCGACGATCGGCACGTCCGCGGCGCGGTTCTTGCCGATCTCGGCCGGGTCGATGTCCGCGTGCACGACCTTGGCGTACGGCGCGAAGGAGTCGAGCTTGCCGGTGACGCGGTCGTCGAAGCGGGCGCCGAGGGTGATCAGCAGGTCCGACTTCTGCAGCGCGGTGACGGCGGTGACCGCGCCGTGCATGCCGGGCATGCCGACGTGCTGGGGGTGGCTGTCGGGGAAGGCGCCCAGCGCCATCAGGGTGGTGGTGACGGGCGCGCCGGTCAGCTCGGCGAGGACCTTCAGCTCGGCGGTGGCGCCGGCCTTGAGCACGCCGCCGCCGACGTAGAGCACCGGGCGCTTGGACTCGGCGATCAGCCGGGCGGCCTCGCGGATCTGCTTGGCGTGCGGCTTGGTCACCGGGCGGTAGCCGGGCAGCTCGGTGTGCGGCGGCCAGACGAAGGTGGTCCGCGCCTGGAGGGCGTCCTTGGCGATGTCGACGAGGACCGGGCCGGGGCGGCCGGTGGAGGCGATGTGGAACGCCTCGGCGATCGTCCGGGGGATCTCGGCCGGGTCGGTGACCAGGAAGTTGTGCTTGGTGATCGGCATCGTGATGCCGCAGATGTCCGCTTCCTGGAAGGCGTCCGTACCGATCGCCTTGGACGCGACCTGACCGGTGATCGCGACCAGCGGGACGGAGTCCATGTGGGCGTCGGCGATCGGGGTGACGAGGTTGGTGGCACCCGGCCCCGAGGTCGCCATGCACACGCCGACCTTGCCGGTGGCCTGGGCGTATCCCGTGGCAGCGTGTCCGGCGCCCTGCTCGTGGCGCACCAGGATGTGCCGGACCTTCGAGGAGTCCATCATCGGGTCGTACGCAGGCAGGATCGCACCGCCGGGAATGCCGAACACGGTGTCGGCCCCGACCTCCTCGAGCGAACGGATGAGGGACTGCGCGCCCGTGACGTGCTCGACGGTGGCGGGCTTCTGCGGTCCGCCGGCGTTACGGGCCCGCGGCTGCGGATGGTGGGCCCCGGAGGCCTGCTCGGTCATCTGCGTCTCTTCTCGAAGCTGAGGGTTTTGACGGGATTTGTGAGGTAGCTGTGCAACAAAAAACCCCCCGTGCCTAGTGGCAAGCGAGGGGAGCGCGTCGGAGCGGTTCGCTGGGCATCATCGGGCCCTGGCTTCAGCCGACGCGCTTTCCAAGTACGAGAATTCGGGTGCGCATGACACTGACCCTCCCCCCGCCGTGCACCGAGTGTCAAGTGGGTGGGACAGAGGTCTCACTATTTGAGCGCAATGGCGGATGCCCGAGCGAATCCGGACCCGTCGCGGCGCCCCGCCGGGCGGGCACTCCGCTGCCGGTGAGCACCACCGCGCGGCCCTCTCCCGCGGGTTCGGGCACCGGGTAACTGCCGCGACTCAGGGCGCGCCGCAGCCGCAGTTCGTCCACCGGCCCGGCGAAGGCCAGCCCCATGCCGTGGGTGCAGCCCATGGAGCGCAGCGCCAGGACCTGCTCGGGCAGATCGACGCCGTCCGCGACGGACTGCATCCCGAGATCGGCGGCGATCCGCAGCAGCCCGGAGGTGATCTTGTGCAGCCGAGGGGACTCCACCACGCCGTCGACCAGTCCGCGGTCCAGCCGCACGACGTCGATGGGCAGCCGGCGCAGCGCGCTCATGGCGGCGTAACCGCTGCCGAAGCCGTCCAGCGCGATCCGCACGCCCAGCCGGCGCAGCGCCACCAGGCGGCGCTCCAGCTCGTCCAAGGGGATACGGGGGTCGTTTTCGGCCAATTCCAGGACGATCGAGCCCGGGGGCAGGCCGTGCCGGTCGAGCAGCGCCTCGATGGTCTTGGGGGGCGTCCCGTTGCGTTCACCGCCGAGCAGTCGGCGGGCCGAGAGCCGGATGGCGACGGGGGCGGTGTGGCCCGCGCGGTGCCGCGCCGCGGCCTGCTCCAGGGCCGCGGCCAGCTGCCAGCGGCTCAGCTCCGCGGCGCGCTCGCCGTCCTCCGTGCGCCGGCCGCGGTCGCCGACCCGGAGGAACTCGGCGGGGGTGAACAAGATGCCCTCGGCGGAGCGCCAGCGGGCGTGCGCGGCGATCGCGGTGACCTTGCCGCTGGTCAGTTCCACCACGGGCTGGTGCAGCAGCGTGAACTCGCCGTCGTGCAGCGCCGTACGGAGCTTGCCGGCGAGCTCGGCCCGCTGCACGACCTCGGCCTGCATCTGCGGGGCGTACATCTCGACGCGGCCCTTGCCCGCCTGCTTGGCGCGGTACATCGCCATGTCGGCGTTGCGCAGCAGGGCGGCCGGGGTGATGCCCGGGTCGGCGAAGGCGACGCCGATGCTGGCCGCGACGCGGACGTCGCGGCCGTCGATGCGGTACGGCTCGGAGAGCTTGATGCGCAGCCGGTCGGCGATTTCATGGACGCGGAATTCGCGCTTCGCGCGGTCGCGGGTGCCCTCGCCCGTGATCAGCGCGGCGAACTCGTCGCCGCCCAGCCGCGCCGCTATGTCGCCCGAGCGCACCGATTCGCCGAGCCTGCGGGCGGCCTGTACCAGCAGTTCGTCGCCCGCCTGATGGCCGATGGTGTCGTTGACCTGTTTGAAGCCGTCCAGGTCGATGTAGAGCACGGCGGTGTCGTGGTCGCTGGCGCGGCGGCCGGTGACGGCCTTGCTGACGCGTTCGGTGAACAGCGCGCGGTTGGGCAGGTCCGTGAGCGCGTCGTGCGAGGCGTTGTGCTGGAGCTGGGCCTGCAGCCGGACGCGTTCGGTGACATCGCGGGAGTTGAAGATCAGGCCGCCGTGATGGCGGTTGACCGTGGATTCCACGTTCAGCCAGCCGTCGCCGCCGGAGCGCTGCGCGCCGGCCCGGAAGCGGCATTCGATGCGGGTGGTCGGCTCCTTCTCCGGGGCGGCGGCGAGGAACCTGCGCACCTCGTGCACCACCCGCCCCAGATCCTCGGGGTGGATCAGCGAGGCCAGCTCGGAGCCGACCAGCTCCTCCGCGTCGCGGCCGTACACGCCCGCCGCGGCGGGGCTCACATAGCGCAGCACGCCGGTCGGGGCGGCGATCATGATGACGTCACTGGAGCCCTGGACCAGGGAGCGGAAGTGGTTCTCCTTCTGGGCCAGCTCCTGGGTGAGGGTGATGTTGTCGAGCAGCATGATGCCCTGGCGGACGACCAGCGCCAGGACGACCGTGCAGCCGGTGAAGAGCACCACACGGTCGATCCGCCGCCCGTCCAGGACGTTGGTGAGGATGCCCAGGGTGCACACGGCGGCGGCGAGGTACGGGGTCAGGGCGGCGAGGGAGCCGGCGATGGGCCGGCTGCCGGGCGGCTGGGCGCGGCGCGCGGCGCGCTGGAAGTCGTCGGCGGCGCACTGGGGGTCGTCGGCGGCGGCCCCGGCCGTACGGCGCGCGACCCATGGCGCATAGGCGAGCAGTATCGAACCGGCGAACCAGCCGGCGTCCAGGATCTGGCCGGACCGGTAGTGGTCGCGCAGCAGCGGCGAGCTGAACAGGGCGTCGCACAGCACCGTCAGCGCCAGCGCCGCGATGGCGGTGTTGACCGCGGAGCGGTGCACCGAGGAGCGCCGGAAGTGCAGCGCGAGCACCATGCTCACCAGCACGATGTCCAGCAGCGGATAGGCGAGCGAGAGGGCGCTCTGCGCGACGCTGGTGCCCTGGAAATGCGCGGTGTGGGCGAGCGCGAGGCTCCAGGAGAGGGTGAGCAGGGAGCCGGCGATCAGCCAGGCGTCCAGGCCGAGGCAGACCCAACCGGCCCTGGTGACCGGCCGCTTGGCGAGCACCAGCAGGCCGACGATGGCCGGCGGCGCGAACAGCAGGAAGCAGAAGTCGGCGAGGGAGGGGCTGGGCACCGGGGCCCGCAGGACGACTTCGTACCAGCCCCATACGCCGTTGCCGACGCCGGCCATCCCGGAGGAGGCGGCGAACAGCATCCAGGCCGGCCGGAAGCGGCTGCCGCGGTGCCGGTGGGCGTACAGTCCGCAGGAGACGGCCGCCAGCAGGGCGGCGACACTGAGCCCGAAGTCCCCCATGAACAGCGCGACTTCATGCGAACCCCAGCCCAGGGCCGCACCGATGGCATAGCCGCCGCAGACCACGGCCAGGGTGACTTGCGGTACCACGCTCGGCGGGCTGCCGGCGGGGGCCGGCGGCCGGGAGAGCACCGCCCCCGGGGCGCTCACCGCGCTCTCCCGCTCGCCCGTGCGCGACGACGTCGCGATCGGCGCACCTTGAGGTCCAGCGCTATCCCCTCGGGCGCTCGTGGATCGCGCGTCTCGCGATTCGCCCATTGGCCGTACATCGCCCGTCGCCCCCCTCGAGTTCCGGATCCTTCGCACCGCGCCGCACAGATCCCGGCGCCGTCCCCAATCCGGACGATACACCAGTTCCGTCACTCAGGGACATAGTCACTCTACGGAGCGTGACTGACAACGGGGCGGCGAGCACCCCTTGCAGTCGTACGGCCTCGTAGAGCTACCCGCAAGCGTTTCTGCCGGCTGTAGCTACCACGTTCCGCAGCGGCTTCCCGGCGGCGAAAAGCGTCAGCTGGTCCCGCAGAAGCCGCTTCGCGCGAGGCAGAAAGGCAGAACTGGGGCCACCGATGTGTGGAGTGATGAGCACGCCGGGAGCGTGCCACAGCGGATGTCCGGCGGGCAGGGGTTCCGGATCGGTCACATCGAGTGCGGCGCGCAGCCGTCCGGACGCCAATTCGGGGAGCAGCGCGGCGGTCTGGACGATCGCCCCGCGGGCGACGTTCACCAAAAGTGCGCCGCCCTTCATCCGGGCCAGAAAATCGCGTCCGACCAGGCCACGGGTCTCGTCGGTGAGCGGAGTGGCCAGGATGACGACGTCCGCGTCGGGCAAGAGGGCGGACAGGGCGGAGAGTGGATGCACGGGACCGCGCACAGTTTCACGGGCGGTGCGCGCGATGCGCGAGACCCGCGCGCACTCAAAAGGCGTGAGCCGGTCTTCGATGGCACTGCCGATCGAACCGTACCCCACAATGAGGACGGACTTGTCGGCGAGCGCCGGCGTGAAGCCCGCCCCCCATTCCTCCGCGTCCTGGGCCCGTACGTATCCGGGAATTCCGCGCAGCGCCGCCAGCGTCAGCGTGAGCGCGAGCTCGGCCGTACTGGCGTCGTGGAGCCCGCGGGCGTTGCACAGCTCGGTGCCGGACGGCATGGAGGGCAGGCCCGGCAGCATGTGCTCGATCCCCGCGGTCAGCGTCTGTACCGCCCGGAGCCGGCCCATCAGCGGCAGCGGCCGCAGGCAGATCTCCGCGCCCTTCATGTAGGGGACGGTGTAGAAGACGCACTCGGCGGGGTCGGCCGGGTACTCGGGGCCGGCGTCCCAGTGGAGGTAGCGGAACCCCTCGGGAAGGCCGTCGATCTCGTCGGGCGGGATGGGGAGCCAGACGTCCCGGGCGCCGGTGGGGCGGTGTCCTGTTGCCATGCCCGCAGGCTATGCGAAAAGGCGTTTGGTTCAGACGTTAGTTTGGTGACGGCCCTTGATCGGGGGCGAGGGGACGGAGGCACGGCCAGGTGGAGCGCAGGACAATCGGTGCGGCGGCCCTCGAGGTGGGCGCTGTCGGACTGGGCTGTATGCCGATGAGCTGGGGGTACACCGCTTCGCAGCGCAGCGGGGAGGGCTCACTGCGGGCCGTGCACACGGCGCTCGACCGGGGCTGCAGCCTGCTGGACACCGCCGATATGTACGGCCCCTTCACCAACGAACTGGTCGTCGGGCGGGCGCTCAAGGAGCGGCGCGAGGACGCCTTCGTCTCGACCAAGTGCGGGCTGCTGGTAGGCGAACAGCACATCGTCGCCAACGGGCGCCCCGGCTATGTCAAACGCGCCTGTGACGCCTCGCTGCGCCGCCTGGGGACCGACCGCATCGACCTCTACCAGCTGCACCGCGCCGACCCCGAGGTACCCATCGAGGAGACCTGGGGTGCGATGGCGGAGCTGGTGGCGGCGGGGAAGGTGCGGTCCCTGGGGCTGTGCGCGGTGGGCGCGCGGGCGGTACGGACGCCCCGCGCACCCCGCGGCGACCGCCGGGCGGGCGCCGGGCGCCGGCCGCCGTCGCGGATGCACGACGGCACGCTGCGCCAACTGGAGCGCATCCAGCAGGTGTTCCCGGTCAGCAGCGTCCAGGCCGAACTGTCGGTGTGGTCGCCGGAGGCACTGGAGGCGCTGCTGCCGTGGTGTGAGTCCCGGGGCGTCGGCTTCCTGGCGGCGATGCCGCTGGGCAACGGCTATCTGACCGGCACGCTCACCCCGGGCCAGGGCTTCGAGCCGGAGGACATCCGGGCCCGCCACCCCCGTTTCACCGCCGAGATGATGGCGGCGAACCAGCCGGTGGTCGCGGGGCTGCGAAGGGTCGGCGCCCGCTACGGCGCGACGCCCGGCCAGGTGGCTCTGGCGTGGGTGCTGGCTCAGGGCCGCCATGTGGTTCCCGTACCGGGCACGAAGAAGGAACGCTGGGCGGCGCAGAACGCCAAGGCGGCGGAACTGGTGCTGAGCGGGGACGATCTGGCGGAGATCGCGCGGCTGCCGCCCGCCCGGGGGTCCTGGTACTGAGGGCGTGCCGAGGGGCGTGCCACCTCCCGCCCCGCCCGCCACGATGTGGTCTCCTTGTCCCGCCCGCAGACGAGAGGATCCCCGCCGTGCAACGCCGTTCCCAGACCGCCGTGTTGGCCGCCGCTTCGCTGCTTCTGGCGGCGGGGTGTTCTTCCGGCGGCGGCGCGCCGACCGCCACCGGGGGCAAGTCCGCCGCCCCCAAGGGCAAGAGCTCCGGCGCGCCGGCCACTCCGAGCGCCGCTCCGTCGAGCACCGCGCCGCCCGCCAAGGGCTCGGTCAAGGTGACCGGCACGCTGACCACCGGGCTGAAGTCGCCCTGGGGGGTCGCGGTGCTGCCGGGCGGGGATCTGCTGGTCGCCTCCCGGGACACCGGGAAGATCGTCCGGGTGTCGGCGGACGACGGGAAGACCACGGAGCTGGGTTCGGTGCCGGGTGTGGATCCGGGGGGCGAGGGCGGGCTGCTGGGGATCGCGGTGTCCCCGTCGTTCGGGGTGGATCGCCAGGTGTACGCGTACTTCACCACCGCGTCCGACAACCGCATCGCGCGCATGATCTACGACGAGAAGCGCCGCCCCGGCGACCAGCTGGGCGCCCCCGACACGATCCTGCGGGGCATCCCCAAGGGCCAGATCCACAACGGCGGGCGGATCGCGTTCGGGCCGGACAAGATGCTGTACGCCGGGACGGGCGAGACCGGCGACACCGGGCTCGCGCAGGACAAGACCTCGCTGGGCGGCAAGGTCCTGCGGATGACGCCGGACGGCCAGCCGGCGCACGGCAATCCGAGCGCCGATTCGGTGGTCTACGACTACGGCCACCGCAATGTGCAGGGCCTGGCCTGGGACGACGACAAGCGGCTGTGGGCATCGGAGTTCGGGCAGGACACCTGGGACGAGCTCAATCTCATCGAGCCGGGCAAGAACTACGGCTGGCCTCAGGAGGAGGGCAAGGCCAAGGGCGGTAAGGCGGGCTCCGGGTTCGTCGACCCGGTCGAGGAGTGGAAGACCAAGGACGCCTCGCCCAGCGGCATCGCGTACGCCAAGGGCTCGATCTGGATGGCCTCGCTGCGCGGCGAGCGGCTGTGGCGGATCGCGCTGAACGGTACGAAGCCGGTGGCCGCCCCGCAGGCCTTCCTCAAGGGCACGTACGGGCGGCTGCGGACCGTCGTCTCGGCCGGCGACGGCTCGTTGTGGCTGGTCACCAGCAACACCGACGGGCGGGGCAAGCCGCGCAAGGGCGATGACCGGATTCTCCGCCTGAAGGTGAGCTGATCCCTTTTCCGGGCGAACTGGTCCCCTTTTGCCGCCGCCTGCCTACACTCGGGCAGGGACGGGGGCACCTCCCGCTTGCGGGGGAAGGTCACACCTACAAGGGGGCACGTTGTTCAACGTCGTGGAGGAGCTGTTCGCGCCCGGCCGTAAGCACACCGATGAGGAGCGGCAGAAGATGTCGCTCGTCGTCGATGACGTGGGGGACGCCGATCCCTGGGAGGGCCCGATAGACCTCGCGTCCGGGGCCGTCGTCGTCAGGGTCCCCCGTCCGCGGCCCGCGCCCGTGCCCGCGGACGACGCGGGCTGAACCGGCCGCCACCGTAGGCCCGGCGGTCGCAGCCCGGCGGGCGGCGGATACGCGGCGTCAGGCGACGGCCCTGCGGAACACCTGGCGGGAGCCGCCCTCCGGGCCGGGGTCCGCGGGCTCGGCGGGGGTGAAGCCGAGACGCTCGTAGAAGGCGCGGGCGCCGCCGACGACGGCGCCGGGATGGTCGGCCCCGAAGGTGACCACCTCGATCGTCCCCGGGCCCCGTACGAACCTGCGCACGGCATCCGCCATCAGGGCGCGGCCGACGCCCCGGCCGCGTGCGTCTTCCGCGACGACGAGCCAGCGGACGTGGTATGTCGCGTCCTCCTTCGCGCTGAACAGCAGCCCGCCGAGGGGGTGCGGCCGTCCCGGCGCCGTGGCGAGGAGCGCGGTGGACCGGCAAAGGTGCCGGTCGATGGCGGCGCGGAAGCCGGGGTCTTCGGTCAACGGGCCGAACCAGTGCTCCACTTGGGCGGCCAGCGCGAGGATGCCCGGGACGTCCGCTTGCCGTGCGGGCCTGACGATCATCGAGAGCCTCTACGCCGCTTCGGCGCGGCGCCGCCGGCCCCGGACCGTCTCACCGGGCCGACCGCATCGGACGACCTCACCCGGCCGCCTCACCGGGCCGTCGGCTCCCCGAACAGGCGGAGGCGATGGGCCACCGCGCCCGCCTCGCCGCGGCCGGAGACGCCCAGTTTGGCGAGGATGTTGGAGACATGGACGCTGGCGGTCTTGGGCGAGATGAACAGGGCGTCGGCTATCTGGCGGTTGCTGCGGCCTTCGGCGACCAGGCGCAGGACGTCGCTTTCGCGGGGCGTCAGGCCCAGAGATTCGGGGGCGGCGGCAGGCGCCCCGGGCTCGGCGGCTGCCGGGGACGGCGCGGCGGCCATCGTCTGGCCGGGGAGGGGTATGCGGGCGCGCTGGGCGAGCAGTTCGACCTCGTCGGTCAGGGGGCGGGCGCCCATCGTGGCGGCCGCGGCGTGGGCCTTGGCGAGGAGGCCTACGGCGACCTCGCGCGGGGTGCGGCCGTCCAGGCCGGCGCTCGCCCGCTCGGTGCCGTTGAGCAGCGATTCGGCCCAGCGGTAGCGGGCCCGGGCTAGCGGGTGCGGGTGTTCCAGCGGCTCGAAGGCGCCGACCGCCGCGGCCCAGGCGTCGGGCGCCTCACGGCCCTCGGCGCGGCGGAGCTCGGCGTCGACCGCCAGGCTGTACGCCTCCCATATCGGGGAGAGGCGGGGCAGCCGCTCGGCGGCCTCCCGGATGCGGGCGAGGACGGCCGCCCGGCCGGCCTCGGCGGCGGGCAGCCCGCGGGCGTCGGACTCGGCTGCCGTGGCCGACCACAGCAGCGGCCAGGCATAGCGCGCGGTGCCGGTCGGGAAACCGTCGTCCAGGGCCTGCTGAAGGATGCCGCGGGCATCGAGGAGCCGCCCCTGGGCCGCGGCGATGCGCAGGGCCTGGCGGTTCATCGGGATGATCTGCTGGGGCTGGCGGTAGTGGATGCCGTAGCTCTCCTGGGCGAGGGCAAGTTCGCGTTCGGCGGCGGCGAGATCGCCGGTGTCCAGGGCGAGTTCGATGCGGCGGTTGACGGCCAGCACCATGGAACGGGAGTTCTGCGAGAAGCGGCCGGCGTCGGCGGCGGTCCGGCTCGCCTCCTCCCAGCGGCCCAGCGAGTGCAGCGATTCGGCGAGATTTCCCGCCACCCAGCTGGCGGTCTCCTTGAGGCCGTAGCGGATGGTCAGTTCGACGCCCCGGGCGGCCACCTCGACCGCCTCACGGGAGCGGCCGACGCTCTCCAGCGCGGAGGGGAGGTTGATGTGGCCGCGGCCGATGACGGCGAAGTAGCTGCGGTCCATGGCCAGACCGAGGACGGTACGGAATTCGACGAGGCCGTCCTCGACCTCGCCCGCGTCGATCCGCAGGGTGGCCAGCGTCACCCGGGAGTTGAGCTCGGCCTCTTCGTCGCCTACCGACCGGGCCAGCTCCACGGCCTGTTCGGCGAACGCGAACGTGCCCGGCCCCGGCTCGTGCAGCATCTGCCAGCCGGCGACGCTCGCCATCACCGCGGCGTGCACCGAGGACGGCGGCAGGCCGCGCATCAGCTCCTGCGCCTTGCCCAGGTCCTCCCAGCCGTCGCCGCGGCCGGTGCTCTGGACCAGCCGGGAGCGCTGCAGCAGGAACCATGCCTCGCGATGGGGGTCTCCCCCGCTCGAACCGTCCTGAGAGCCCGGGGAGGCGTCCCGCTGCCCGCGCAGCAGGCGCAGGGCGCGCTTGGTGATGGTGAAGGCCCGCTCGACGTCGCCGCACAGCCGGGCGGCCACCGCGATCTCGGCGAGCAGATCGAGGAAGTGCAGGGCGTCGTCGCCGCAGCCGCAGGCCGGATACGCCTCGGAGGAGTCGACCGGGCGCACGCTCTGGCGGACCTCCAGGGGCGCGTCGTCCCACAGCTCCAGGGCGCGGTCCAGCAGCCGCAGCTGCTCGGCGTAGGCATGGCGGCGACGGGCCTGGACGGAGGCGGCGAGGACGGCGGGCAGCGCCTTGGCGGCGTCATGGGCCTTGTACCAGTAGCTGGCCAGGCGGGTGGCGCAGGCGTCGGCGCGGACCAGGGAGCGATTGGCTTCCAGGGCCTGGGCGTAGCGGCGGTTGAGGCGGGTGCGCTCGCCGGGCAGCAGGTCGTCGACGACGGCCTCGCGCACCAGGGCGTGCCGGAAGCGGTAGCCCGTGCCGTCCTGGGTGGGCACCAGGGTGTTGCTGCCGACGGCGGACCGCAGCGCCTCGATGAGGCCGTCCTCGGACATCTCGCTGACGGCGGCGAGGAGTTCGTACTCGACCGTGGAGCCGCCCTCGGAGGCGATCCGCACCACGCGCTGGGCGTTCTCGGGGAGCGCCTCGACGCGCACCAGCAGCAGGTCGCGCAGCGGGTCGCTGAGGCCGTGCAGACAGCCGTCGGCGAGGCTGCGGGCCAGCTCCTCGACGAAGAAGGCGTTGCCCTCGGAGCGCTTGAAGACCCGGTCGACGGTGTCCTCTTCGGGCTCGCTGCCATGGATCCCGGCGATCTGGGAGCGGACCTCCTCGCGGTTGAAGCGGGCCAGCTCGACGCGCCGGACCGTGCGCATCCGGTCGATCTCGGCGAGGAAGGGGCGCAGCGGGTGACGGCGGTGGATGTCGTCGGAGCGGTAGGTCGCGACCAGGAGGACGTTGGCGTCGTGCAGGGCGCGCAGGAGGTAGGCGAGGAGTTCGCGGGTGGAGCGGTCGGCCCAGTGGAGGTCCTCGATGACGATGACGAGAGTGCGGTGGGCGGCGAGCCGCTCCAGGAGGCGGGCGGTCAGCTCGAAGAGGCGGGCCCGGCCGATCTCCTCGTCGTGCGCCTCTCCCGGCGTCTCGCCCAATTCGGGCAGGATGCGGGAGAGCTCGCCCTCCTGGCCGGCGACGGCGGCGGCGAGCTCGTCGCGCAGATGCCAGTTGAGGGTGTGCAGGATCGCGGAGAACGGTGCGTAGGGCAGGCCCTCGGAGCCGATTTCGATGCAGCCGCCGAGCGCGACCAGCGCGCCCTGGCCGCGGGCGGATTCGGTGAACTCCTCGATCAGCCGGGTCTTGCCGACCCCGGCCTCACCGCCGATGAGTATCGCCTGCGGCGCGCCGGAGGCCGCGATACGGGCGAGCGCCTCGCGCAGCGCGGCGAGTTCGGCCGCGCGGCCGACGAACACGGGACTGACGGACCTGGTCTGCACGCTGCTGAGCATCGCACAGAGGTCTGACAATCCGGCAGTGTGTTTCCTCGCTCGGCCCGCCCCGCCCGGCATGTCCGCGGTCAGACGGTGGCGCGGCGCAGCCGCGCCCACCGGCCCCGCCCCCGACTCACCCGCCCTTCCGGTTCGTTCTGTCCGGAACGGGCCGCGGCGCGCCGTCCCTCGGTCGCTTCCCGCACCAGACGCTGCTGGTCGGCCTCGCGGCGCAGCTCTTCGTAACGGACGCGCTGGGCCAGTTCGGAGGTATACACGGTGTCTCTCCCGAGGTGGTGGTGACCGGCGGTGCCGTTGCGGCGCCGCCTGCTTGTCGATGTGCTCAAGCTTCGTCGCCAAGGGGGGTCCACCACATCGGGAGAGTGCCCGATCTTCGTGCCCGTACGGGAGTGGGAAAGCCGCGGGGCGCCCCGTACGGTCCTTAGAAACCGATGGGGCGCCTGCGTACGGAACTTAGATACCGGCGGGTTGGCCCGGAGGGGACTTAGGAAGTCCGGCGTCCTCCGGGCGGGGGGACTCAGGCACCCGGTGCGGCGCCCGTGGGAATGCTGGGCATGCTCGCGAAGAGGTCGAGGTACATGCCCGCCGCGATGAAGAGGCCGAGCACGCCGAGCGCCAGGCCGCCCCAGGCGACGGCGCGTACCCAGGTGGCGCGCGGCCGGGTCAGCACCACCGCGGCGACGATCACGGCGAGCAGTGCGAAGACGCCGTTGACCAGGGCGGTGGTGTGCCAGGGGGTTCCGTAGACGGCGGCGATCTGGTCGGTGGTCCGGTGCGCCTGAAGGTTGATCTGGCCCACCACGGTCTGCCGCTCGGCCATCAGGGTGCCGAGCCAGGTGCCGGTGACGGAGGCGAGGCCGAGCCCCGCGGCCACCACGGCACCGGCGCCGGCGGCGATCCCGGGGGCGGTCCGGGCGGCGTCCTCGCTCTGGGCGTCGGCCTCGGCGGCGACCGCGTCCCCCGGCTCGCCGCTCTTGTCGGCGGCGGTCTCTTCGACGGTCTCGGTGGCGTTCTCGCGGGCGTCCTCGGTGGCGTTATCGGTGGCGGTCTTCCCGGCCGCGTCCGCCTCGGAGGCGATCTCGTCGTCGGTGCGCTTTTCCGTAGTCGTCGTTCCCATGGGCGCGACCGTAGGTGCCGCGTATGAGAGTCGGATGAGAGTCTGATGAGAGCCGCGGCACGGGGCCGGCGGGGCACCGCGGAACGCCTCGGGGCGGGTCCGTGTTCTAGACCCCCACCAGCGGATTCTCCCCGTCCCGCGGACCGGGCGAGGGGGTCTGCTCGTCGGTCTGCGGTGGCGGTTCGATGCTGATCCGGGGGAGCCGGCGGTCCAGCCAGGCGGGCAGCCACCAGTTGGCGCCGCCGAGCATGTGCATCAGGGCGGGGACCAGCAGCGTACGGAGCACGAAGGCGTCCAGGGCGACGGCCGCGGCCAGCCCGATCCCGAACATCGCGATGATCCGGTCGCCGCTGAGGACGAACGCCCCGAACACCGCGATCATGATGACCGCCGCGGAGTTGATCACCCGGCTGGTCTCGGCGAGGCCGACCCGTACCGCCCGGCGGTTGTCGTGCGTCAGCTGCCACTCCTCGTACATCCGGGACACCAGGAACACCTGGTAATCCATGGACAGCCCGAAGAGCACGGACACCATGATGACCGGCAGGAACGGCTCGACCGGCCCGGCGGTGCCCAGCCCCAGCGACTCGCTCCCCCACCCCCACTGGAAGATCGCGACGACGATCCCGAAGGACGAGGCGACCGCGGCGACGTTCATCAGCGCGGCCTTCACCGGGATGCCGATGCTCCGGAAGGCGAGCAGCAGCAGGACCGATCCCAGCGCGATGACGACGCCGACGAAGAGCGGCAGCTTGCCGACGATGACGGAGGCGAAGTCGTCGTAGCTCGCGGTGATTCCCCCGACGTGCACCCGCATCGTCGTCCCCTCCGCGGCGCCGGGGAGGACGTCGGTGCGCAGTCGTTGCACCAGGGCGGAGGTCTGCTGGGACTGGGGGGAACTGGTCGGGACGACGGTGATCACGCCGGTGCCGCGGCTGCCGTCGAATTCCGGCCCGCCGACCTGGGCGACCCCGGGCACCTCCCGCAGCCGCTGCGGCAGCTTGTTGAAGGCGAGCCGGTCCTTGGGGCCGTCCAGGCTGCCGACCAGCGTCAGCGGGCCGTTGAACCCGGGCCCGAAGCCGCTCCGCGAATCGCCCCCGGTCTCGCCCCCGTTGGCGCCGCCCGCCAGCAGGTCGTACGCCTTACGGGTCGTCGAGGTGGCCGGATTGTTGCCCTGGTCGGAGGTGCCCAGATGGAGCCCGAAGGTGGGGAGCGCGAGGACGATCATGACGACGGCGGCGGTCACGCCCAGCAGTTTGGGGTGCCGCTCGACGAAGGAGGCCCAGCGGGCGGCGATCCCGGTGGGCTGTTCGGGCCGCGGGCCGCGGTCGGCCAGCCGCCGGCGCTCGCGGCGGCCGAGCGCCCGCATGCCGATCAGCCCGAGCAGCGCGGGCAGCAGGGTGACGGAGGCGGCGACGGTCAGGACGACGGTGAGCGAGGCGGCGAGGGCGACGCCGTTGAGGAAGCTCAGCCGCAGGATCAGCATGCCCAGCAGCGCGATGCAGACGGTGGCGCCCGCGAAGACGACCGCGCGGCCGGACACCGATACGGCCCGTTCGGCGGCCTCTTGGACGGACAGCCCCGCCCGCAGCCCCTTGCGGTGCCGGGTGACGATGAACAGCGCATAGTCGATGCCGACGCCGAGACCGATCAGCATGCCCAGCATGGGCGCGAAGTCGGCGACGGTCATGGCGTGGCCGAGCAGGGTGATGGCGGCCGAGGCGGTGCCGACGGCGGCCAGCGCGGTGATGATCGGCAGGAAGGTCGCGGCGAGTGAACCGAAGGCGAGAAACAGCACCACGGCCGCCACGCACAGCCCGATGACTTCGGGCAGCTGGGCGCGCGGCGCCTCGGTCAGCGCGATCCCGGCGCCGCCCAGCTCCACCTGGAGGCCATGGCCGGCGGCGGCGCGTGCGGTGTCGACGACCTTCTTGACCTGGCCCGCGCGCAGTTCATCGGTCGGCCGGTCGAAGAGGACGGTGGCGTAGGCGGTGTGCCGGTCCCTGCTGATCTGCCGCTGCGGGTGGGGGCCGTCGCCCGCCCGGCCGTAGGGGCCGTGCACCTGGGACACCCCGGGCAGCCCGGCGACGTCCCGAAGGGTTTGCGTCATCCGCTTCTTGACCGCGCCGGCCCGCACCGATCCCGTGTCCGTATGCCAGACGATGGTGTCGCTGTCCCCGGACTGCCCGGGAAACGCCTTCGCCAGCAGGGCGCCGGCCTGCCCGGACTCGGTCCCGGGGACCTCGTAGTCGGTCGAGTACGCGGATCCCGTCGCCCCGGCGGCGACGGCAACTCCCGCGAAGGCGGCGAGCCAGAGAACGATCACCACGATGCGGCGCCTGAAGCACCACCGAGCCAGAGAGGTCACGGACTTCGTCGTCTGCTTCCCGGGTTGAGCGTCGATAACTCCCGGGTGACGGGTGGTGCCGAGCGCGAATGTACGGGTACGGGCGCCCACGCACGTTCCGGCGGACGCTCTCGAGCGAGCAGCCTGACAGCCCGAAAAGATCCATAGGCCCGTTTGTGGACTTCCCCACACAGGGTCGCAGACGAGCGGCCGGGGGAAATGTGATCAAGGACCCGCGGCCAGGCGTGGCGGCCGGGGACACCGGAATGACACCGTCGGCAACGGATGATCACCTGCCCGACATCGCGCCCGACGGAGACCCCCACGATGCCACCGCCGCCCGCCCGCACACCCCTTTGGCTCATCGATGTGCCCGTCGTCCTGGTGGCCGTCGTCTGGGGGTCGAGCTATCTGGCGGCCAAGGAGCTGGCTACCGGAGCCACCGTGGCCGCCCTGCTCGTCCTCCGGTTCGCGGTGGCGGGGGTGGGCACGGCCACCTTCGCCGGCCGCGACATCGCCCGCCTCGGCGGACGGGAGCTGCGGGCGGGTGCGGGGCTCGGCGGGATCCTGGCCCTCGTCCTCCTCCTGGAGACCTACGGGGTGGTGCACACCTCCGCGACCAATGCGGGCCTCATCATCAGCCTGACCATGATCTTCACCCCGCTGGCCGAGAGCGCGGTCACCCGCACCCGCCCCACCGGCGCCTTCGTGGGCGCCGCGGCCCTGTCGGTGGCGGGGGTGGCCCTGCTGACCCAGGGCGCCGGATTCACCGCCCCCTCTGCCGGGGACCTGCTGATGCTGCTCGCGGCCCTCGTCCGCACGGCGTACGTGATGGCGACGAGCCGGTTGAAGGCGATCCGCTCCGCCCCCTCCGGGGCCCTGACCGCCGTGCAGTTCGCCGGTGCCACGGCCGTCTTCGCGGCCGTGTCGGCGGTCACCCGCACGTCTCCGCTGTCCGTCGCGGCGGGCTATACCTCCGCCCAGTGGGCCGGCCTCCTGTACCTGGCCCTGGCCTGCACCCTCTTCGCGTTCTTCGTTCAGCTGTGGGCGGTGCGCCGCACCTCGCCCTCCCGGGTCAGCCTGCTGCTGGGCACCGAGCCGCTCTGGGCGGCCGTCATCGGCATCGCCGCGGGCGGCGACCGGCCCGGTCCGCTCGGCCTGTTGGGCGGGGCGCTCGTCCTGATCGGTACGACCTGGGGCCGCACCGCCGTCGGCCGCCGGCCCGCACCCCGCCCGGACCGGCCGGCCGGTCCCGCCCTGCCGGTACAGGCCGCCGTCAACGCCGGTGACAGTTCCCGGAGTTGATCGAACCCCAGTCCCTGGTTCGCCGCCGGCGGCTGGATCGCCACGTGGTCGGCGCCCGCCTCGTGGGGCTCCCGCACCCGTCTGCGGATCGCCTCCACATCCGCTCACACCACGATCGCTCCGCCGGATGCTCACCGGGAGTGCGGCCTGTTCGGGGGCGACCAGCGGGTCGGCCCCAAGGGTCTCCCGGGTGCGCGCGGTGCAGTTCGGGCGTCACGAAGTACGCATGCGCACCCGCCACCCGCTTGCCGTTCCCCGCCTCGGCCGCGGACGCGGCTTCGTCTGGGGCCGAGAATCGACGCCCGAACAAGATTTCGCCATATCCACGGCCAATCAACGCTCCTCCTTGGACCGCCAATCGATCAAGAGTGCAGGATGAAGGAGACTGCGCGTACATGACATATACGGGGGGCTTTCCATGCAAAATTAACAACCGGAAAAGCACGTCGACGAACCGAGTTCGAGGAAATGACCGGAAGCCCGGCCAGGGCCCGCGCCATGCGAAAGACCTTGGAAGTACTCGCCGGCGGCGGCGCCGGCGACGCGGCCAAAGAGATGGCGCAAGAGGTGCTCACCGGACGTACCGGATTGCGCGAAGCGTTGAATGTCTCCGCGTACACGGACCCGATGGTCGAGGGGGCACACGCGACGCGCGAACGATGGGACGGCCTGTCGGAGCGACGGCCTGTCGGAGCGAGAACGCGAAGCAATGGCCATCGCGGGGGACAAGTACCTCGAAGAGCAGCAGAAAGAAATCGACGAGGAGCGTGCGGCCGCGCTCCGAGACGGCTCACGGAAAGGCTCATCGGCACGGCACAGCGCCGCAGGCAGCCGAGGCCTTCGGTAATCTGGGAAGCTTCTGCGCGGGCGTTGCCGAGAACATTCAGAATGGCAATCGCACTCTGGAAGGATCATGGCACGGAGTTTCCGCCGAGGTCGCGTGGAGGTATTTTCATGAGCTGGCTCAGAAGCTCAGAAAAGCAGCGGAGTCCTTCAAATCACTGAAAGACCAGTACGTCCAGATCGGTCGTATGGTTTTCGCGGCCGCCGAGGCCGTAAAAGGCTACCTCGCGGGTCTTTGCGATCAAGCGGTGGAAGCCATTTTCTTCAACCTTGCGGCAATCGCGGCGCTGGCATCGGTCTATGAATCCGCTCTGGCGCCCGCCCTGGAAGCACTTCCCCATGCAAAGGGTAATCGCTGCTCTCAAGACCTCTGCCGAAATACTTGAGGCTCTTGCAAAAGTTGACGAAGGAGCCAATGCGCTGATGGGCGCGGTGTTCGGGCTCTCAGCCCGCCTCTTCGACGAGGTCAAGGCTTTCCCGCGTCCGGGCAAGGGCTATGACAACCAGGCCGTATGACACACGGCACGGTCGACGCGCACCAAAGAGAGAAGCATAGGCGAAGCAATGAACTGGGACTTCTACCGTAAACGCACTGTGCGGGGTGTCGCCGTACTGCTGATTTATGTCACGGCTATGGCTCTTATCGGGACTGTCAGCGGCATCGTCAAAGGCTCCCCCGGTGCCGTTCGCTTCGTGCTGATCACACCAGTCCTCGTGGGCTTCACCGTTGCCGCAGTCCTGGGATGGCGTAAGGACAAAGCCGGAATGACGTACGTGGCAGGCATCGGATACGTGGTTTTTTGCGGCTGCGTCACCCTTCTTCTTCGCTGAGGTCCGGCGCGGGCGCGTCACTCATCGTCCGTAGCCGAAAGCGGCCGCCTCCCCGGGACTTCACATCCCTGGGGAGGCGGCCGCTCCCTGCTGTGCGGCGTGTCAGAGCCTTCGTCAGCCCTCGACGCCCAGCTTCTCCAGGATCAGCTCGCGCACCCGGGCCGCATCCGCCTGCCCGCGCGTGGCCTTCATGACCGCGCCGACCAGGGCGCCGGCCGCGGCCACCTTGCCGCCGCGGATCTTGTCGGCGATGGCGGCGTTGGCGGCGATGGCCTCGTCGACGGCGGTGCCCAGGGCGCCCTCGTCGGAGACGACCTTCAGGCCGCGCTTCTCCACGACGGTGTCCGGGTCGCCCTCGCCGGCGAGCACGCCCTCGATGGTCTGGCGGGCCAGCTTGTCGTTGAGGGAGCCGTCGGCCACCAGGGCCGCGACCCGGGCGACCTGCTCGGGAGTGATCGGCAGGGCGGCCAGCTCCACGCCGTCCTCGTTGGCGCGGCGGGCCAGCTCGCCCATCCACCACTTGCGGGCCGAGGCGGAGTCCGCGCCGGCGTCGACGGTGGCGGTGATCAGGTCGACCGCGCCGGCGTTGAGGATCGACTGCATGTCGTGCGCGGAGATGCCCCACTCCTCGCGCAGCCGGTTGCGGCGTACCCGCGGCAGCTCGGGCAGCGCGGCCCGCAGTTCCTCGACCCACTCGCGCGCGGGGGCCACCGGCACCAGGTCCGGCTCGGGGAAGTAGCGGTAGTCCTCGGCGTTGTCCTTGATGCGGCCGGAGGTGGTGGAGCCGTCCTCCTCGTGGAAGTGCCGGGTCTCCTGGATGACCGTGCCACCCGAGGACAGCACCGCGGCGTGGCGCTGGATCTCGAACCGGGCCGCGCGCTCCACGGAGCGCAGGGAGTTGACGTTCTTGGTCTCCGAGCGCGTGCCGAACTTCTCGGTGCCGTTGGGGCGCAGCGAGAGGTTCACGTCGCAGCGCATCTGGCCCTGCTCCATCCGGGCCTCGGAGACGCCCAGCGCCTTGATGAGCTCGCGCAGCTCGGCGACGTACGCCTTGGCGACCTCGGGG
The DNA here is from genome assembly GCF_044767545.1 of Streptomyces sp. NPDC101227. Classification (NCBI taxonomy): domain Bacteria; kingdom Bacillati; phylum Actinomycetota; class Actinomycetes; order Kitasatosporales; family Streptomycetaceae; genus Streptomyces; species Streptomyces sp. NPDC101227. The sequence goes on along the minus strand of NZ_JBIWOD010000007.1, from coordinate 462,954 downwards.
GCCCGCTCGCCCGCGCCCTCGATGGGCTTGGTGACGATCTCGATGAGCGGGATGCCGGCGCGGTTGTAGTCCAGGAGGGAGTGCGAGGCACCCTGGATACGGCCCGTCGCGCCGCCGACGTGCGTCGATTTGCCGGTGTCCTCCTCCATGTGGGCGCGCTCGATCTCCACGCGGAAGACCTCGCCGTCCTCCAGCTGTACGTCGAGGTAGCCGTCGAAGGCGATCGGCTCGTCGTACTGGGAGGTCTGGAAGTTCTTCGGCATGTCCGGATAGAAGTAGTTCTTCCGGGCGAAGCGGCACCACTCGGCGATGGAGCAGTTCAGGGCCAGGCCGATCTTGATGGCGGACTCGACGCCGGTCGCGTTGACGACCGGCAGCGAGCCGGGCAGGCCCAGGCAGGTGGGGCAGGTCTGCGAGTTGGCGTCCTGCTTGAGCTCGGTGGAGCAGCCGCAGAACATCTTGGTCTTGGTGCCGAGTTCGACATGCACCTCGAGCCCCATGACGGGGTCGTAGGTGGCCAGCGCGTCCTCGTACGACACCAGGTCGGTGACAGTCACGGTGAAACTAACCTCTCAGGTCCGGCGCCGGTCAGCCCGCGAGGACGTCGTCGTCGCCCAGACGGCGCAGTTCGCGGATGAGCAGGGCGACGCCGGTGACGATGGCGGCGGCGGAGACAACGGCGTCGACCAGCTGGAGCGTGTCCTGCTCCGCCTTGGCCTTCTTCGCCTGCTTGACGACGCTCACCGCGCCGAACAGCGTGGTGCCGATGGACAGATACGTACCGGGCTTGGACTTCTTGAAGCCCTTGGCCTTCGCAAGCTTTCCACTCACAGTGCTGGTGCCTCCTCGATCAGCGGATGCCCCCACTTGGCGGTGAACGCGGCCTCGACCGCGGCACCGACCTTGTAGAGCCGGTCGTCGGCCATGGCAGGGGCGATGATCTGCAGACCCACCGGCAGCCCGTCCTCGGGGGCCAGTCCACAGGGCAGCGACATGGCTGCGTTGCCTGCCAGGTTGGCGGGGATCGTGCACACGTCGGCGAGGTACATCGCCATCGGGTCGTCGGAGCGCTCGCCGATCGGGAAGGCGGTGGTCGGCGTGGTCGGCGAGATGATCACATCCGCCCGCTCGAAGGCCTTCTCGAAGTCGCGGGTGATCAGGGTGCGGACCTTCTGGGCGCTGCCGTAGTACGCGTCGTAGTAGCCGGAGCTGAGCGCGTACGTGCCGAGCATGATGCGGCGCTTGACCTCGGGGCCGAAGCCGGCCTCACGGGTGAGGGCGGTGACCTCCTCGGCGGACTTCGTACCGTCGTCGCCGACCCGCAGGCCGTAGCGCATGGCGTCGAAGCGGGCGAGGTTCGAGGAGCACTCGGACGGCGCGATCAGGTAGTACGCCGCCAGCGCCAGGTCGAAGGACGGGCAGTCCAGCTCGACGATCTCGGCGCCCAGCTCCTTGAGCAGCTCGACGGACTCGTCGAACCGCTGGAGGACACCGGCCTGGTAGCCCTCGCCGCGGAACTGCTTGACGACGCCGACGCGCATCCCCGCGACGCTGCCGTTCCGGGCCGCCTCGACGACGGGCGGCACGGGGGCGTCGATGGAGGTGGAGTCCAGCGGGTCGTGGCCGGCGATCACCTCGTGGAGCAGCGCCGCGTCCAGGACCGTACGGGCGCAGGGCCCGCCCTGGTCCAGGGAGGACGAGAAGGCGACCATGCCGTAGCGGGAGACGCCGCCGTAGGTGGGCTTGACGCCGACCGTGCCGGTGACGGCGGCCGGCTGGCGGATGGAGCCGCCGGTGTCCGTGCCGATGGCGAGCGGGGCCTGGAAGGAGGCCAGGGCGGCGCTCGAACCGCCACCCGAACCACCGGGGATCTTGGTCAGGTCCCACGGGTTGCCGGTCGGCCCGTAGGCGCTGTTCTCGGTGGAGGACCCCATGGCGAACTCGTCCATGTTGGTCTTGCCGAGGATGACGACGTCGGCGGCCTTGAGCTTCTTGGTCAGGGTCGCGTCGTACGGCGGCAGCCAGCCCTCGAGGATCTTGGAGCCGACGGTGGTGGGGACGCCCTCGGTGGTGAAGATGTCCTTCAGGGCGAGCGGGACGCCGGCCAGCGGGCCGAGCTTCTCGCCGCGGGCCTTCTTCTCGTCCACGGCGCGGGCCTGGGCGAGCGCGCCCTCGCGGTCGATGTGCAGGAAGGCGTGCACCTTCTCGTCGACGGCTTCGATGCGGGCCAGGTGGGCCTCGGTCACCTCGACGGCGGTGAGCTCGCCGGAGGCGATCTTCGCCGCGATCTCGGCGGCGGTGAGCTTGATCAGGTCTGCCATGTCGGTCACTCCTCCCCCAGGATCTGCGGCACCTTGAAACGCTGCTGCTCCTGGGCCGGGGCGCCGGAGAGCGCCTGCTCGGGATTCAGCGACGGACGGACCTCGTCCGACCGCATGACGTTGGTCAGGGGCAGCGGGTGGGAGGTCGGCGGTACGTCTTGGTCGGCGACCTCGGAGACGCGGGCGACCGCGCCGATGATGTCGTCGAGCTGTCCGGCGAAGTGGTCGAGCTCTTCGTCCTTCAGCTCCAGACGTGCCAGCCGGGCGAGGTGAGCGACCTCCTCGCGCGTGATGCCAGGCATGCAGCGATCCTCTGGTGTTCTGGGCGGAGTCTTCTGGGCGGAGTGTTCCAGGTGGAGCGGCCGGGCGATTGCTCCCGTGCTCCGGTACTCCTGGGAACGTTTTTCCGGCCCAATCCTATGGCGTACGGGAGAGCGGTCCGAAATGCATTCCACGGAACGGCGCGGAATGTGCGGGGCCGGGCCGGTGCGGGGCCTTCGCGGGCCCGCCGGGGGGTGTCCGCAAAGTCCCGTCGTTTGCCTGGTGGCGGGTGGGTGCACGGCGTCCCGGTGCCTTGCCTCGCGGAGGTACGCCCGCGACTGCGGGGTGCCGACCAGGCCGCCGCGAGTGCCGTGCCCGGGGCACCTCGCGGCGGTAGGGACTTCGACGGCACCCGCTAGGGACCGTCGGGCGCCGGGGGGCCGGGGTGGGCGTCGGGCCCTGGCTCCTCGGGCTGCGGGGCCGTGGCGGCGGGCTCGGGGGGCTCTGTGGGTCCGGCGGAGGCGTCGGAGCCGTCGGAGCCGCCAGGAGCCAGGGACGCGTCGGCCCCGGTGGAATCGTCGGGCGGGTCCTGCGGTGGCGGGACCTGCGAAGGCCGGTCGTGTGGTGGCTGGTCGTGTGGTGGCTGGTCCTGCGAGGGTTCTTCGGAGCGGGGACACGGGACGGCCGGTGGCCGGGTCAGTTCAGGACCTGTCCCGAAGGGCTCTTGGCTGCCTTCTCCGCCGCCAGGGCGGCCGTCTCCGATTCGCGGTGCCAGCCGTGCTCGCCGCGGGCCCTCAGCCAGGCCGTGGTCTCGTCCGGCGGCATCGCGGCGGCCACCAGCCAGCCCTGTACGGCGTCACAGCCCAGGTCCCGCAGCCGCTCCCAGGTCTCGTCGTCCTCGACGCCCTCGGCGACGACCAGCAGGCCTAGGGAGTGGGCGAGGTCGAGGGTGCAGCGGACGATCTCGGCGTCTTCGTTGTCGACGGCCAGCCGGGCCACGAAGGACCGGTCGATCTTGAGCTCGCTGACCGGGAGGCGCCGCAGATGGACCAGCGAGGAGTAGCCGGTGCCGAAATCGTCGAGGGACATCTTCACGCCGTGGGCGGTGAGCCCGGCGAGGGTGTCCGCGGCGCGCTGTGGATCCTCCAGGAGGACGTGTTCGGTTATCTCCAGCTGGAGGGCGCCCGGTGGGACCCGATGTCGGGCCAGCCGGGCGGCGACGGCCCCGGCGAAGCCCGGGGAGTGCACATCGCGCGGGGAGACGTTCACCGCGACGGGCACCTCCAGTCCCATCGCGCGCCAGCGCGCCACCTGGGCGAGGGCGGTCTCCAGGACGTACTCCGTCAGCCGTGGCATCAGTCCGGAGGACTCGGCGATGGCGATGAATTCGTCCGGTGGCACTCTGCCGCGGTCCGGGTGTACCCAGCGGACCAGTGCCTCCAGCCCGGCGACATGCCCGTCGAAACCGACCTTGGGCTGGTAGTGCAGCTCGACGTCGCCGGCGTCCAGGGCGCGGCGCAGGTCGCCGAGCAGGCCGAGGCGGTCGGGGGTGTTGCCGTCCCGCTTGGCCTCGTAGAGCTCCACGCCGCTGCGGTCCCGCTTGGCCTGGTACATCGCCACATCCGCGCGGCGCAGCAGCCCTTCGGCGTCGAGGGCGTGGTCGGGGAAGACGGCGACCCCCGCACTGGCTTCCAGTACGAGGGTCAGACCGTCGAGGTCCAACGGGGATCCCAGTGCGGCGACGAGGTTGCGCGCCACCCGCTGGGAGCTGGTGAGGGAGTCGGTGGTGGGCAGCAGGACGGCGAACTCGTCGCCGCCGAGCCGGGCCGCCTCGGCGCCGCGCGGCAGGGCGTGCCGCAGCCGGTCGGCGATCTGGAGGAGCAGGCGGTCACCGGCGAGGTGGCCGAGGGTGTCGTTGACGGAACGGAAGCGGTCGAGGTCGATCAGGACGAGGGCGGAGCGGGCACCGACCCGTTCCGCGTCGTCCAGCGCGGTCCAGGTGCGCTCGAGCAGCCACTGGCGGTTGGGCAGTCCGGTGAGCGGGTCGCGCAGCTGCTCCTCGGCGCGGGCGCGGGCGATCCACAGGGTGGAGTCCAGGGCGATGAGCGGTACGGCGAACAGCGGCAGCAGCAGCGGCGCGTGGACGGCGCAGACGGCGATCAGCGGGGAGATGCCGAGCAGCGCGATGCCGACGAGAATCTGCCGCACTACGGCCGTTCGGGCGATGGTGGGCAGACCGCCGGTGCGCGGTGCCAGGGTGAACCAGAGCAGGGCGCGGCTGACGAGGAGATAGCCGCCGGCCGCCGTGAGGACTTCGGGCAGGACGGTCAGGTCCCAGGCCTCCGGGCTCCAGGGGCGGCGGACGGTGGCATCGACGCCGAACGCGGCCAGGCCGAGCGCGGCGGCGCCGATGCCGAGGATGTCCACGGCGCCGTGCAGGGCGGCCTGTCGCCAGCGGTGCCTGCGGGCGGCGCCGACCAGGGCGACGACCGCGAGGCTGACGAGGGTGGCGGGCACCCAGCCGTACAGGAGCAGTACGGCGAGGGCGAGGGCGGCACCGGAGCCCGTGCCGCCCCACCAGCGGTCCCGTCCCAGGGCAACCAGGTGGCCGACGATGATGCCGGTGAGGATCGCCAGCGACCAGCCGACGGGCCCTCCCGGGAACAGCGCATCGCCGTTGCCGAGGGTGTAGATGACGCCCGTGGCGAGCGCGAGGCACGCCACGATGAGGATGGTCGCGGGCAGCGCGGGCACGACGAGGCGCTGGAGCCGCGACGCCGGAGCGGCGCTGTCGGTCGGTTTCATTCCGATCCCTCTCACAGCCGGCTGTGCCCGCGCCACGGCAGGCGCACACCCCAACAGTAGGCCGCCCAGGGCCACTACGGGCAGCGATCCGCAACGGTTGCCCGAATGCGACCTGGCGTCATTGGCCGATCTGGTATGCGCCAGTGGGGTGAATTCTCACCCCTCCTCAGGCGGAGTGACCGCTACCGCCCGTGCCGCCTCCGGACCCTGTTCCAGCAGCACCGCGAAGCCTTCATCGTCCAGTACAGGCACCTTCAGCTGCATGGCCTTGTCGTACTTCGAACCCGGGTTATCGCCTACCACTACGAAACCGGTCTTCTTCGAAACGGAACCGGTCACCTTCGCTCCGAGAGCTTGGAGGGCCTCTTTCGCGCCATCTCTGGTGTGTGACTGGAGTGTGCCCGTTACCACGACGGTGACGCTTTCCAGCGGACGTGGGCCTTCCTCGCCGGTTTGTTCCTCCTCCATACGGACGCCGGCCGCCCGCCATCTCTCGATGATCTGCTGGTGCCAGTCCTCCGCGAACCACTGCTTGACCGAGGCGGCGATCGTCGCGCCGACGCCGTCGACGGCGGCCAGCTCCTCCTCGCCGGCGTCCCGGATGCGGTCGAGGGAGCGGAACTCCCGCGCCAGCGCCACGGCCGCCACCGGGCCGACATGCCGGATCGACAGGCCGGTCAGGATCCGGGCCAGCGGACGCTGCTTGGCGGCCTGGATGTTCTCCAGCATGGCCAGGGCGTTCTTCTTCGGCTCGCCCTTCTGGTTGGCGAAGAAGGTGACGATCTTTTCCTCTCCGGTCTTCGGGTCGCGCTTGGGCAGACCGGAGTCGGGGTCGAGGACATACGACCTGATGGGCAGCAGCTGCTCGATGGAGAGGTCGAACAGACCGCCCTCGTCCCTCAGCGGTGGTTCGGCGGGCTCCAGGGGCTGGCTGAGCGCGGTGGCCGCGACATAGCCGAAATTCTCGATGTCCAGGCATTTGCGGCCGGCCAGATAGAACAGCCGCTCGCGGATCTGGCCGCGGCAGGCGCGGGCGTTGGGACACCGCAGGTCGATATCGCCTTCCTTGGCGGGCTGCAGCGCCGTCCCGCACTCGGGGCATTCGGCCGGCATCACGAACTCCCGCTCGCTGCCGTCCCGCAGGTCGACGACCGGGCCCAGGATCTCGGGGATGACATCGCCCGCCTTGCGCAGCACGACGGTGTCCCCGATGAGGACGCCCTTGGCCTTGACCACGTCCTGGTTGTGCAGGGTGGCGAACTCCACCTCGGAGCCGGCGACCGTGACCGGCTCGACGACGGCGAACGGCGTGACCCGTCCCGTGCGGCCGACGCTGACGCGGATGTCCACCAGCTTGGTGTTGACCTCCTCCGGCGGGTACTTCCAGGCGATCGCCCAGCGCGGCGCCCGCGAGGTGGAGCCCAGCCGGCCCTGGAGCGGGATCTCGTCCAGCTTGACGACCACGCCGTCGATCTCGTGCTCGACGGCCGTACGGCGGGTGACGGGGTTGCCGTAGTGGGCGATGAACGCGCGCACCGCCTCCAGGGAGTCGACGACGGTGTTGTGCGCGGCCGTCGGCAGGCCCCATTCCCGCAACAGGTCGTAGGCCTGCGACTGACGGTCGATGGCGAAGCCCTGCCGGGCGCCGACGCCGTGCACGACCATGTGCAGCGGGCGGCTCGCGGTGACCTTGGGGTCCTTCTGGCGCAGCGAACCGGCCGCGGCGTTACGGGGGTTGGCGAACGGCGGCTTGCCGTCGGCCACCAGGCGCTCGTTGAGCTCGAGGAACTTCTCCATCGGGAAGTAGACCTCCCCGCGGACCTCGACCAGCTCCGGGATCCGCTCGCCCTTGAGGCGGTGCGGGATCTCGGCGATCGTGCGGACGTTGGGGGTGATGTCCTCGCCCGTGCGGCCGTCGCCGCGGGTCGCGGCGCGGGTGAGCCGGCCGTGCTCGTAGGTGAGGTTGACCGCGAGGCCGTCCACCTTCAGCTCGCACAGGAAGTGGTAGCCGGCGCTCTTGGGATCGCCGCCCAGCTCGCCCGCGAGCCGCTCGGCCCAGGCCGCCAACTCCTCGTCGTCGAAGGCGTTGTCGAGGGAGAGCATCCGCTCGCGGTGCTCGACCTCGGTGAATTCCGTGGCATACGCCCCGGCCACCTTCTGCGTCGGCGAATCCGGGGTACGCAGCGCCGGGTAGTCGTCCTCCAGCGCCTCCAGGGAGCGCAGCAGCTTGTCGAACTCCGCGTCGCTGACGACCGGGGCGTCCTTCACGTAGTACCGGAAGCGGTGCTCCTCGATCTGCTCAGCGAGCTGCGCGTGCTTCTCCCGCGCCGCTGCGGGCACATCGGATACCGCTGCGTGCTGTTCGCCAGCCACCGTCTTGTCCTCCCGTGGTCCTTGAGTGCCGTCACTCAGGGTTGTCTGCGAGCGATCTCGCCGCCCGGACGCAGTGAGCGAGCACCGAACGGGCATATGCGGGCGAAGCGCCCGCCAGCCCGCACGAGGGAGTGACGACCACGGACTCGGCGAGAGTCCCCGGTGTCAGCCCCAGCCTGCGCCACAGCGTCCTGACACCCATGACGCTACCGGCAGGGTCTGACAATCGGCCGTCCACGCCCGGCACCACGCCCGCGAACAGGGCCGTACCGCCTTCGACGGCCTCCCCGATCGCCTCCTCCTCACGCTCGGTGAGCAGCGAGAAATCGAACGAGATGCCCGCCGCCCCGGCCCTCCGCAGCAGGCCGAACGGCACGCCGGGCGCACACGAGTGGACGACGACGGGCCCGTCCCCGGCCACCGCGACAAGATCACGCAGCGCGCCCTCGACCACCGCCCGGTCCACGGCCCGGTGGGTGCGGTAGCCGCTGGCGGTCTTCACCCGCCCCTGGAGCACCGCCGTCAGCGACGGCTCGTCCAGCTGCAGCACGACCTCGGCGCCGGGCACCCGCCGCCGTACGTCCGCGAGATGCCCGCGCAGTCCCTCCGCCAGCGACGCCGCGAGGTCCCGGCAGGCCCCGGCATCGCTCAGGGCGGCCTCGCCGCCCCGCAGTTCCAGGGCGGTGGCCAGCGTCCACGGGCCGACCACGGAGACCTTCAGCGGGCCCTGGTACCCCTGGGTGAACTCCTCCAGGGCGTCGAGGTCTTCGCCGAGCCAGGCGCGGGCGCGGCGGGTGTCACGCCCCGGGCGGTCGCTGATCCGCCAGCCGCTGGGCTCCACATGGGCATAGACCTCGACGAGCATCCCGATGGTCCGGCCGATCATGTCGGCGCCGGGCCCCCGGGCCGGCAGCTCCGGCAGATACGGGAAGGCCTCCAGCGACCCGGTGACGGTCTTCGCCGCTTCCCGCGCATCACCGCCCGGCATCGATCCGACGCCGGTCGCCGCGCCCGCGGCCCACTTGTGCGTGCTGTTCGTGCTCACCCAGAGAGGGTATGCGGCGGGGTGCGGTGGGTGAGGAGGGCGCTCCCCCGCCGGGCCTCGTCCGCCGACGGCCTCGTCCGCCGCCGGCTGCTCGGGCCCGAGCCCGATCAGGCCCTGGCCCGTACGCCCAGCCACCCCACGACCGCGGCGGCCGCCAGCGCGCCCGCCGTCAGGGCGAAGGCGAGGGTCGCGCCCGGGTAGCCGCCGCCCGCCGCGGTGAGCACCGCACCCATCCCGGCGATGCCGACCAGCGAGCCGATCTGGCGGTTGGCGTTCATGGTGGCGCTGCCGATGTCGGCGTGCTCGCTGCCCGCGGCCGCCATCAGGACGCCGGTCATCGCCGGGGAGGCGATCCCGCTGCCGACGTTGCTGACGGCGAGCAGCACCGCGATCACCCAGTACGGCAGTCCGGGCGTCAGGATCAGGAAGAGGACGGCATAGCCCGCGGCGGAGACCGCCAGAGAGGCGGTGAGGGCCGTCCGGTTGCCGATCCGCAGCCCGAACCGCGCGTAGAGCATGTTGCCCAGCGGGATGATCAGGACGGCGGGCAGCATCTGGAGACCGGCGGTGACGGGGCCGGCGCCGCGCGCGGTCTGGAGGAACAGGCCGAGGACGAACAGCGCCCCGTAGAAGGCGAAGTTGAAGAGGAAGCCGATGACGTTGGCGGCGGCGAAACGGCCGTCCGCGAAGAGCGAGACCGGCAGGATCGGGGTGCGCGCGACGCGTTCGCGTACCGCGAACCCGGCCCCGGCCAGCGCCGTCACCGCGAACGCCCCGAGCACCCACGGCGAGGACCAGCCCTTGTCGGGCCCCTCGATGAGCCCGTAGCTGAGCGAGCCGAGCGCGAGCAGCCCCAGGACGTGCCCGCTTCCGCCGAGCGCGGAGCCGCGCGCCGGTACGGCCGCGATGACCCGGGGGGTGAGCACCAGCGCGACGATGCCGATGGGGAGATTGACGAGGAAGATGCTGCGCCAGCCCAGGGTGCCGACCAGGAGGCCGCCGATGGACGGGGCGAGCCCGATGGACGTCGAGACGATCGCCGACCAGATACCGAGGATCTTCGCCCGGCGGGCCGGCTCGGGGAAGGCGTTCATCAGCAGCGAGAGCGAGCTGGGCATGAAGAGCGCCGCACCCACCCCTTGGGCGAAGCGGGCCGCCACCAGGGCGGCGCCGTTGGGGGCCGCGGCACCCAAGAGGGACGCGGCGGTGAACGCGGCGAGGCCGATGAGATAGATCCGGCGGGCCCCGAACCGTTTGGCCAGTGACCCGGCGAGCAGCAGCAGCGACGCGAAGGCCAGGACATAGCCGTCGACGACCCAGGTCAGGCCCGACATGGTCAGCCCGAGGTGGGCCCGCAGGTCGTTGGCGGCGACATTCATGATGCCGGTGTCCAGGCTCGCCATCACGAACCCGAGGGCCAGTACGAGGAGTTGGAGTCCGCCACGGGTTCCGCTGCCGGGCCGCGCGGAGGGGCTCGCCGCGCGTGCCGTCCGGCGCGGCGCCGCTGTCTGAGTGATCATGGATTTAGTTAAAGCTATAGCCATCTAGCGAGGCAATGATTACAGCTATAACTTTACTGAACGCATACGAACGAGGCCCTGGGACACCCCAGGGCCTCGGCCGGCTCGGCGAACGGTTAGCGGCGAACGGTTAGACGCCCCGCCCCAGCGCCTTCAGCAGGTCATCGCGCAACGCGGCCCGCTCCTCGTGCGAGAGATGGTCGAGCGGCGACTCCGTGCCCATCCGCCGCAGCAGATCCAGCCGCAACTCCCGCCCCGCCTCGGTCAGTACGAGCTGCTTGGCCCGCCCGTCCAGAGGGTGCGGCCGGCGCTCCACCATGCCCTGCTTCTCCAGCTTGGAGATGACATAGGTGACGTTCGGCGGCTCGCAGCACAACACGCCTGCCAGCTCCCGCGCGGTCTTCGGCTCGCCGAGCTCCTCCAGCGCCTTCGCCTGCGTCGGCGTCAGCTCGAGCTCGGCGACCCGGCTGCGCTGATGGGCGTCCAGCGTGCGGCTCAGTTCGGCGACCAACCCCCGGATCTCACGGAACCCGCACCCCGCCGCCGCGGTCGCCTTCGCTTCTTTGGTCACCCATGCAGCGTACGTCGCCCCCGGCGGAATGCGGCGGGTCCGGGGCGCCCGTCATCCGGCGCTCAGTGCCCCGGCCGCACCGTCACATCGTTGATCTCCGCGTCCCGCGGCAGATCGATGGCCGCGAGGATGGTCGTCGCCACCGACTCCGGGTCGATCCACCGGGACGGGTCGTACTCCTTGCCCTCCTGCTGGTGGACGCTCCCCTGCATCGGCGTCGCCGTGCGCCCCGGATAGACCGAGGTCACGCGTACGCCGTTGCCGTGCTCCTCCGCCCGCAGCGAATCGGCCAGCGCCTTGAGGCCGTGCTTGCTCGCGGCGTACCCGCCCCACTGGGCGTGCGCATGGAGCCCCGCACCGGAGTTGACGAAGACGACCTGGCCCTGGGCGACCCGTACCAGCGGCAGCAGCAGCCGGGTGATCTCGGCGGGCGCGACGAGGTTGACGGCGAGCTGGCGCTGCCAGGCCTTGGCCGGCAGATCGCCGACCGCGCCCAGCTCCACGACGCCCGCGATGTGCTGGAGGGAGTCGAGATGGGTCGGCAGCGGCTGCTTGCCGAAGGCCCAGGAGAGCTTCTCGGGGTTGGCGAGGTCACCCACCAGCGTGCGGGCTCCGGGGAACTGCCCGGCCAGCTCCTTGGCACGTACGGCGTCCCGCGCCAGCAGCCACAGGTCCTCCCCGCGCTCCGCGAGCCGCCGTGCGACCGCCGCTCCGATGCCCGACCCTGCGCCCGTGATCAAGTGCGTACCCATGGGGCCGATCCTAACGAGCGCCGTGCGACGGGGCGGGGCCGGCGGGTTCAGCCCTGGATGCCGGCCTTCTCCTCCAGGTAGGCCAGCGCACCCACGCCGTCCTCCGCGAAGAACACCAGCTCGGTGAGCGGAAGCGGCAGGAAGCCCTCCGACTCCATCCGCAGGAACTGCTCCTTCAACCCGTCATAGAAACCGGCGGTGTTCAGCAGCACGACCGGCTTGGTGTGCAGGCCGTGCTTCCGCAGCTCCAGGATCTCGGTGGCCTCGTCCAGGGTGCCCGTGCCGCCGACCATGATGACGATCGCGTCGGCGCGCGCCAGCAGCAGCGCCTTGCGCTCGGCGAGGTCCTTGGTGACGACCATCTCATTCGCGCCCTCGTACGCCTTGTGCGCCAGGAACTCCACCGAGATCCCTATCAGCTTGCCGCCCGCGCCGCGCACCCCATCGGCCATGACCTTCATCAGTCCGGTGTCCGAGCCGCCCCAGACCAGCGCATGGCCGCCCTTGCCGATCAGCTCGGCGAACTGGCGGGCGGGGGTGACATAACGGTCGTCGAGGTCGGCGGCGGAGCAGAAGACGCAGATGTTCATACGGTCACGATACGGACCGGGCGGCGGCACCGGGCCCCGGGCAGGGGTACACGTCATCGGTCACCGGGCGGGGCAGGGCAGCCGGGGCGGGTGTGCGCCCGCCCCGGCTCGGGCCGGCTAGATCAGGCCCTGGTCCAGCATCGCGTCCGCGACCCGCTCGAACCCGGCGATGTTCGCGCCCGCGACGTAGTCGCCCGGCAGCCCGAACCGCTCGGCCGTCTCGTAGCACGTGTCGTGGATCCCGCGCATGATGGCCGCGAGCTCGCCCTCCGTCCGCTCGAACGTCCACGCCTCACGCGTGGAGTTCTGCCGCATCTCCAGCGCGCTGGTCGCCACGCCTCCCGCGTTGGCGGCCTTCCCCGGGCCGAAGGCCACGCCGGCCTCCTTCAGGAGCGTCACCGCCTCCGGGGTCGTCGGCATGTTCGCGCCCTCGGAAACCGCCTTGACGCCATTACGGATCAGGATCCGGGCGGCGTCCGCGTCCAGCTCGTTCTGGGTGGCCGACGGCAGCGCCACATCGCAGGCGACGTCCCACACCCGTCCGCCGGGCACGTAGGTGGCCGACACCCCGCGCCGCTCGGCGTACTCGCTGATCCGCCCGCGCTCGACCTCCTTGATCTGCTGGAGCAGCGCCAGGTCGATGCCCTTCTCATCGACGACATAGCCGCCCGAGTCCGAGCAGGTCAGCACGTTCGCGCCGAGCGCCTGCGCCTTCTCGATCGTGTAGATCGCGACATTGCCGGAACCGGAGACCACGACCTGCTGCCCGTCGAGCTCCTCGCCGCGCCGCTTGAGCATCTCCTCGGTGAACAGGACGTTGCCGTAACCGGTGGCCTCCGTACGGGCCTTGGAACCGCCCCACTCCAGGCCCTTGCCGGTCAGCACGCCGGCCTCCCAGCGGTTGGTGATCCGCCGGTACTGGCCGAAGAGATAGCCGATCTCGCGGCCGCCGACGCCGATGTCACCCGCCGGGACGTCCGTGTGCTCACCGAGGTGGCGGTGCAGCTCGGTCATGAACGACTGACAGAACCGCATCACCTCGGCATCCGACTTGCCGTGCGGATCGAAGTCGCTGCCGCCCTTGCCGCCGCCGATGTTCAGGCCGGTGAGGGAATTCTTGAAGATCTGCTCGAAGCCGAGGAACTTCACGATCCCCAGATTCACGGACGAATGGAATCGCAGGCCGCCCTTGTACGGGCCGAGCGCGCTGTTGAATTCCACCCGGAAGCCCCGGTTGACGTGAATCGCCCCGGAATCGTCCTGCCAGGGCACCCGGAACATGATCTGCCGCTCCGGCTCACAGAGCCGCTCCAGCACTCTGGCCTCGACGAACTCCGGGCGGGCCGCCAGCACGGGGGCCAGCGTCTCCAGCACCTCCAGGGCGGCCTGGTGGAATTCCGGCTCCCCGGGATTCCGCCGCACCAGCCCCGCGTGCAGAGAGGCCGGCCCGGCCGTATGAGCGCCGGTCTTGACCTCATTTTGAACACTCGACATGACTTGCGTTCCCTTCGTGGCCGAACGAAAAGCCGCTTGCGGTCCGGATCGCTAGGAATCCTTGGCGCAGCGACCACAGACGTCCCGTCGCTTCGCCGACCTTACTTGCCGACCTCTTGCCGATCGACAACACCACCCCAGGTGATGCGCTCCGCCCGCGTCCGGCGGATGCCTGCCGCCCTCACCGTGCCCCGCCCCAGCGATGTCCGCCCTGGCCATCCCGTCATTCCGTCGTTTCGCTAATTTTTCGCCGCTCGCCGGCAACTCTGTGTTAGGTGGAACCCCGCACGGGAGCGTGCGGTTGCATGCGGTTGCGTGCGGAACAGCAACGCCAGGTCGATCGGCCGTCCGGCTGCGCCGCTCGATCCGTCGCCCATAAATGCGTGGACGCTGCGCCCCGGTCCTCGTTACCGTGCGCCCATGTCCAGCCCCGAGGCATCAAGACGCTAGCCACCGGTCGTGCGGTGGCCTGCTCTTCTTGCGCGTCGTGCCGAAGCCCCGAGCTCTGAGCCCTTCCCTCATGAGGCCCTGAGCGCTCTCGGCCGCGCCCGCTGCCACCGGATCGCCGATCGCCTCACTGATCCGATCACCGATCCGATCACCGATCGCCTCACTGATCGCCTCGTCGACCGCGTCATCGATCACCCGGCCGCCCGGCCGTGGGGTCCACCGGTCGCGCGGTCTCTCCCGTGGTTGCGTTGCGGAGTCCTGGAGTCTCGCTGTGCCATTCGCTCGTACTGTGCCCCTCGCCCGGGCCGTTCCCCTCACCGTCCATCTGCTCGCCCTGGCGGTTTTCGCCCAGGGCACCTCCGAATTCATGCTGTCCGGACTCGTCTCGGACATCGCCCACGACCTGGGCGTTTCCCTCCCCGCTGCGGGCGCGCTGACCTCCGCGTTCGCCGTCGGAATGATCATTGGCGCGCCGCTGATGGCCGTCCTGAGCCTGCGCTGGTCACGCCGTCGCGCGCTGCTGACATTCCTGATCGCGTTCCTGCTCGTCCATGTACTCGGCGCGGTCACCACCAGCTTCGCCGTGCTGCTGGCCACACGGGTCGTCGCGGCGCTGGCCAATGCGGGCTTCCTGGCGGTGGCCGTGGCGACGGCGAGTGGCCTGGCCGCACCGGACGCCAAGGGTCGGGCCACCTCCGTGCTGCTCGGCGGCGTCACCATCGCCTGCGTCGCGGGCGTCCCGGCCGGCGCCTGGCTCGGTCAACTGTGGGGCTGGCGCTCGGCGTTCTGGGCGGTGGCCCTCGTTTCCGTACCGGCCGTCGTCGCCATCCTCCGGTCCGTACCGGCGGACGAAGGGTCCCGCGGCTCCTCCGCCGCCGCGGGCGCCCGCGCGGAATTGCGCTCCCTGCGCAACCCGCGCCTGATCGTCACCCTGCTCCTCGGCGCCCTGGTCAACGGCGCCACCTTCTGCGCCTACACCTACCTCGCCCCCCTCATCACCCACGTCACCGGACTCACCGTGGCCTGGGTGCCCGGCGTGCTGGCGCTCTTCGGCCTGGGGTCGTTCCTCGGCGTCACCGTCGGCGGCCGCTTCGCCGACGCCCGGCCCCTCCCGCTCCTCATCGCGGGCGGGCCGGCCCTGCTCATCGGCTGGGTCGCCTTCGCGCTGACGGCCTCGATGCCGGCGGCGACCGCCGTGCTCGTCCTCGCGCAGGGCACCCTCTCCTTCGCCGTGGGCTCCACGCTGATCTCCCAGGTCCTGTACCTGGCCGCCGAGGCGCCGACCCTGGCCGGGGGATTCGCCACCGCCGCCTTCAACGTGGGCGGCGCGATCGGCCCCTGGCTGGGCGGCCTCCCCCTCACCGCCGGTCTCGGCTACCGCTCCCCCCTCTGGGTCAGCGCGCTCCTGGTGGCGGCCGCACTCGCCACCGCGGGCGTGGCCCGGGGGCTATGGCGACGCGGTACGGCGCCAGTCGAGCCCGTCGAGCCCGCTTCCCCAGCCCCCGATCACCCCCACCCCCACCCCCACCCCACCGAAGGACCCGGGGACCGGTAGCCCACAGGCCGGTCGCCTCCGCGCCGACGAGGGCCCGGCCCTCGTCGGCGGCGAGGGGGTCGGCCGCGGTTCAGCCTTCGGCCGCGACCGCCTCGGCAACGGGCTCCGCCACCGCAACGCCCTGACCCGTACCCGTGTCAGCGGTGCGCTCGATCTCGGCCTTGACCATCTTCTCCATCGGGTCGGCGGAGCTTCCCCCTGCGGCGAGCATCGCCACCAGGATGGCCACGACGGTCAGCACCGTCCCCAGCCAGACCATCGTGTGCACCGGCAGCGTGTACGCGCCGATGACCTTGAGCACGCATTCGGTCAGCAGGGCACTCCCCCATATCGCGGAGAACCTCCGCTCGGCACGCCGGAATGGTTCGGAGCCCGTCACCAGCCGCTCCCACGCGGCGTCGCCGGCGGCGGTCCCCTTCGTCACCCAGGGCTTGAGGCCCGCGGTCATCAGCGGCCGCTTCGTCCGGACGGAGAGCAGGATCGCTATCCCGATGACGCTGCTCACAGCGCTGTCCTTCGCCAGCATCAGCCGCGGATCCCCGGCCACCGCGCTCATCGCCAGCCCCACGACGTTCACGATCAGCATGAGCAGTGCGAGGCCGTTGACGCTCCGGCTGCTGACCAGGCCCCACACCGTACGCAGCGCCGGCACCACGCTGCTCCAGGCCAGTGCGGCCATCGTGCTCAGGCCGAAGCCGTCGCTGAGGAGGTAGTACGAGCCCACCGGAATTCCGGCGTCCACGATCAGCGGCACAAAGCTCTTCAGGATCGTGTTGCCTTCTCCCTGCCCCTCGCCCCGGCGCTCGCCACGGCTGCTGCTGCGACTCCGACCGCGGCTCTGAACAGGACTCTGACTCATCGTGGGCTCCCCCGAGTTGGGCAGTGAACGGACTGCCGGCTGTGCGTCTTCTCTCTGACGCCTTCAGCTTCGTCCACCGGCCCCGACCGGCAACAGTCGCACCCGTCCCGATTTATCAGTGACATTTGTCAGATCCGGCGCCGCGCATCCACATCCCCGCAGGTCACACCGGATGCCGCCCGAGCGGATACCGGTGACGCGGCACCAGGTTCCGCCCCACCGACCGGCGGTGCGTCGGACGACCACCCAAAGGAACCGGGCAGAGAACTCCCACCCACCCACCGCCGTCCCAACTCCTCACCCCATCGGGTGACTTGGGCAGGTATGCGTCCGGAATGCGGTTACGCTCGCCCCAACAGCGCACCACCACAAGCGAACACGCAAACGGCCCCCGGCGGGACTGGCATCCCAACCCGAGGGCCTGATCACAAGGAAGAGAACGCTTCCCGATGACTTCAGCGCAGTCTAACGCGCCCTCGCGCGTCTCCAGCGGCGTCACACACATCCGCACCCGCCAGACTTCTCATTTCACCGTCCTCGCCAACCGCCTTACGCAGCGCGCCGGTAGCGCGGGCACGGTCGGCGTCGCCGCGTACATCCTCTCCCTCCCCGATGGCGCACCGATCACCGTTCAGGCGCTCTGTACGCACTTCGCCGAGGGCAAGACCGTGATCTCCGCGGCGTTACGGGAGCTGGAGGACGAGGGCCGGCTGGAGCGCCGTGTCGAGCGCGGGCCGCGCGGCCGGATCATCACGCGGACCTTTGCGTACGACCTGCCGGGGGCGGAACCGGAGGCGAGGGCCGAGGCCGACGTCCACGAGGCGAAGACGGGAGCGGTGACAGGAACGGAGACGGAGACCGAGCCCGCCGAGCCCTCGCGGCCGGAGCAGGAGCCGAACCCGGCCCCGAACCCGGCCTCGCACCCGGCCCCGGAGCCCGTCCCCGAGGCCATCGGCCTCCTCGCCCGCCTCCACCACCGCGACCGCCGCCTGCGCCTCTCCGAGCGGGAGATCGCCGCGCTGGCCCCGGCCGTCACGGAGTGGCTCGACCGCGCCGTCTCCCCACAGGAGATCACCGCCGTACTGACCGACCGCCTCCCCGACCGTCTCGCCCGCCGCCCGGCCCGCCTCCTGGCCTACCCCCTGCGGGCCCTGCGCCCACCGGTCCCGGACCGTACGGGCCCGGGCCCCGACCGCCCGGCCGTCGTCCCCCTCCAGAACTGCGACGGCTGCGACCGCGCCTTCCGCGCCGGACGCGCCGGACGCTGCCGGGAGTGCCGGGCCGACTCGGCGGAGGTCCGGTGTGCCGCCTGACACACAGAGCGCCACGGGAGCCGTCAAGCTTCTCGGCACTTGCGGAAGGCGCGCGGGTAGGCTGGTGTGCCCGGCAGAGCGAGGAGACGACTTCCGCATGAGCAGCCAACCAGTGCACTCCGACGGGCCCCTCATGCCGATGCCCGATCTGACCCTCCCCGCTCTGCGCTCGGCGGTCGCCGCTCTGGCACCGGTAAAGCTCCCGGAGCTGGTCGACGAGATGCAGCAGGCGTTCGACCGGGCGGGCAAGGACGGCAGCACGGCACCGATCCGCATGTTCTACCGGCGCTGGGCCACCTTCGTCGCCATCGAGCGCGACCCGGCCACAGCGGCGCGATTCCACGGCGCCGAGCACACGCTGCAATCCAGCGATGTCGCAGAGGAGAGACAGGCCGCCGTTCGAGAGATCGGGACCATCGTGCGCACCGCGCAACGCCAGGTCGAGGCCCTGGAGGCCGGGTGAGCGAGTGGACCTGGGAGTACGACCCCGACGACTACGGCGACAGCCTGCCGACGCCGGTCAGAACGGAGGTCGAGCGCATCTGCGCCGAACTCGCCGCCGTCAATTCGATGGTCTACCTGGAGGGCGCTGCCTACCAGGGTCCTTCGCCGGGGCTTCGGGTCGAGCACGGGAGGACACCCGGAGGCCGGTATCTCATGCTCAGCTATGTGACCGACGTGCGCGGGGAACGCATCGTCGTGGTCAGCGTCACCTGCCTGTGAGGGCCGGGGCGGCCGGACTCGGCTACGCCCCCGCCCGCACCCCTCGCTCCGTGGTGGCGATCGTCGCGGAGCCGACGACCCGGGTGCCGTCGTAGAGGACGATCGCCTGGCCGGGGGCCACGCCCCGTACCGGTTCGGTGAAGGTGACGCGGAGCTCGGTGCCGTCCACCAGGTCCGCGGTGACCTCGGTTTCGCCGCCGTGGGCGCGGAGCTGGGCGGTGTACGTGGCGGGGCCGGCCGTGGGGGGAAGGCCGCACCAGCGGGGGCGGATGGCGGTCAGGGCCGTGACGTCGAGGGAGGCCGCGGGGCCGACGGTCACGGTGTTGGTGACCGGGGAGATGTCCAGGACGTAGCGCGGCTTGCCGTCGGGGGCGGGGTGGCCGATACGCAGGCCCTTGCGCTGGCCGATGGTGAAGCCGTAGGCGCCCTCGTGGCTGCCGAGGCGGTTGCCTGACTCGTCGACGATGTCGCCCGGGGCCGTGCCCAGGCGCTTGGCGAGGAAGCCCTGGGTGTCGCCGTCGGCGATGAAGCAGATGTCGTGGCTGTCCGGCTTCTTGGCGACGAACAGGCCGCGGCGGGCGGCCTCTTCGCGGATCTCGGGCTTGGTGGTGAGGGTGTCGCCGAGCGGGAACATGGCGTGCGCCAGCTGGCGGTCGTCGAGGACGCCGAGGACGTAGGACTGGTCCTTGGCCATGTCGGAGGCGCGGTGGAGTTCGCGGCTGCCGTCCTCGCGGAGGACCACCGTGGCGTAGTGGCCGGTGCAGACCGCGTCGAAGCCGAGGGCGAGGGCCTTGTCCAGGAGGGCGGCGAACTTGATCTTTTCGTTGCAGCGCAGGCAGGGGTTGGGCGTGCGCCCGGCCTCGTACTCGGCGATGAAGTCGTCGACGACGTCCTCACGGAAGCGCTCGGCGAGATCCCAGACGTAGAAGGGGATGCCGATGACGTCGGCGGCGCGGCGGGCATCGTGGGAGTCCTCGATGGTGCAGCAGCCGCGGGCGCCCGTGCGGAACGACTTCGGATTCTCGGAGAGCGCGAGATGCACGCCGGTCACGTCATGGCCGGCCTCGGCGGCGCGGGCGGCGGCGACGGCGGAGTCGACACCGCCGGACATGGCGGCGAGTACGCGGAGGCGGCGGGGGGCGTCATCAGTCATAGCCCGTCCAGGGTAAGCGGAACTGTCGGCGGCCGGGAAAGCGTTATGCGGGGTGTGGTCGAGAGCGGGGAGCGCGGGGAGCGCGAGGACGGGGATCCGTCGGGTGTGACGCGGCGGCGGGCGTTGTGGATCGGGGGCGCGGGGGTGGTGACTGCGGGGGCGGCGGCGTTGGCGGCCACGGGTGAGCTGTCTCACTGGTGGTGGCGGCTGCCGGGGAACGACCGGCCGCGGAAGCCGGGCGCCGTCGACTATCGGGGCGCGCAGTGGGCCGCGGCGTCCCCGGAGAATTACCGGCGGGCGGACAGGCCGGCGGATTACGGGATAGACCGGGTGGTGGTGCATGTCGTCCAGGGGAGCTTCGCGACCGCCCTGAGGGTGTTCCAGGACCCGGGGCACGAGGCCGCGGCCCACTACGTCATACGTAAGGACGGGCATGTCGCGCAGGCGGTGCGCGAGCTGGATGTGGCGTTCCATGCGGGCAACCGCGGCTACAACGAGCGGAGCGTCGGGATCGAGCACGAGGGGTTCGTGGACCGGCCGGAGTCGTTCACGGCCGCCATGTACGCGTCGTCGGCGCGGCTGACGGCCCGGATATGCCATCGCTACGGGTTTCCGGCCGACCGGGAGCACATCGTGGGGCATGTGGAGGTGCCGGGGACGGATCACACCGATCCGGGGCCGCACTGGGACTGGGACCGGTACATCGGGCTCGTGGTGACCGAGCTACGGAAACGGGAGGCGGCGGACCAGGCCTGAGCGGGGCGGGCCGGGGCGGCTCCGCCCCGGGACCCGGCGCCGACACGCCTCAGCTCAGGCCGGCGCTGCGGGCCCGTTCCACCACCGGTCCGATGGCCTCCGCCACCGCCGCCACATCCTCCGCGGTGGAGGTGTGGCCGAGCGAGAAACGCAGGGTGCCGCGGGCGAGGTCCGACGACATGCCGGTGGCCAGCAGGACGTGGCTGGGCTGGGCGACGCCGGCGGTGCAGGCGGAGCCCGTGGAGCATTCGATGCCCTGGGCGTCCAGGAGCAGGAGGAGGGAGTCGCCCTCGCAGCCGGGGAAGGAGAAATGGGCGTTGGCGGGGAGCCGGCCCGCGGGGTCGGGGTCGCCGCCGAGGACGGCATCGGGGGCGGCGGCGCGCACGGCCTTGATCAGGTCGTCGCGGAGGGCGCCGATGTCGCGGGCGAACTCCTCGCGGTGCCCGACGGCGTACCGGCCCGCCGCGGCGAAGGCGGCGATGGCGGGGGTGTCGAGGGTGCCGGAGCGCACCTGGCGCTCCTGGCCACCGCCGTGCAGCACGGGCACCGGCGTGTATTCGCGGCCCAGGAGCAGCGCGCCGATGCCGTACGGGCCGCCGATCTTGTGACCGGAGACGGTCATCGCGGCGAGCCCGGAGGCGGCGAAGTCGACGTCCAGCTGGCCGAACGCCTGCACCGCGTCGGCATGCAGCGGGACATCGAACTCCCTTGCCGCGGCGGCCAGTTCACGGACGGGCTGAATGGTGCCGATCTCGTTGTTGGCCCACATGACGGTCGCGAGCGCGACATCGGCGGGGTTGCGGGCGATGGCCTCGCGCAGCGCGTCGGCGTGCACCCGGCCGTAGGTGTCGACCGGCAGCCATTCGACGGTGGCGCCCTCGTGCTCGGCGAGCCAGTCCACCGCGTCCAGGACGGCGTGGTGCTCGACGGGACTGGCCAGGACGCGGGTGCGCACCGGATCGGCGGCCCGGCGGGACCAGTACAGGCCCTTGACCGCGAGGTTGTCGGCCTCGGTGCCGCCCCCCGTGAAGACGACTTCGCTCGGGCGCGCGCCGAGCGAGGCGGCGAGGGATTCCCGCGCCTCCTCGACGGCGCGCCGGGCCCGTCGGCCGGCGGCATGCAGGGACGACGCATTGCCGGTGACGGTCAGCTGGGCGGTCATCGCCTGCACCGCTTCCGGGAGCATCGGAGTGGTGGCGGCGTGGTCGAGGTAAACCATGGTGCGCACGATTCTACGAGCAGGCCCGACGGGAGCCGGGGGCGCATGTCGGGCGCGCGGATGCGCCGCGGGCCGCGCGCCGGGGGGAGACGTTCGGGTCGCCCTTTTTCCTGTGGGGTCGCCGCCCCGAGTGACGCTTCGGCACAGCCGCGGCGGCCCGGTCGACGCGCCGGTCCCGTGGACGCGCCGACACCCGAACGCGCCGACACCATGGACGCGTCCGTAAGGAGTGTCTAGCCTGACACTCATGACACAGTGGCTTCTGGATCGCACGTTCCGCACCGCGTCGGGCGACGAGGTGCGATGGGCCGTCCTCGGGGACATCGGGGACCGCGGCGAGGAGCGGGCGGCGGCACCGGCGGTGGTGCTGCTGCACGGGACGCCGTTCTCCTCGTACGTCTGGCGGGGCGTCGCGCGCGCCCTGGCCGCGCGGTGCCGGGTGTTCGTCTGGGACATGCCGGGCTACGGCGCCTCGGAGAAACGGGACGGGCAGGATGTCTCGCTCGGTGCGCAGGCCCGGGTGTTCGGGGAGTTGCTGGCCCACTGGGGGCTCTCCCGGCCGGCCGTCGTCGCGCATGACTTCGGCGGCTGTGTCGCGCTGCGGGCACATCTGCTGCACGGGGCGCGCTACGAGCGCCTCGCGCTGGTCGACCCGGTGGCGCTGGGGCCGTGGGGCTCGCCCACGTACCGGCTGCTGGGTGCGCACCCGGAGGTCTTCGGGCAGCTGCCGCCGGCGCTCCACCGGGCGCTGGTCAGGGAGTATGTCGCGTCCGCCGCCCACCAGGGGCTGCACCCGGCGGTGCTGGAGCGGCTGGTCGAGCCCTGGTGCACTGGGGAGGGGCAGCCCGCGTTCTACCGGCAGATCGCGCAGAACGACCAGCGGTTCACGGATGAGGTGGCGGGGCGGTACGGGGAGATCGAGCTGCCGGTGCTGGTGTGCTGGGGTGCGCAGGACGACTGGATTCCGCTCGCGAAGGGGCGCGAGCTGGTCTCCCGCATTCCGGGCGCGCGGCTGCGGGTGATCGAGGGCGCGGGGCATCTGGTGCAGGAGGACGCGCCCGCGGAGCTCACGGCGGCGCTGGCGGTCTTCCTGGGGGCGGGTGCGTGAGCCCGTTACGGGGCGAGGCGGCGGCCGAGGCGGCGGACCGCGTCGGCCCGGTCGCGCACGTCGGGCGTCGCCCCCGCCAGCGCCTCGAAGTCCGGGTGCGAGGCCACCGTCTCCACGGAGGCGCTCAGCCGTTTCCGGTCCTCGGCGGAGGGGCGGCGGCTGGGCGCGAAGTCATCCACCTGGGCGATGAGTTCGGTCTCCAGGTCCTCAAGAGAGGCAACGGTCCGAAGGCTTGAGGCGGCGCCGGCGCCGTGGCCGGCGGCCTCGAGCCGCAGCCGGTCGCGGAGGGCGCCGACGGCCGCCGCCAGGTCGCGCAGGAACGTGCCGGTGGCCGCCGTGTACGCCGTACGCGACACGCTCGGCCCGCCCGCACCGGCCGTCGGCAGCCCCGCTCCGTCCGGGAGCAGGGCCCGCATGTCCTCGGCCTCAGGGGCGCCGAACTCCTCGTAGACGGCGAGCGCCTCGCGCCAGTGCGCCTGGGCGCCCTGGGTGCGGCCCAGGGCCGTCTCGGCGTGCCCCAGCACGGCCAGCGCATCGGCCCGCCACCGCTCACCGCCCGGCACCAGCAGCCGCTTCGCCGCGTCCTGGGCGGCGGACACGGCCTCGCCGGGCCGGATCAGGCCGGCCGTCGCCGCCGCCGTACGGCAGCGGGTGCGGCCGGCCCAGAGGTGCTGCCGGTCCTCCTCGAAGAGGGGCAGCGCCTCGAACAGCGCGCGGAGCGCATCGGCGTGCCGGCCGGCCGCCGACAGCGCCTCGGCCAGGGCGTACAGGCCGAGCGCGAGGCGCGGTGCGGTGTCGCCGGCCCGGCGGAGGATGCCCACGCTCCGCTCGGCGAACAGCACGGCGTCGGTGCCGTTGCCGACCGCCGCCCACAGCCGGGCCAGCGCGGCGAGCGCGGTGGCCTCGCCCACCTGGTCGTTGCGGTCGCGGCTGTGCTCCCAGGCCGCGGTCAGACATCTCTCCGCCGTGTCGGGCCGCCGCTGGTGGAGGGCGATGATGCCGCGTGCGTACGGTGCGCGGAAGGACGTCACGGGATCGCCGGAGCGCCGGGCCAGGTCTTCCGCCCGCCGCGCCGCGCGCTCCGCGTCGTCGAACCTGCCCCGCGCGATGCCCGCCTCGGCGAGTGCGACCCGTGCCCGGCCTTCGGCCCGGCTGTCGCCCTCCGTCGCGGCCCGCTCCGCCACCGTCCGCGCGGCCGTCTCGAACGCGGCGGAGGGCGCCCCGCAGTCCGCCGTCACCTGGGTGAGCAGGAGGAGGTCGGCGGCGGGCCGCAGGTGCCGCGGGGCCCGTACCGCCACCTGGCGGACGAGCGCGAGGACGTGGGGTGTTTCGCCGGCCCAGGCGGCGAGGGACGGGCCGGGGCCCTTCGCCCAGGCGCCCGCGGACGAGGGGACGCGGGTCAGGTCGCCGAGCCACCGCTCCCCCGGGTACCGGTTCTGGTGCAGCCGCCGGCCCATCGCCAGGTAGCAGGTGAGCAGGCCGGACAGCACTTCGTCGCGCCGCGCCGTGGGCAGCTCGCTGTCGGCGATTCCCCGGGCGACGGAACGGAGTTCGCCGGCGTAGCGGTAGTGGCGGGTCGCGGTGCGCTCCAGCGCGCCGATCGCCTGCAGCTCGGCCAGCGGGGCGCGGGCCCGGTCCGCCGTCGTCCCGAGCAGCGCGGCCGCGGCCGGGAGCGAGAGCGCGGCGCTCTCCGGGACGGCCAGGAGACAGAAGGCGCGCTGCGCGAGCGGCGTGAGCTGCGCGTCGAACCACTGGAGCAGCAGGTGCTCGGGCAGCGCGCGGTGGGCCTCGGCGGCCGTCGGCCTGGTCAGCCGCACGGTCCCGGTCAAGGCGGCGAGGCGGGGGCGACGGCGGCCGGTGATCAGCACGGCCCCGCCCCGTACGGCCGTCGGGTCCGGGAGGAGGGCGGCCAGCGTCTCGTCGGCGGCGGATGCGTCGCCGGAAGCGCCACCGGGAACGTCGTCGGCAGCCCCGTCGGCATCGTCGTCCGGTACGACGTCGTCCAGGACGAGGAGCACCCGGCGCTCGGCCAGCAGGGCGCGGTAGTGCGCGATGCCGTCCGGCCCGGCCTCGCGCGGGTCCACCCACAGCCGTCCGTCCGGGAAGCGGTCCGCCACCTCCTGTGCGACCCGCCCCGCGAGCGCCGTCTTGCCGGCGCCCGCGGGGCCGTGAAGGGCCCAGCACGGCGTCGGGCCGTCCGGGCGCGTCAGCCCCGCCACCAGCTCGGCGATCTCCTCCGTGCGGCCGAAGAAGTGTGCGGGGGCGGCGGGCGACGCGGAGCCGTCCTGGGGCGGCGGGCGGTAGAACCCGTCCAGGAGGTCGCCGCGCCACCGCTCCAGGCGCGTGCGGTGCGTCTCGGCGAACGGTCCCGGAAGGCCGGCGAGCGGTTCGCCGGCCCACAACGCCAGGGCGCTGTCGCGGAGTTGGCGGGCCTCGGCCGGGTCTTCGGCGTTACGGGCGCGGGCGATCAGCCGCGCGGCCCGGTCGAGATCGAGATCGAGATCGCCATCGGACGCGCCGCCGCCGGGCCGGCGCAGTCCGTACCCGTCGGGCCGCTCCCTGACCAGGACGTCCTCGCCGAGCGCCGTACGCAGCCGCGCGGCGCAGGCGCCCAGCGCCCCGGCGGCGTCCCGCGGCGACCGGTCGCGCCAGATGCCGGCGGCCAGTTCGCTCGCGGTGGCCGAATGCCCCGGCCGCAGCAGCAGCGACGCCAGCAGCGCCTGCTCCTCCGGCCCGCCCAGGGGGACCGGCGTCTCCCCCCGCCAGGCACGTACCGGCCCCAGCACCCCGAAGCGCAGGGGCGGCGAGGCCACCGGACGGCGCTGCTGTGGCACCACGCCGTTCCGGTCCTCCGGTACCGCGCCCCCCATCCGCTCCAGCACCGGGCTGGCCAGTACCGCGAACGCCCGGGCCGACGCATGCAGCCGCAGCTCCCCCTCGTCGTCCCCCATCAGAACGGGGAAGTCCGGCAGCCGCCCCATGTACGGCTCCAGGGAGCGGCCGACCGCCTCGACGACCTCCACGGCCGCTTCCGTGCCGAGGCCGCTGAACAGCAGCTCGCGCACGCCGGGGCGGAAGTCGTAGACGGGCTGGGCCACTTGGCCCGGTGGCGTCGGGCCCAGGGCGCGGTCCAGGGTCCGGGCGGCGGCCGCGTCCCGGGCCCGGTCGGTGCGTTCCAGGAGGCCGCCGAGCAGGATCTCCGCGACATGGGTGGGGCCGGCGTCGCGCATCGTGGCGGCGCGCACCAGCTGCATCAGGGGTGTGGTCAGGGGACGGATCGCGGAGAGCCGGACGGCGAGACGGTACGCCTCGGGCGAGAAGGCGCCCCGGAAGTGCGTGAGCAACTCCTCGGCGGTGGCGTGCGGCCGGGGCGGCGGGGCGGGCAACGGCGCCTCGTCCAGCAGCGCCGTTTCGATGAGATGCGGGACGCCGGGGCGGGTGACCAGCCCGGCCCACTGCTCCAGGGCGGAGGCGGTGGGGTGGAGGACGGGCAGGGCGAGAAGGCCGTCCGCGTCCGGGTCGCGCTCACCGCTGAGGGCGTCGCAGACGATGAGGCGTCCCACGGGGTCGAACTCGCCCGGTGCGGCCAGGAGCCGGGGCCGGGCGTCGAGGGCCGTGCCGCGCCACAGCCGCCGGGGCAGCGGGTTCAGTACGGCCACCGGGCCGCCGCGGCCCCATGCGGTCAGCGCCCGCACGGCCTGCGGGCTGCGCCAGCCCGGGCTCGTACCGTCGGTGAGGACGAAGGTCACCGACGCCCGCGCGGCGGCCCGCCGGCTCGCGAGCGAGGCGGCCGGGTCCCGGGGGTCGATGACATGGACCTCGACGGAGCGGAAGACCGTGCTGCGGGTGAGGAGTGCGCGCAGTTCGGCGGCGAGCGGGCCCCACACCTGGAGGGACGGGGAACAGTCCACCAGCAGCACGGCCGACCAGCGGCGTTCCTGGTCCGGGCGGGAGACGACATCGAGGAAGCCGGTCTCGGCGGCGAGCCGGACGGTGGCCTCGACGTCGGTGACGGTGCGGTGCGGGTGGTCCCGGGAGCGGCGCAGCGGGCGCAGCGCGCGGCCCAGTTGCTGGGCGTCGGGCAGCGCGCGCCCGCCGGGGACGCGGGCGGGGCGGGCCCGGTCCGCGCCCGGCTCGCCGCCCTGGCTGCCCATGGCGTACAGGGCGCGGCGGGACGGACCGTCGGGGGTGGCCGGCTCGGCGACGTCATCGGGTGCGGCGGGGTCCACGGCACCGGTGGACGAGGGAGCGACGGAGGACGGCTCGATGGAGGACGGCTGGGTGGACTCACCGGGTCCGGCGGGCTCGGGCCCGTCGCCGGCCGCGTCCGGCGGCTCCGTGGCCGGTTCCGGGGATCCCCCCGCGGCGTCGGCTCGGGGCGCCGCCTCGCCGTTCCGGCCCGTGCCCGCGAGGTCCGCCCCGGCGGCGTCCTCGCCGGGCTCCGCCGCCTGCGGCGCCGTGCGGCCCTCCATCACCCGTGCCAGCCACAGCACATCGAGGAGTTCGGTGGCCCCGAGGTCGTAGCCGGTGGCCGACATCGCCTGCCGTAGTCGGTCGATCATGGCGACAGGGGCTCGTCGAGGCGGTGCAGAACGGCGGCGAGCAGCTCTTCCTTGGTGAGGTCGGCGCCGCTGATGCGCAGATGGACGGCGGCCAGGAGCTGGTCGGTGGCCAGGGTCTGGGTCTTGGAGCGCTGGTGGAAGACCTCGATGAGGTCCTCGGCGGCGGCCACCGCCCGCTCTCCCAGGTTGTGTTCGATGATCTTGCGCAGCCGGTCGCCGGTCGGTTCCGGCAGGTCCAGCCGTACGCAGCGGCGCATGAAGGCGGGCGGGAAGTCCCGTTCGCCGTTGCTGGTCATGATGACGACCGGGAAGTGGCCGCAGCGGACCACGCCGCGGTGGACCGTGACCCGCTCGCGGCTTCCGCTCAGCAGGACCGGTACCTCCTGCTGGTGTTCGGGCAGCCGGGCCAGCTCGGGGATCTCGAACTCGCCCTCCTCCAGGACGACCAGGAGGTCGTTGGGCAGATCGATGTCGGCCTTGTCGAGCTCGTCGACGAGCAGCACGCGAGGGCGGTCGGCCGCCAGGGCGGTGCCCAGCGGGCCGAGCCGCAGATACTGGCCGATGTCGCCGGACGCGGCGGCGCGCCGGGCCCTGGGGCGGCGGCCGGAGCCGCGCGGCGCCTCCCGCTCGCGGCGCAGCGAGGCCTCGCGGAGCCGGCCCACGGCGTCGTAGCGGTAGAGGGCGTCCTGGAGCGTGGAGCGGCTGTTGACCGACCAGCGCAGGACGTCCCCGAGGCCCAGCTCCTCGGCCACGGCGCGGGCCAGCGAGCTCTTGCCGGCGCCGGGGCGGCCGGTGACCAGCAGGGGGCGGTGCAGATGCAGGGCGGCGTTGACGACGGAGATCTCGTTGCGCTCCAGGAGGTACGGGGCGCGGGGCGCCACTGTGCCGGTGGCCGGAAAGCGCCGCCAGGGCGGCGGGGCGGGCAGGTCCGACGGGCCGCGGAAGACCCACCAGTCCTCGGGCTCCGCCGCCGGGTCGTCGTATGCGCCGGCTTCGCTCTGTCCGGTCACCGCACGTTCTCCTCGTCGATTGCTGCACACACAGGCGTTGTTGGCTCGGGGGCCGCCAGGCCGACGGTCAGGGCTGGGTGAGCACCCAGGCGTCGGGGGCGAGTTGCGGGGGACGGTGGTCGGGTGCGTCATAGAGCAGGGACAGCCTACGGCCGTGGTGGCCGGCGCTCTCGGGCTCGGCCATCGCCTTGGCCCGCTCCAGGCGCACCACCTCGGGGACCTCGGTGTGGTCCGCGCCCTCTACCAGGGCCAGCAGGTCCTGGGCGATGTGCTCGCCGTGTTCGGCGCGGTGCCACAGCACGGTGTGCACGCCCGCCTGGACGCACTGCCGCAGCAGCGTGCCGTGGTGGTTCGGTGCACAGCACACGATCACCGTCCCGGCGTCGCGGTGGACCTCCAGCTGGGCGCGGGCGACCTTGCGGTCGGTGTGCCGGTCGTCGAGGACGAGGCGTTTGGCGTGCGGGAGGGCGGCGGTGCGCTGTTTCCAGCCCGCGTAGCTCTCCCGTGAGCGTTCGGCCGTACGGACCACCACGCGGCGGGTGATGCCGGGCGCGAACGGGCCGTCCTCGTCGCTGTCGGGCGATTCCCAGGAGTCGACGTCGAGGCCGAGCCAGGCGGACGGCAGGAAGTACTCGACCAGGGCGGTCTCCGGGTCCTCCCGGACCTCGGTGCGCAGCACCCGGCGGATGTCGTCGACCACCTGCTCGCTGCCCGCCTCCGTGTCCCGGACCAGCGCGAGCCGGTGCGACTGCCCGTCGGCGAACGTCCAGATCTGGTACGTGAAGCGGCGGCCGGTGGGGGTGGGCAGCAGCTCCACCTGGACGCGCGGGGCGAGGGCGGCGGGCGCGGCGGCCGGGCGGCCGGGTGCGGCGGCGCGGACGGGAGCGGCGGCGGCCTCGACATCGGCGCGGAACTGGCTGACCGCCGCCTCGTCCACCCCCGACCGGGCGGCCACCCGCTCGACCCAGGCGTCCAGGTCCTCGGCGGGATAGGGACCGGCCGCCCGCTCCTCGACGCTGATCCGTACCACCCCTTGCAGCAGCGGCGGTACGGGCGCGCCGGTGGCGGCGCCGAAGCCTTCGAGTGCGTCCATGGCATCGGCGAGGCCCGTGACGGCGGGCAGCTCCGGGGCGTGCGGCAGGACACGTTCCAGGAGGGTGCGGGGGTCCGTGCGGGTGCAGTGGGCCAGCAGGCCGGAGAGGTCACGGCGCTGACGGGTGGTCAGGTATTCGCCGGGGCGGACCGTACGGGCGGCGCGGCGCAGCCGTTCCCAGTCGTCACGGGTGCCGTAGGGGGACGGTCGGGGGTGGAGGTCATAGGGGGCGGCGGCCGCCGGCGGCTCGTAGTCCCGTACGAGATCGAGGAGTTCGGGCAGACCGCGGCGGACGCTCGCCGCCAGGCCGACGAGCCGGTCGAGGTCGGCGGCCGGGCCCGCCGAGGGTCTGCCGAGCCGGGCGGCGAGGCGTTCCTCGCAGGCCAGGACCGCCTCGCGGCCCCTGAGTACCCGTTCCAGCGCGGTGAGCAGCTGCTGCACCCCGCGCCGGGCGGTGGGCACCGCCGAGGGCGGCAGCGCGGGGAGTTCGGCCTCGATGGCCGGGACGCTGATGGCGTACATCGTCGGCGGCTGCGACCCGGGGGCGGCGGTCTCGGGCGGGCGGTGCACGGCGGCGACCAGTCCGACCACGGCCTGGCGTTCGCGGTCCCACAGCGGCCCGCCGCTGAAGCCCTCGGTGACCTGGGCGCCGCCGAGCACATCCAGCGCGATCCAGGGCGGCGCGGAGACGCGGGGCACGGCGCGCAGCGTGGGCAGCGGATTGCCGCTGGCCCATAAGGCGATGACCTCGCCCGCGTAGTTGTGCTGGAGGAACGGCGCGGGCTCGGCGCCCTCGGGCGGGGCGTCCGTCAGCTCCAGTACGGCGAGATCGCCGTGGTACGGCACCCGTCCCGGCTCGACCGGATCGCGCCCGGCCGCCCTGGCCCGCGGCGGCACCCACATCTCCCGTACGACCCGGGCGGACAGGTCCCGGGCGGCCGCGACATGTGGCAGCCGGAGCGTGACCGTGTCGCCGTGGCCGGGCGTGTCCTGGGTGAACCGGTCTCTGCCCAGCGCGCTGTTGACCACATGGGCGCAGGTCAGGACCAGTCGCTCGGCGACCAGCACGCCCGCTCCGACGGCGCCGGCGCCGTGCCGTACGGAGACGAAGGACAGCTGGAGCGGGGTGTCGGGACCGGCGCCCGGGATCACGGCGTGGTCCCGCCGGGCTCACCCGCGCCGCCGCCGAGGTTCCATTTGGCGGAGACCTTGAAGCTCGCGTCGCCCTTGCCGGAGAAGACGCCCAGGCGCAGATCGGAGCCGAGCGTGACGCCGAACTCGACGGTGACCTCGTCGGGGCGGTGACTGCCGCCGGAAATCGAGCGGTGGATCTGGGCGAGGACGCCGCCGAGCGGGCGCAGGGCCTCTTCCAGTACCTCGCCGCCGCGGGTCAGCGCGCGGCTCGCCCGACTGTCCACGCTGACCGGAGCGGCGGAGCCGAAGGCATCGGGCAGCTCCAATTCACCTTCGGGAGCGGGGGCTTGGTCCGGGACCGCGCCGGAGCGCCCGTCGGCGGGAGGCTCTTCGGCCCGCAGCCATACGACGGTCCCGTCCTCCATCTTGAGCGCCACGTCCCCCATGACGTTCAGTCTGACATGAGCCGCAGCGTCACCGCGCGCTCTTTCGCGTCACACTTTCCGCTTCCGCACCCGGAGCCACCTGGGAAAAGGACGCCCCCCACGCCGGCTCACGCATGCAGCACGGTGCGCGCCAACTGCCGTGACTGGGCCACCAGTCGGTCCGCGGAGTCCCAGACCTCGGCGTCCTCCTCCAGGAAGCCGCCCGCGAGGTTGCGGGTGGTGATGGCGACGCGCAGCGGACCGGGGGCCGGGCGGTGGCGGATGTGGGTGGTGAGTTCGACGGTGGGCACCCAGCCGGACAGGCCGATTTCGAAGGCGGTGGGCGGGAGGGCGTCGACGGTCAGCAGGAGGGAGAGCGGGTCGGGGTCGCGGCCGTCGGCGAGGCCGAACCAGGCGCGCATCTCCCCCTTGCCGGAGGGCGCGCCGACGGCCCAGCCCGCGGTGGTCGGGTCGAGGCGGAGGGCGAGGCGGTCGGTGATGGCCGTACTGCCGGAGATGGCGGGGCGGCCGTCGGGGGCGCTGTCGGCGCCCAGGCAGTGTTCGTACGGGGGGATCGCCGGCGGCTTGGCGGTCGTGCGGACGTCGTCGGGGAGGGCGTCCAGGTCTCCGTACGCGGCGAGCACGCGCAGCCGCTCGACCTCGGTGCCGTCCTCGGCGAACTGGACGAGGGTGGCGGTGCCGGTCGACATCGTGCGGCCGGTGCGGACCACCTCGGTGCGGATGACGGCGGGGCCGGGGACGGAGGCCGTGAGGTAGTGGGCGGTGACCGAGAAGGGGTCGGGGTGCGGGAGGGCGTCGCCCAGCGCGCGGCCCATGAGGGCGAGCAGATAGCCGCCGTTGACCGCCTGGATGATCGTCCAGCCTGCGGAGAGGTGCGCGTCGTAGACGCCGGGCGCGCGGCGGGTGACCGCCGTATCGCGGTCGAACTCGCTGTTACCAATGGTCACCGTTGCCATGCCGGGCACGCTACACGGAAAAGTTACCGACCGGTAGTGTCAATTTCAAGCGTCGGAACGAGCACGACGGGAGCACAAAGGGAACACCTAAGCGGAAGCGGTCGATCCGCGCCTGCGATGATGCGGCCATGCTGCATGTGCTCTATCTGATCGGCGTCGCCGCCTTCGCCGCGAGCGGGGTGCTGGCCGCCTACCGGGCCAATATGGACCCCTTCGGCGGCCTGGTGCTCGCCTTCGCCGCGTCGATCTCCGGCGGCACGCTGCGGGACACCATCCTCAACCGGCAGCCGGTGTGGACGCACGACTGGGTGCTGCTCACGCTGATCATCTGCGTCGGCGTCGGCACCATGATCTATCTGCGGTTCTGGCAGCTGCCGCACAAGTCGCTGCTGGTCGTGGACGCGGTCGGGCTGTCCGTGGTCACCGTCATCGCGGCCCGCGCGGCCATCGAGGCGCACGTCACGCCGTTGGCCGTGATCATCCTGGCCGTGCTGACCGGGGTCGCCGGCGAGGTCATCCGCGATGTGCTGTGCGGGGAGTTCCCGCCGCTGCTGCTGCGGGAGGACGTGTACGCGATCGCGGCCCTGGCGGGCGCCTGCTGCTATCTGGCGCTGGACCACCTCGGCGTGGGGGCCACCCCCGCCGCCGCGGTCTCGGCGGGGGTGGTGTTCGCACTGCGGATGGGTGCGGTGTACCTCGGCGTCCATCTGCCACGGCCGCAGCAGCTCGGCGGCCGCAAGAGCCCCGGCGACGGCTGACCGACGCCCCCGGGACCCCGCTCGGCTAGTTCCCGGGCAGGTCCGGCCGGCTGTCCGTGTCCAGCCAGGTGTGGAACAGATCGTCCAGCTGCTGCCCGGAGATCTTCTCGGCGAGCGCGATGAACTGGGACGTCTCCGCGTTGCCGTAGCGGTGCGCGGAGGTCCAGGCCGGGAGCAGCTTGAAGAACGCCTCGTCGCCGATCCGCTCGCGCAGCGCCTGGAGCGTCATCGCGCCCCGCTTGTAGACCGCGTTGGCGAACATGGTGTCCCGCTGGGGATCGCCGACCTTGATCTTCCAGAAGGCGTTGTCCGCGGGGATGGCGGCGTACTGCTTGCGGAAGGCGTCATGGGCGCTCTGGGTGCCCCGGTGCTCGTCCCACAGCCACTGCGCGTAGCTGGCGAAGCCCTCGTTGAGCCAGATGTTCTTCCACTGCTTGACGGACACCGAGTCGCCGAACCACTGGTGCGCCAGCTCATGGACGATGGTGGTCTCGTTGCGCACGGCCGAGTACACCGGCTTGGACTGCACCTCGAGCGAGAAGCCCGCCTGCGGCATGTCGTCGACGACCGCGCCGGTCTCCTCGAAGGGGTACGGGCCGAAGACCTTCGACCAGTAGTCGGTGGCCTCGGCGGTGATGCCGTAGACATCGACCTTGCCGGTGGGCAGCGTCGGGTCGGTGGCGACGTAGATGGGCGTACCGCCGGGGGTGGTGCCCGTACGGACGTCGAACTTCCCGATGGTGGCGGTGGCCAGGTACGTCGCCATCGGGCGGCTCTCGCGCCAGTGGGCGTACGAGCGGCCGTGCGCCTCACCGGAGCTGACCAGCCGGCCGTTGGAGACGCCGGTCAGGCCCTTGGGGGCGTCGATGCGGATGTCGTAGGTGGCCTTGTCACTGGGGTGGTCGCTGGAGGGGAACCACGTCGAGCCGGCGTTCGGCTCACAGGCGACGAAGACGCCGTCCTTGGTCTTCATCCAGCCGTAGTCGGAGCCGAAGACGATGGGGCCGCTCAGCGGCTGGGGTATCCCGGCGTAGGCGACCTGGACGGAGAACCGCTGCCCCTTGCGCAGACGGGAGGCGGGGGTGACGGTGATCTCGTCGCCGGTTCTGGTGAAGGCCGCCTTCTTGCCGTCCACCCTGACCGATTCCACCCGGAGCTTCTGCAGGTCGAGGTCGAACGAGCTGAGGTTCCCGGTGGCCTTGGCCTTGATGGTCGTACGGCCCTCCAGGAGGCCGCTGTCGGGGTCGTAGCTGACGCCGAGGTCGTAGTGCAGGGCGTCGAAGCCGCCGTTGCCCAGCTCGGGGAAGTACGGGTCGCCGACGCCGGGGGCGCCGGGCTTGGCCGGGGGTGCGGCCGCGGTGGCGGGTGCGGCGGCGAGGGTGGCGGCGGAGGCCACCGCCGTGGCGAGGGCGAGCCAGCGGGAGGTGCGACGGGCGGAGCGGGAGAGTGCCATGAGCCGTCCCTTCAGGACCATCGAACACACGGATGATGATGAACAACCGTGCCGACTCTGCACTCTCCCGCCCCGGTTTGCCCAGGACTTTGCCAATTCCTCAGCAGTTCTGGTCAGTTGGTGCCTATTTGGCGGTTGCCTGCTCCGCCGGCGCGTTCTCCGGGTGGTGGCAGGCCACCTGATGCCCGGTCCGCAGCGCGACCAGCGGCGGCTCGGTGGTGGCGCACTCCTCGGTCGCCTTCCAGCAGCGGGTACGGAACCGGCAGCCGGAGGGCGGGTTGATCGGCGAGGGCACATCGCCCTTGAGCAGGATCCGGTCGCGCTGGGTGCGCCGCTTGGGGTCGGGCACCGGCACGGCGGACATCAGGGCCTTGGTGTACGGGTGCATCGGCGACTCGTAGAGCGACTTGCGGTCGCCGAGCTCCACGATCTTGCCGAGGTACATGACCGCGATCCGGTCCGAGACATGGCGGATGACCGAGAGGTCGTGGGCGATGATGACGTACGTCAGGCCCAGTTCCTCCTGGAGGTCGTCCATGAGGTTGACGACCTGCGCCTGGATGGAGACGTCGAGGGCCGAGACCGGCTCGTCGGCGACCACCAGCTTCGGCTTGAGCGCCAGCGCGCGGGCGATGCCGATGCGCTGGCGCTGGCCGCCGGAGAACTCGTGCGGATAGCGGTTGTAGTGCTCCGGGCTCAGGCCCACCAGCTCCAGCAGCCGCTGCACCTCCTTCTTCACGCCGCCCTCGGGCTCGATGCCCTGGAGGCGGAAGGGGGTGGAGACGATGCCGCCGATGGTGTGCCGCGGGTTCAGCGAACCGTACGGGTCCTGGAAGATCATCTGGACGTCGCGGCGCATCGGACGCAGCTTGCCCGGGGACAGATGGGTGATGTCCGTGCCCTCGAACTCGATGGAGCCACCGGTCGGCTCGTCGAGCCGGGTGATCAGCCGGCCCATCGTCGACTTGCCGCAGCCGGACTCGCCGACGACGCCGAGCGTCTCCCCCGGCCGCACGTCGAAGTCGATGCCGTCGACCGCCTGTACGGCCCCGACCTGGCGCTTGAGCAGGCCCTTGGTGATCGGGAAGTGACGGACCAGGCCGCGGACGCGCAGCAGGGGCTCGGCCTCCGGGGACGTCTGCGCCGGCGGCTCCGTGTCCTTCTGGAGCGGGATCTTCTTGTTCTGCTCGTCAGTCGTCTCGGTCACAGCTTCGGCGCAATCTCTTCGGTCCAGATACGCTCCCGCTCCTCCGGCGCCATGTGGCAGGCGGAGAAGTGCCCGCCGTCGACCTGGCGCAGTTCGGGGCGCACCGTGCGGGTGAGGTTGTCCTTGGGGACATCCGCGTACGGGCAACGGGGGTTGAAGGCACAGCCGGACGGCACATTGATCAGGCTGGGCGGCGAGCCCTTGACCGGGATCAACCGGTCGGTCTGGTCACGGTCGATGCGCGGCATGGAACCCAGCAGGCCCCAGGTGTAGGGGTGCTGGGGCGCGGAGAACACCTTGTCCGCGGGGCCCCGCTCCACGGACCGGCCGCCGTACATCACCAGCAGGTCGTCGGCCAGCTCGGCCACCACGCCCAGGTCGTGGGTGATGATGATGACCGCCGAGCCGAACTCCTTCTGCAGATCGCGGATCAGGTCCAGGATCTGCGCCTGGACGGTGACGTCCAGGGCGGTGGTCGGCTCGTCGGCGATCAGCAGCTCGGGGTTGTTGACCAGCGCCATCGCGATCATGGCGCGCTGGCGCATCCCGCCGGAGAACTGGTGCGGGTGGTCGTCCACCCGCTTGTCCGGCTGCGGGATGCCGACCCGGTCGAGCATCTCGATGGCCCGCTTGCGCGCGGTCTTCTTGTCGACGTCGTGGTGGACGCGGTAGGCCTCCACGATCTGCTTGCCGACCGAGTAGAAGGGGTGCAGCGCGGATAGCGGATCCTGGAAGATCATCGCCATCTGGCGGCCGCGCAGCCGGCGCACCTCGTCCGGGTCGGCGCCGACCAGCTCCTTGCCGTCCAGCCAGATCTCGCCGGACATGGTCACCTTGCTGCGCTGCCGGCGCGAGGCCCGGTGCAGGCCCATGACGGCGAGCGAGGTCACCGACTTGCCGGAGCCGGACTCGCCGACGATGCCGAGCGTCTTGCCCTTCTCCAGGCTGAAGGTCAGCCCGTCGACGGACTTCACCAGGCCGTCGTCCGTGGGGAAGTGCACCTTGAGGTCGCGCACTTCGAGGAAGGCGGAGGCCTTCTGCGGCGCGCCGGCGGCGGGCTCCGTCTTGGCGACGGGCTCGGCCTTGGGCTTGGGCTTGGGCTTGGTCACGGTCTTGGCGTCGGCCTTCTCGACCGCCTCGGCCTTCTCGACCGCCTCGGCCTTCTCGACCGCCTCGACCTTCTCGACCGCCTCGACCTTCTCGACCGCCTCGACCTTCTCGACCGCCTCGACCTTCTCGGCCTTCTCGGCCTTCTCGGCCTTCTCGGGCTCGGCCGCAGACTGCTCGGCCTCGGCGTCCGGCCGGACCTCCGGATTGGTCTCCGGCTCGGTCTCAGCCGTCCCGGCGGCTTCCGCCGTCGCGTTCTTGTCCTCGGAGGAGTCGGTCACGAGAGCCTCACCCGCGGGTCGACGGCGGCGTACAGAACGTCCACCACCAGGTTGCATATGACGATGAAGAACGCGGCGAGCAGGGTGACGCCGAGAATGTTCGGGAGGTCGTTGGCGTTGATCGCCTCCACCGCGAAGGCGCCGACTCCCTTGAGCGAGAAGACCTGTTCGGTGATCAGCGCGCCGCCGAGCAGCAGGCCCAGGTCCATGCCGAAGACGGTGATGATCGGGGTGAGCGCGGCCCGCAGGCCGTGCCGTATGACGACCTTGCGCTCGCGCAGGCCCTTGGCGCGGGCCGTACGGATGTAGTCCTCGCTCAGCGTCTCGAGCATGCCCGCTCTGGTGAGCCGGGCGTAGAGCGCGGAGTAGAGGAACGCCAGCGTCACCCAGGGGAGCACAAGGGTGCGCGCCCACAGGAAGGGATCTTCCATCAGCGGTACGTAGTCGCTGCGTTCGAAGATCGGCCACTGGTAGGTGAACAGGGCCAGCGACAGGGCGCCGGTGAAGAACATGGGGAGCGAGACGCCGGCCAGCGCGACGGTCATGGCCAGCCGGTCGAAGAGTGAGCCGGGACGCAGCGCGGAGAGCACACCGGTGGCGACACCGGAGACGACCCACAGCACGGCCGCGCCGGCGGCCAGCGACAGCGTCACCGGAAGCCGGGACTGGATCTCCGGCCACACCTCGATATGCGTTTTGAAGGAATAACCGAAGCACGGAACATGGCACTTGGCCGCGTCCGGACCGAATTTGTAGTCAACGCCGACGAAGATGCCCTTGATGAACTCCCAGTACTGCTCGTACACGGGCTTGTCCAGGCCGAGATTCTTCTTCACCGCGGCGATGTCCGCGGCCGTGGGGGCCTTTCCGATGTACTGCTGGGCAAGCTGGTCGGTGGTCTGCCCGGCCAATTTCGGCAGCAGGAAGAAAATGCCGAAGGTGACCGCGCTGACGATCAGCAGCAGGATCACTGCGCTGATCAACCTGCGGATGATGTACGAGAACACGGGGATGCGGCGTCGGCGCCGCGGGCCGGCCGGAACCGGCCCGCGGACACCAATGCCTTCACCTGCCTTCCAGGGCTGCTACTTCTTGACGCCGATGTTGAGGTAGTCGTACTCGCCGCTGTAGGCCGAGGTGGACACAAGGTTGGTGGCCTTGGGCGAGCGGTACATCAGGACCTTGAAGTAGGTGATCGGAACGATCACTGCCTGCTCCATCGCCTTCTTGTCGATCGCGGCGTACGCCTTCTCGCGAGCGGCCTTGTCCGTGTTCGCGATGGCGGTTTCCAGCAGCTTGTTGATGGCCGGGTCGTCCAGCTCGGAGAGGTTGGTGTTACCCGACTGGCTGATCGCCTTGCCGTTCAGGATCTGCTGGAGGTAGCCGTAGCCGGTCGGGAAGTCCGAGCCCCACTGCATCATGATCAGGCCGACGTTGTTCTTCTTGTTGAACTTCGGCACACCCGCGTAGTCCGAGAAGTACTTGCTCGTCGGGTAGCTCTGGATCTTGGCGTTGATGCCGATCTTCTTCAGAGACTCGATGACCGAGGTCGCACCGTCCACCTCGTCCTGGCGGTCGTTGCGCGCCAGGATGGTGGTGTCGATCTTGCCGGCGCCGCACTTGTCCCAGTGCTTCTTGGCCTCGGCGAGATCCAGCTTGTCGCCGCTGTACTTCTGCGGGTACAGGTCGAACTTCTGGTAGCCGTCGATGTCGGTCGGCAGGACGGTCGAGGCGAGCTCGCCGCGTATCGGACCGCCGATCGAGGTCTGTACGGCCTTCTTGTCGATGGCGTACTCGACGGCCTTACGGCACTCGATGTTGTCGAACGGCTTCACCTTGGTGTTGATCGCCGTGTAGACGAGCCGCTGACCGAGCGCGTTGTCGGTGTTGGCCTTCTGCTTGGGGTCCGTCAGAAGCTGGGCCTGCGTCTGGCCGTCGACGCCGCGTCCTGCCAGGTCGACGTGGGTGTTGCCGGACTGGAGGTCCTTGTCGATGGTCGACTGGGCGACCTTCAGCTTCAGGACGATCTTCTCCGGCAGCTGCTTGCGCAGCGGGTCGGTCTTGGCGGACCAGTTCGGGTTGCGCACGAGGGTGAGCTGCTTGCCCTCCTCGTAGCTCTGGAACTTGTACGAACCGGAGGAGACCACGGACTTGGTGTAGTCCGCGCCCTTGTCCTTGGCCTCGGGGACCGGGGCGGTCTGCGGCGCGCTGACCAGGTAGTCGAACTCGGCGAACGGCTTCTTGAGGTGGAAGACGATCGTGTTCTCGTCGGGCGTCTCGATGGACTTCAGACCGGCCTTGGACTTGTCCTTGAAGGGACCCTTGTAGCCGCCGCCGTCGTTGTCCTTGAGGAACTGCTGGAAGTAGTTCGGGCCCAGCGAGAGGGTGTCGCGCGCGAAGTTGCTGCGCTCCACCGCGTACTTGACGTCCTGCGAGGTGATCTTGACACCATCGTCGTACTTCAGACCCTTGCGGATCTTGTACGTCCAGGTCTTGCCGCCGTCGGTGGGCTTGCCCATCGACTCGGCGAGGTCCGGGACCAGCTCGTTGCCCTTCTTGCCGGGGCCCGGCTTGAAGGTGGTGAGCGGGCGCGCGTAGAGCCGGCTGAAGTTGTAGATGAAGGCGTAGTACGTGTTGCCCGGGTCGAACGACTCGGGGGCGTCACTGATCGCGTAGTTGACCGTGCCGCCCTTCTCGTCCGAGACGTTGACGATCCCCGTGGTGGCGGCGTTCGCCTTGCTGTCGCCGCTGTCGGAGCCCTTGCCCCCGCTGCAGCCGGCCAGCAGCAGGCCGGCACTGGTGATGGCCGCGATAGCCGCGACCGGAACTGACCTTCGCATCGTGGTCGGTTTCCCCTTCGTTCGTCGAAAACATCAGCACTTCGAAATGCGGTTGAGGCGTCTGGGCGGAGGCCGGCAGAAGTCAGCGGCTGCGCGGGTCCAGTGCGTCCCTCAGGCCGTCACCGAGCAGGTTGAACGCCAGCACGGTGACGAAGATCGCGAGGCCCGGGATGAGCATGTACTGGGGGTCGACCTCGTAGTACTTGACGGCCTGGTTGAGCATGCCGCCCCAGGACGCCTGGGGCGGCTGGATGCCGACGCCCAGGAAGCTCAGCGCCGCCTCGAAGAGGATGTTGGAGGGGATCAGCAGCGTCGAGTAGACGGTGATCGGTCCCACCAGGTTGGGCAGCAGTTCGCGGAAGAGGATGAACGGCCCGCGGGCGCCCATGCCGCGGGCGGCGTCCACGAATTCCCGCTCCCGCAGCGACAGCGTCTGCGCCCGCACGATCCGTCCCATGTACGGCCAGTTGAAGAAGCCGATCACGAAGATCAGTACGGAGATGTGCAGCGGCAGGCCCTCGAGACCGAACGCGCCGCCCTGGAGGGAGGCGGAGATCGCGATGGCGAACAGCAGCAGCGGGAAGGCGAGGAAGACGTCCATCATGCGGCTGATGAAGGCGTCCACCCGGCCGCGGTAGAAGCCGGCGACCACGCCGAGGACGGTGCCGATGGCGACCGACAGCAGTGTCGCGCCGAAGGCCACGATCAGCGAGACCCAGGAGCCTTCGATGATGCGTGCCAGCAGGTCCCGGCCGAACTTGGGGTCGACGCCCAGCGGGTGGTCCCCGCTCATGCCGCCGAAGTCTCCCTTGGGCAGCGTGGTGTTGGGGTCGATCAGGTTCTGGTGCGGGCTGTCCGGGTCGAGGCCGAGCAGGGCCTGAAGGGGCCGGGAGAACGCGGCGAGGAGGACGAGCAGGATGACAACGATGGCGCCCGCCACCGCGACCTTGTCGCGCCTGAAGCGCAACAGTGCGATCTGGCCGAGCGAGCGCCCCTCGATGCGCTTGCGCTCCACGCCTTGCAGCACCGCTTCCGGCTGCGCCTCAGCAGCTGCCCCGGTGGTCTCGATCGGTGCGGTCACGGTGCCTTTGACCCCTCTCGGCCGACGGTGGTCGGCCCACGCCCGCCGCGGTAGCGGCCTGGTTCACATCACTGGTGCAACGGCCGCGATGGGGGCGGCCGAGCAGGTCGATCGGCATCGCGGAAGTGCGTCCGTGGGAAGTGCGGAGGATGCGCGCGACGCCGGCTGGGATGGTCGGTCGTACAAAGAGCCGAAGCTCTCTGTTGCCGGAGTCTTCATCCGATTCGCGATCACTCACCAGACCTGAAGGTGAATGGATGCGTAACTGTGATGTGGCCCGTAACGTTCCGTTATACGGACGGAAGTAGCGGCTGAGCGGAGCGAATGCCCGGGTCAGAGGGGCTCAACCGTAGGACACATAGGGCGAATTCACGCCAAGATCGACGTCGAATAACGACGTCCGGTGCTGACGGAAACGTCAGTAAGCGCGCGGGTATCCGTAACCGTAGGTGGGCGCGGGAGCGGGCGCCTGGCCGTAGCCGTCGCGGTCGAAGAAGGGCCGGGTGGAGGCGCGCATCCACATCCCGACGGGGTCGTATTCGTCGTTCATCGCGACCGTCGAGACGGGCAAACCGTCCGGAACGGCACCGATCGACTGCTGGATCATCAGCCGCACGGAGTCCACCGCCGGCTGCCCGGCGTCGTACAGATCCAGCCCGATCGCCAGATAAGGGGCACCCAGGGCCGGTTGCACCCAGGCCCGGCGCAACGACCGCACGGCGGGCGTCCGGTGGGCATTCTGGGCGAGCAGGGCATAGAACTGCGGGATGTCGATGACCGGTTCGGAGATCCGCAGCGGCCCGGCGGGCAGCCGGTCGAGGCCGCCCGCGATACGGCGCAGATCCAGCCAGGGGATGCCGACGCCGCCGCCGGGGGCGTGCGGATTCAGCCACAGACCCCAGCGGTCGGGGAAGAGCGAGGCGGCGATCTCCACGCCGGTGACGAGTTCGTGGTCGCGGTTCCAGCCGGAGGCGGCGAGTTCGGCGGCGGAGGTCACACAGGGCGCATAGCCCAGGCCCTCGACCTCCATGTTTCCGTACTGCGCATCGGGCATTCCGGCGCGGCCCTGCCACAGGAGCATCCAGACCTGACCCGCGGCGAGCGCCTGCAGCAGCGCTTCATAGGCGTCGTAGCGACCGGGCGAGACCTGCTGCAGCATCTGCTCGACCTGTCCGGCCGACGCCGCTCCCTGATGCGCACCCGCGCTCACGTGGTCCGTCCCTTCGCATTGGCGGGGCACGTGGGGTTGCGCCCGCCCGTCATCCAACCAGCTTACGAGTGGTCCCGGGCGAAGAAGGGCCGCACGCGCCCCAGCAGCCAGTCGGCGACCGGGTCGCCCTGCGCGATGTCGAGCATCACCAGCTGCACGGGCCAGGGCACCGGCACGGCCCCGAGCGCACGTCCCAGGGCGTTGAGCACCGCGTCGCGGGCGGTGCCGTCGTGCAGCGCGGCGGCGGTGGCCTCGACCTGCACTCCGACGAACAGCGCGGGCGTGTCGCCCTCGACGCTGGCCAGGGCACGCCGGGCAGTCAGGACAATTCCGGCGCCGGAGAATTCCAGTCCGGCCGCGGCCAGGAAGTCCACCGGCTCGTCCTGCCAGTCCGGTTCGAAGAGCCGCACCCGGCCGCCGCCCGGCAGGCCGGCGTCCGCCTCGCCGCGTACCGCCCGGCACAGTTCGGCCACCGCCGGCGGCGGCAGCGGGACGCCTATGGTGCCGTCCGGGTTGACCGCGATCCCCAGCTTCGGCGGCAGCCCGCGGGCGAACTCCCGGGCGGGGGCGACGGTGAAGGGCATATGGGACCCGACGACCTTCATGAACTCCTGCTCGGAGCTGAAGACGGGGACGTAGGCCGCGCCGTCGATCTCGACCGTGGGCAGGTCCAGCCCGCGGGCACCGGGCCCCGCGCTGTCCGGGCCGCCGCCGTTGGGCAGCGGCACCCACACCCGGCTGCGGCCCAGGACCTCCACGATCCGGCCGCCCGCGCCGGGGTGCCCGGCCGCGGCCCCGAGGACCTCCTCGAGTTCGTTCGCGGGCCAGGACAGCTGCGGTATCCCCTGGTCCGGGAAGTCCCCGTACGCGGGAATGCCGCCCTGATCCGGGAAGTTCCCCTGCGCCGGAAAGTTCCCCTGCTCCGGAAATGTCATCTGCATCCACCCGTTCCGCAACCGCGCCTTCTGGCCAACGACCCTAAACGAGGAAGCGGGCGGCGGAGCGTGCGGGGCGGGCACCCCGGCCGGACGGCCGGAGGTCACCGGCCGCTCAGCCGAAGCCGACCGTCTCCAGCGCGCTCGCCGCCCGCCGGTCCAGCAGCACCACGGAGCCGAACCCCTTGGGCGGCCCACCCGATTCGGCCGCACCGACCAGCCGGCCCACCGCGCCCCGGTGCCGCGCGAAGGCGTACCCCGACACCCCGCGCCCGCGCGACTCCTGCCCGGACAGCGCCACCTGGGGCGGCACGTCCAGAAGCACCAGATGCGCCCCGCCGCCCCGGCGCCGCGCCGACCGCGCGACCCAGCGGCGTACCCAGGCGAGCGTGCCGCAGTCGTGCACCACCACGCTGGCGCCGGAGCGGAGCGCGCGGCGCAGCCCGAGGTAGTGCGCGGCCCGGACCAGCGGGCGGTAGAT
The DNA here is from genome assembly GCF_044767545.1 of Streptomyces sp. NPDC101227. Classification (NCBI taxonomy): domain Bacteria; kingdom Bacillati; phylum Actinomycetota; class Actinomycetes; order Kitasatosporales; family Streptomycetaceae; genus Streptomyces; species Streptomyces sp. NPDC101227. Next base: position 419,532 of record NZ_JBIWOD010000007.1, on the reverse strand, counting down.
CCCGTACGGCAGCCCGCGCAGCCGGCCGCGCTCCCAGCGTTCGCGGGCGTCCTGCGAATCGATGCGGTGCACCGCGGTGCCGCGCGCGTCCCGCGCCGGCACGATGCGGTGCATCAGGGTGCTCTTGCCGCTGCCCGGCAGCCCGGAGACCACCACCAGGTCACCCGCCGGAAAGCTCAGCTCTTCGGGGCGGCGGCCCGGACCCCGCAGGTCCAGGACGTCGGCGCCGCGGCCGGGCCGTACGACACCGTGGGGTGCGCGCCGGGGGCGGCGCCCGGCCGTCGGCGGTCCTTGGGGGGCGCCCCCCGCCTCCTGGGGAGCGACCCCTGACGTTGTCGCGAATGCGGCTTCACTGTGCACCGTGATCGCCCCTCCCGGTCCGGTTCGGTGCCGGTTCGGCCCCGTTCCCACCCCGCAGAGTGTCAAGAAACGGTAATGCCCATCAAGGCGAATGCCGGATCTGTCCTGCTCGTGAGCCGGGTGACGGCCGCCCCTCCTCGATCGGGCGATCCCGTGCAATGATGTCGGCGCCACGTGCGCATCTCTGCTCACTCGGGCACAGCCAACGCACAGCCAACTGCATACCGGCCGCTTGAATCCGCGCGGGAGAGTCCCCGGCCGCCACGGCGGGGCGCCGAAGGAGCAAGTCCTCCCTTGAATCTCTCAGGCCCCTATACCGCGCGGGCGAGGCAGATCTGAAAAGCGAGCCGCTGCCCGGCCTACGGGACGGCTCCACCCAAGGTGCAAACCGGGTCCGTTCGCGGGATCCCGGTGAACCTCTCAGGTTCCGATGACAGATGGGGAGACCGTCTTGTCACCCATGCCTGGGAGCCCAGAACCATGACTGATGCCCCCCGCCGCACCGCGCTGGATGCCACCCATCGCGCGCTCGGCGCGACCATGACCGACTTCGCCGGCTGGGACATGCCGCTGCGCTACGGCAGCGAGCGCGACGAACATGTCGCCGTCCGCACCCGCGCCGGCCTCTTCGACCTCTCCCACATGGGCGAGATCACCGTCACCGGCCCGCAGGCCGCCGATCTTCTCGACTATGCGCTGGTGGGCAACATCGGCGGCGTCAAGACCGGCCGCGCCCGCTACACCATGATCTGCGAGGCCGAGGGCGGCATCCTCGACGACCTGATCGTCTACCGCCTGGCCGACCAGGAGTACATGGTCGTCGCCAATGCCTCCAACGCCCAGGTGGTGCTGGACGCGCTGACCGAGCGGCAGGCGGGGTTCGACGCCGCGGTGCGCGACGACCGGGACGCGTACGCCCTGCTCGCGGTGCAGGGGCCGGAGTCCCCCGGCATCCTCAAGCGGCTGACGGACGCCGATCTGGACGGCCTCAAGTACTACGCGGGCCTGCCCGGCACGGTCGCCGGTGTGCAGGCGCTGATCGCCCGTACCGGCTACACCGGCGAGGACGGCTTCGAGCTGTTCGTCCGCCCGGCGGACGCGGTCACCCTCTGGGAGGCGCTCAGCGAGGCCGGCAAGGACGCCGGGCTGGTCCCGTGCGGGCTGTCCTGCCGCGACACGCTGCGCCTGGAGGCGGGCATGCCGCTGTACGGGCACGAGCTGACCACCGCCACCACGCCGTTCGACGCGGGCCTGGGCCGGGTCGTGAAGTTCGAGAAGACCACCAACGACGGCGACTTCGTGGGCCGGGCCGCGCTGGCCGCGGCCGCCGAGCGCGCCGAGACCACTCCGCCGCGCAAGCTCGTCGGGCTGATCGCCACGGGCCGCCGGGTGCCGCGCGCCGGCTACCAGGTCGTCGCGGCCGACGGCACGGTCATCGGCGAGGTCACCTCCGGGGCCCCCTCCCCCACCCTGGGCAAGCCGCTCGCCATCGCCTACGTGGACGCGGCGTACGCCACGCCCGGTACCGAGGGTGTCGCCGTGGACATCCGTGGAACCCATGAGCCGTACGAGGTCGTCGCGCTGCCCTTCTACAAGCGGCAGAAGTAACGGTCCACCGCGGAAGTCACGCGGGAGCGGCACCCGTAGCCGTCTCACTGTGCAAGACGCGCACCACCCCTTTCACGATCACATCCTCGCGTACAGGAGAATCGAGCCATGAGCAACCCCCAGCAGCTGCGCTACACCGAAGAGCACGAGTGGCTGACGGCCGCCGCGGACGACGTGTCGACGGTCGGTATCACCGAGCACGCCGCCAATGCGCTCGGCGATGTCGTCTTCGTCCAGCTTCCGGCCGTCGGTGACACGATCGAGGCGGGCGAGTCCTGCGGCGAGCTGGAGTCGACCAAGTCGGTCAGCGATCTCTACGCACCCGTCAACGGCGAGATCGTCGAGATCAACGAGGACGTCGTCGCCGACCCCTCGCTGGTGAACTCCGCTCCGTTCGAGGGCGGTTGGCTGTTCAAGGTGAAGATCAGCGGCGAGCCGGGCAAGCTGCTGTCGGCCGACGAGTACGCCGCCTTCATCCAGAGCTGAGCCTTCCGGGCCTCTCGCCACCGCCCGAGTGCCGGCTCCCCGGACTCCGTCCGGGGGACCGCCGTCGCGCCCCCTGACCCCTCCAGGAAAGACTCATGACGCTTCTCAACAGCTCCCTCCATGAGCTCGACCCCGACGTCGCCGCCGCCGTCGACGCCGAACTCCACCGCCAGCAGTCCACCCTCGAGATGATCGCGTCGGAGAACTTCGCCCCCGTCGCCGTCATGGAGGCCCAGGGCTCCGTCCTCACCAACAAGTACGCCGAGGGCTACCCGGGCCGCCGCTACTACGGCGGCTGCGAGCACGTCGATGTCGTCGAGCAGATCGCCATCGACCGCATCAAGGCCCTCTTCGGCGCCGAGGCCGCCAACGTCCAGCCGCACTCCGGTGCGCAGGCCAACGCCGCCGCGATGTTCGCGCTGATCAAGCCGGGCGACACCATCCTGGGTCTGAACCTCGCGCACGGCGGGCACCTCACCCACGGCATGAAGATCAACTTCTCCGGCAAGCTCTACAACGTGGTGCCCTACCACGTCGACGAGAAGACCAACCTGGTCGACATGGAAGAGGTCGAGCGCCTCGCCAAGGAGCACCGCCCGAAGCTGATCGTCGCCGGCTGGTCCGCCTACCCGCGCCAGCTGGACTTCGCCGCCTTCCGCCGGATCGCCGACGAGGTCGGTGCGTACCTGATGGTGGACATGGCGCACTTCGCCGGCCTGGTGGCCGCGGGCCTGCACCCCTCCCCGGTGCCGCACGCCCATGTCGTGACGACCACCACCCACAAGACCCTGGGCGGCCCCCGCGGCGGCGTCATCCTCTCCACCCAGGAGCTGGCCAAGAAGATCAACTCGGCGGTCTTCCCGGGTCAGCAGGGCGGCCCGCTGGAGCACGTCATCGCGGCCAAGGCGGTCTCCTTCAAGGTCGCGGCGTCCGAGGAGTTCAAGGAGCGCCAGCAGCGCACCCTCGACGGCGCCCGCATCCTCGCCGAGCGGCTGATCCAGCCGGACGTCACCGAGGTCGGCGTCTCCGTCCTGTCCGGCGGCACCGACGTCCACCTGGTCCTGGTCGACCTGCGCAACAGCGAGCTGGACGGCCAGCAGGCCGAGGACCGTCTCCACGAGGTCGGCATCACGGTCAACCGCAACGCCATCCCGAACGACCCCCGCCCCCCGATGGTCACCTCCGGCCTGCGCATCGGCACGCCGGCGCTGGCCACCCGCGGCTTCCAGGCCGAGGACTTCCGCGAGGTCGCCGACATCATCGCCGAGGCGCTCAAGCCGTCGTACGACACCGAGGCGCTCAAGGCCCGGGTCACCGCGCTGGCGGACAAGCACCCGCTGTACCCGTCCCTGTGACGCGATTCACCGCGTCGGACCGCGTCCCGTCGGCGATGTGACGCGCATCTCGACGTAAAAACCGTCCGTGAGCCCGGGGCCGGGCACCCCGCCCCGGGCTCACGGCCGGTCCGCGCGCCCGCACGGCCGCGCACCCGCCGCTTCCCCGCGGCCATCTGCCGTTGTCCGTGACGACGGTCACCCGACGATGCCGGTCCATGGGCCGATGCCGCCGTCCGGGTTACGCTCGAAATTCGGCGCAGAAACGTACCTGCTGCCGTCAGGGCTCCACCCCCGCCCCACCGCTCCACGTCCACCACGAGCAGACAAGGGAGTCCGCCACCGTGGCCATCTCCGTCTTCGACCTCTTCTCCATCGGCATCGGCCCCTCCAGCTCCCACACGGTCGGCCCGATGCGCGCCGCCCGCATGTTCGTGGGCCGGCTCAAGAAGGACGGTCTGCTCGCCCAGACGGCCTCGGTACGCGCCGAGCTCTTCGGGTCCCTCGGCGCCACCGGCCACGGCCACGGCACCCCCAAGGCGGTCCTGCTGGGCCTGGAGGGCCACTCCCCCCGCACCGTCGACGTGGAGACCGCCGACGACGAGGTGGCGCGCATCCGCACCACCGGCCGGCTGCGCCTGCTCGGCGCCGAGATCGGCGCCACCCACGAGATCGGCTTCGACGAGAGCCGCGAGCTGATCCTGCACCGCCGCCGCTCCCTGCCGTACCACGCCAACGGCATGACGCTCTTCGCGTACGACGCGAGCGGCGCGCCGCTGCTGGAGAAGACCTACTACTCGGTCGGCGGCGGCTTCGTCGTCGACGAGGACGCGGTGGGCGAGGACCGCATCAAGCTCGACGACACCGTGCTCAAGCACCCCTTCCGCACGGGCGACGAGCTGCTGCGCCTCTCCCGCGATACCGGCCTGTCCATCGCCTCCCTGATGCTGGAGAACGAGAAGGCCTGGCGCACCGAGGAAGAGATCCACGAGGGCCTGCTGGAGATCTGGCGGGTCATGCAGGGCTGCGTGACCCGGGGCATGTCCCGCGAGGGGATCCTGCCCGGCGGCCTCAAGGTCCGCCGCCGCGCCGCCAACGCCGCCCGCGCCCTGCGCGCCGAGGGCAACGCCGACGCGCACGCCATGGAGTGGACCACCCTCTACGCCATGGCCGTCAACGAGGAGAACGCGGCCGGCGGCCGGGTGGTGACCGCTCCCACCAACGGCGCGGCCGGCATCATCCCCGCCGTACTGCACTACTACGTCAACTTCGTCCCCGGAGCCAACGAGGAGGGCGTGGTCCGCTTCCTGCTCGCGGCCGGCGCCATCGGCATGCTCTTCAAGGAGAACGCCTCCATCTCCGGCGCCGAGGTCGGCTGCCAGGGCGAGGTCGGCTCCGCCTGCTCCATGGCCGCCGGCGGCCTCGCCGAGGTCCTGGGCGGCTCCACCGAGCAGGTCGAGAACGCCGCCGAGATCGGTATGGAACACAACCTGGGCCTGACCTGCGACCCGGTCGGCGGCCTCGTCCAGATCCCCTGCATCGAGCGCAACGGCATGGCCGCCGTCAAGGCCGTCACCGCCGCCCGGATGGCGCTGCGCGGCGACGGCCGCCACCACGTCTCCCTCGACAAGGTCATCAAGACCATGAAGGAGACCGGCGCCGACATGAGCGTCAAGTACAAGGAAACGGCGCGCGGCGGGCTCGCGGTCAACATCATCGAGTGCTGACGCGTCACCGCGTCCGCCAGCGGCGCCCTCGCCGGTGAGCGGTGCGGGCCGCGGCTATCTGCCGATCTCCCAGGCGAAGGGCGGGAGCTCGCGGGCCCTGGTGTAGATGTCCAGGGCGTACGCCGCGGGGACGAAGGGGTGGACGCGGGCGCCTTCGAGGCCGGCGAGCAGGCGGGCGCAGTGCTGGACGCAGCCGGCCACCTCCCTGCCGTGCCGGTCGACGATGGTGGCGGCGTCGTGCGGCCCCTCGCACGGGGTGGGGTCCTTGAGGGCGGCCGCGGGACAGCGGTCCCGGCGGGGCTCCGCGGATGGGGCGGCTGGGGGGTTTGTGGCGTGCTCGGTCCGGCGTTCCATCGGCGTCCCCCTGGCGGTGCAGTGATCGCTTTCGTGGGCCGCCTGCCGCGGCCCAGGACAGTGCTGCTCCGCGCGGAGCGGGTCCATGCGCGCTTGGGGAAGACCTGGTCCTATCGTCAGCTATTCATGGTGCGCGCGGGCGTCGTGCGCCGGGCCGGGGCCGCCCGGGAGGGCGAAGGGTTCCGCGAGGAGGGCCAGGCTCAGGAAGGTGGCCGCCAGGAGCCAGCCGGCCAGGACGTCGCCCGGCCAGTGGACGCCCAGCACGACGCGGGTGGCGCCGACGGCAAGGGCCCACAGGGCGAGTACCGCGCGCCAGGTGCGGGCCGTGCCGGGGCGGGCGCGGTGGGCGATGCCCCAGGCCAGGAGGCCGGCCGCCAGGGCGGAGGTGGTGGCGTGGCCCGAGGGGAAGGCGTACTCGGAGGCGCGTGCGGTCCAGTCGGCGGCGGGTGGGCGGGGGCGGGCGAGGAGCTCCATCAGGCCGTAGCGGATCGACTGGCCGATGGCGAGTACGGCGAGGGCACAGACGGCCGCGCGCAGCCGGCCGAGTGGGTCGCGCCCGGCCAGCAGGCCGCCGAGCACCGCCATGAAGTAGGGGATGACGCCGGTGCCGCTCGCGGTGAGGGCGCGGGCCAGGGAGCGCGTCGGCTCTCCGCTGTGCGCCCTCGCCCAGTGGTGGGCGGCCCGTTCGGGGGCGAGCGGGGCTCCGTGGCGTACGGCGTCGAGGACGGCCGCGGCGGCGAACAGGGCGGCGCAGAGCGCGGCCAGGGCGAGGAGCGGGCCGCGGCGGTGCGGGCGCGGCCCCGTCGCGGTCACCGCGCGGCCACCAGGGGGCGCAGCTTGGTGGCGCGTACCCGGTCGACGGCGGGCGCCGCGCGGCGGGCCAGGGGCATCAGCGCCCCGGCGAGAAGCGCGCCGGTCATCAGCCCGGCGGCGACGTCATGGGGGTAGTGGGCGCCGACCCAGACGCGCGAGGCCGCCATCAGGGCCGCGGCCGGGACCGCGATCCGGCCGAGCCCGCCGCCGCACAGCACGAGGCCGACCGCGGCGGCCGCGGCGATGGCGGAGTGGTTGCTGGGGAAGGACCAGTCGCCGGCACCGGGGCACGCCTCGACGGTGACCACATGGAGCGTTTGGCAGGGCCGCTGTTCGTCGAAGAGGCTCTTGATCATGTCGTTGGCAAGATAGGCGACGAGGACCACCACCGGGGTGGCCAGCACCAGCGCCATCTGCCGGGACCCGGCGCGCCGGGCCCGCCACCAGGCGATCAGCATCAGCACGGCGAAGAGGCCCAGGCCGTAGTCGGTCCAGTACGCGACGACGGTGTTGAGGGTCCCCGGGGCGCGCTGCGCCAGATGGGTGATCCAGGTGTACAGCCCGCCGTCTATCGAGGCTCCGCCGAGGGCGAGGTCGAGCATGGGGTTCTCCTTGGCGGCGGAGGGCGGATCCCGTGCGGGACGGGTGGGTTCGGCTTCCGCCCCCGGGCGGGTTTACTGGAGCGGCCTGCCGTGCGACCGCCCGACCGACTACAGTCACGTAGACGGTATCGGTCTACGGAACTGTAGACGACGAGAGGGTGAAGGGCGTTCCATGTCGGAGACACCCCCCGCACCGCGGCGCCCGGCCGGTGAGCTGGAGGCGAGCGTGCTGACGGCGCTCTGGGCGGCCGCGGGGCCGCTGAGCCCCGCCGAGGTGCAGAGCGCGCTGGGCGGCCGGCTCGCCCGTACGACCGTCACGACGATCCTCACCCGGCTGCACGACAAGGGGGCCGTCTCCCGCTCCCGGGCCGGGCGCGGTTACGCGTATTCGCCGATACAGGACTCCGCGGGGCTGACCGCCCGCCGGATGCGCAGCGAGCTCGACAAACAGGGCGACCGGGGCACCGCGCTGGCCCGTTTCGTCTCGCAGCTGACGAGCGAGGACGAGCGGCTGCTGCGCTCGCTCCTGGACGAGGCGGACGGCGGCCGGGAGGACGCGCCGGGTGTCCGCGGCGAGGCCGGCCCCGGAGCCGCCCCGTGATCTTCGCGGTGTGGGTTCCGCTGCTGATGCCGCTGCTCGCCGTGCCGGCCGCCCGGCGGCTCGCCGAGTCGCTGCCGCCGCGCGCCGCGGCCTGGCTGCTGACCGGCTGCGCCGCCGCGCTGGCGCTGTGCGCGGGCGCGGCGCTCGGCCTGCTGGTCGCCGCCGGGGCGCTGTGGCTGCCCGTGGTCGCCGCCCTCGGCAATCTCTCGCTGCCGCTGCTCGGCGGCGATCCGTCCCTCACCGTCCCGGTGGCGTACGCGGCGGGCGCCCTGCTGACGGCCTGCGCGGTCGCGGCCGCCCGGCGCGGGCTGCGCCACCGCGCCGAGCTGCGCACCGCCCGGCGGGCCACCGACGCCCACACCGTGGCCGGTGACCTGTGCATCCTCCCGGACCCGGTGCCCGACGCGTACGCCCTGCCCGGGAAGCCGCACCGGGTCGTGGTCACCGCCGGGATGCTGCGGGCGCTGGCACCGGCCGAACGGGAGGCCCTCTTCGCCCACGAGCGGGCCCACCTCGCCGGCCGCCATCACCTCTTCCTGCTCACCGTCGCGCTGGCCTCGGCCTGTCATCCGCTGCTCCGCGGCCTGCGCGCGCCCCTGGCGTACGCCCTGGAGCGCTGGGCCGACGAATCGGCCGCGTCCCAGGTGGGCGACCGCCGCCTGACGGCCCGCGCCATCGGCCGCGCCGCCCTGGCCGGTCCCGGGACCCCGGCGGCCGGACCACCCTCCCCGCGCCGGCCGGGCGCCGCGCTCGCCGCGACGGCGGGGCCGGTCCCCCGCCGCGTGGCCGCCCTGCTCTCCCCCGGCCGCCCGGCGGCGCGCCGTCGGCCGGCGGGCCGCCGGCTGGTCGCCGCGGCGCTGCTCGCCTGTGTGGCGTTCTCGGCGGCGGGCGCGCTGGACGCCGCGGCCGATCTGCACCGCAGCGTGGAGACGGCGCAGGGCGAAACGGGGCGGTGAGCGGGGCTCAGTCCCCCGTCTCCGTGCCGCTCGGGCCGCTGCGCCCCCGCCCCACCGTGAAGCCCAGAACGGCCCCGCCGCCGGGCCGGCGGCTCACGAACGCATGCCCCCCATGGGCCGTGGCGATGTCGCGCACGATGGCCAGGCCCAGGCCCGAGCCGGGGAGCCCGCGGGCGGCCGGTGCGCGGTAGAAGCGGTCGAAGACCCGGGTGAGGTCGGATTCGGCGATGCCGGGGCCGCGGTCGAGGACCTCGATGCGGGTGCCGGTGACCCTGACCTCGATGGGGCCGGTGCCGCCCGCGTCGAATTTGGCGGCGTTCTCCAGGAGATTGGTGAGCGCGCGGTGCAGGGCGGCCGGGCGGCCCTCGACCTCGGCCGGGCGGACGGTCCGTACGGTGATCTCGCGGCCCGTACGACGGCGGGCGGAGGCCGCGGCCTTTTCTGCGACGTCCGCGAGGCGCACCTCGCAGAGCGGGTCGTCGTCCCGTTGTCCGGCGGCCAGGCCGACCAGTTCGTTGACCAGATCGGTCAGCTCGCGGGCCTCGCCCGCCAGGTCGGCGAGGAGTTCGTCGCGGGCGTCCGGCGGCAGCTCGTCGAAGCGCTTGAGCAGGGAGATGTTCGTACGGAGCGAGGTGAGCGGGGTACGCAGTTCATGCCCCGCGTCCTGGACGAGCCGCTGCTGGTCCTCGACGGAATTGGCCAGCCGGCCGAGCATGTCGTCGAAGGCCCGCCCCAGCCGGGCGACCTCGTCGCGGCCCGCCACCGGCACCGGGACGTCCAGCCGCCCGTGTTCGGCCACGCTCTCGGCGACGGAGGTGAGCCGGATGAGGCGGCCGGTGATCCGGCGCGCCAGCCACCAGCCGGCCGCCCCGGCCAGCGCGATGACCGCGGCCGCGAGGAGGGCGGTGCGCTGCTGGAGCGCGGCGAGCAGGTCCTCGGTCTCGCTGAACTTCTGGGCGACCTGTACCGCCCCGCGCCCGCCGCCCAGCGCGACGGTCGCGACGTGGTACTTGTCGTCGCCCACATCCGCCTCCCGCTGCGTGTACCGGCCGGCGTCCCCTTCCGTGGCGATCCGGCGCTCCCCGGGGCCGGCCGGGAGGGGCGGGCGGCCCAGGTCCACGATCCGGCCGCCGGCGCCCAGGATCTGGACGTCGGTGCGGGTGGGGCGGGTGAGGTCGTCGCGCGGCCCGTCGTGGTCGGGGTCGGCGGTCACATAGTCGGCGGGCCGGAACGGCTTCTCCTGGACCTGGGTCCGCAGATCCCGCACGACCTCGGAGAACACCGACTTCTCGTCCACCCGCACCAGCCGGGCCGCCGCGTCATAGCTGAGGAAGCCGACGAGTACGGTCACCGCCGCGGCACCGGCGGCGAAGGTCAGCGCGAAGGCGGTGCGCAGGCTGGCCGGTTTTCGGGTGCGCAGCCAGGCGCGCAGGCGGTCCCGCAGCGGGCGGAGGCGGGCGCGGAGCCATCCCCCGCGGGGCCGTCCGCCGCGGGGTCCGAGGGGACCTGCGGGCCGGGGCACCTCAGTCCTCCCGGAGGACGTAGCCGACGCCCCGCACGGTGTGGATCAGCGGCCGGGTGCCGGGCACATCGACCTTGCGGCGCAGATATCCCACGTAGACCGCGAGGTTCTTCGAGCCGGGGCCGAAGTCGTAGCCCCAGATCCGGTCGTAGATCGTCGAGTGATCGAGGACGATCCCGGCATTACGGGCGAGCAGTTCCAGCAGTTCGAACTCGGTGCGGGTCAGCTCCAGCTCGCGCTCACCGCGCCAGGCCCGGCGGGAGGGGCCGTCGATGCGCAGATCGGCCGCCTCGACGAGGCCGGAGTCCGCCGCCCGGCTCTCGTCCTGGGGCTCGTTGCCGTCCTGGGAGTGCTCGGCCTGGCCGCCGTCGCCCGCCGGGGCCGTCCGCCGCAGCAGCGCCCTCAGCCGGGCGAAGACCTCCTCGACCTCGAAGGGCTTGACGACATAGTCGTCGGCACCGGCGTCCAGCCCGGCGATCCGGTCGGCGGTCTCGACCCGGGCGGTGAGCATCAGGACCGGGGTGCGGTCCGCCTCGGCGCGCAGCACCTGGCACACCTGGAGCCCGTCGATGCCCGGCATCATCACATCGAGCAGGATCACATCCGGCCGCTCGCGGTGCGCCGCGGCGAGCGCCTGGATGCCGTCGGCGACGGCGATCACCCGGTATCCCTCCAGGGTGAGGGCCCGCTCCAGTGCGGTGCGGATCGGGCGGTCGTCCTCGGCGAGCAGTACCAGATGGGTCACCCGGCAAGTCTGCCAAGGCCGCGGCGGTGCGACCGGGCCGGGCCGCCCGGCCGGGGGCTTTCTTACCGGGCTCTCACCCCCAGCTCTTACCGGCCTCTCACCAGGACCACGCCGGGGGCTTACCCCTTACCGCAACCGTGGCCCGATGCCGGACCGGCCGGCCACGGCGACGGGCCCCGCCCAAAGGGCCCCGGGAAGACACCGAATGAAGATCACCCTCCTGCTGCACAACGCCTACGCCATCGGCGGCACCATCCGCACCACCTTCAACCTGGCCGCGGCCCTCGCCGGCCGGCACGACGTCGAGATCGTCTCGATGATGCGGCACCGCGAGGTCCCGCGGTTCACCCTGGACCCACGGGTGCGGCTGGTGCCCCTGGTGGACACCAGGGTCGGCAGCGACGACATGGCGGATCCGCTCTTCGGCGAGCCCGCCCGGGACTTCCCCGCCACCGAGAAGCGGCACCACCAGTACAGCCGGCTGACCGATGTCCGGGCGGCGCGATTCCTGCGCACGACGGACGCGGACGTGCTGATCGGCACCCGCCCCGGCATCAATGTCTACCTCGCCCGCTTCGGCCCGCGCCGGGCCCTGCGGATCGCCCAGGAGCATCTGCGGCACGATGCGCACGGCAAGCGGCTACGGGCCGAACTCGCCCGCCACTACCGGACGCTGGACGCCGTGGTCACCACCACCGAGGCCGATGCGGCGGTCTACCGCGCGCGGATGCCGCTGCCGGGCGTGCGGGTACTGGCCGTGCCCAACATCGTGCCGGCGCCGGACGCCGCGCCCTCCGACGGCACCTCGACGGTGATCGCCGCGGCCGGCCGGCTGGTCCGCGGCAAACGCTTCGACCTGCTGATAGAGGCGTTCTCCGCGGTCGCCGCCAAGCACCCCCAGTGGCGGCTGCGGATCCACGGCGGCGGCGCCGAGCGGGCGCAGCTCCAGGAACTGATCGACGGGCTGGGTCTCGGCGGGCGGGCGGAGCTGACCGGGCCGCGCTCGCCGATCGAGGCGGAGTTCGCCAAGGCGTCGATCGTCGCGTCGGCCTCGGACGCCGAATCGTTCGGCATGACCCTCGTCGAGGCGATGCGCTGCGGTGTACCGGTCGTCAGCACCGACTGTCCGCTCGGCCCTGCCGAGATCATCGACAACGGCGGGAACGGGCTGCTGGTGCCGCTCGGCGACGGGGAGGCGCTGGCCGCCGGACTGCTGGAGCTGGTCGAGGATCCGGCGCGGCGCCGCCGGATGGCCGGTGCGGCGCTGGCGAGCGCCCGCCGCTACGACCCGGAACCGATCGCCGAGCGCTATCGGCTGCTCTTCGAGGAGCTGCGGGCCACGCGGCGCAGCCGGGCGGCGCGGCGCGCCCTGGGCCTGGCCCGCCGGCGCGTACGGGCGCTGCTGCGGCGGATCCGGCGGCCGGGCGGCGCGGCGGGCTGAGCCGCAACCCGAGCGGGCGGGGCCGGTCCGGTCGGCGGGACCGGCCCCGCCCCCTGCCCCCGGTCCCTCCCGCTTGCCCCCGGACCCCGCCAACACATCGTTTCCGTAGGGAACTTCGCCGCCGCAATCTGGCGTCTCGGACCATGAACATGCTGAACTGCTGGAACTCTCAGGATGCTTCGAGCAGTTGACTCAGATGACGCTTCGCATCGGGGATCCGGAGCGCAGGTCCGATCGGCAGGAGGCCGCGCATGCTGCATGGTGTCGATGTCAGCTCGTACAACACCTCGTATTCCACCGCGGGGTTGGACTTCGTATTCGTCAAGGCCACCGAGGGCCGCTCCTACATCAACCCGCATCAGTCGTCGCAGGCGGCGAAGGCCCGTAAGGCGGGCTGCGTGGTCGGCTTCTACCACTTCCTGTGGCCGGGGAACATCGCGGCGCAGGCCAGATACTTCGTCGAGAAGTGCGCCTCGGTGCAGGGCGACATCCTCGCCGCCGACTGGGAGCGCACCGGGGAGGGGACCTACGCGAGCAACGCGCAGAAGGACCAGTTCCTGCTGGAGGTCAAGAAGCTGCGGCCCACGCACCGCGTGATGCTCTACTGCAACCGCGATTTCTGGCTCAATCACGACACCACGTCGTATGCCGCGGACGGACTGTGGATCGCCGATTACGTCTCCGCCGGGCACCCCCGGATCAAGGCGAAGTGGCGCATCCACCAGTACACCGACCGGCCGCTGGACAAGGACGTCGCGGACTTCGAGAGCAAGGCCGCGCTCAAGAAATGGGCGCACCCGGCATAAGGTTTCCTCCATTGGCATTATTCGTACGATCGGGCGACCGGCACGACGAGCGGTGCCGGTACCCGCACGACCCGTACCGCACCACGTACGACCAGCCCCACGCACGACCCGCACCACACGTACCACCAGCACCACGCGCACGATCAGCGCACGGCAGACACAGACCAGAGGAGCAGCCGTGACCGACCCGGCGGACAAGGCCCTGCAGGAGGAGATCGCCCGGGATCTCCAGGTGAGCGCGTCCTTCGACGCCGAGCGGGAGATCGAGCGCCGGGTGACGTTCCTCACGGAGCGGCTGACGTCCACCGGTCTGCGGTCGCTGGTGCTGGGCATCAGCGGGGGCGTCGACTCCACGACCGCGGGCCGGCTGTGCCAGCTCGCCGTGGAGCGGGCCCGCGCCGCCGGGCACGACGCCACGTTCTTCGCGATGCGGCTGCCGTACGGCGTCCAGGCGGACGAGAAGGACGCGCAGCTGGCGCTGGAGTTCATCCGCGCCGACAAGGAGCTGACCGTCGACATCCGCCCCGCGAGCGATGCGGCGCTGGCGGCGGCGGTGGACGGCGGCATCGCCTTCCGTGACGCGCACCACCAGGACTTCGTCCAGGGCAACATCAAGGCCCGGCAGCGCATGATCGCGCAGTATGCGGTCGCCGGCGCCCATGACGGCCTGGTCGTGGGCACCGACCACGCGGCCGAGGCGGTCTCCGGCTTCTTCACGAAGTTCGGCGACGGCGCGGCCGATGTCGTCCCGCTCACCGGGCTGACCAAGCGCCGGGTGCGCGCCGTGGCGGAGGTCCTCGGCGCACCGGGCGAGCTGGTGTGGAAGGTCCCGACGGCCGACCTGGAGACGCTGGACCCGGGCAAGCCCGACGAGGACGCGCTCGGGGTGAGCTACGACCAGATCGACGACTTCCTGGAGGGCGGGACGGTCGACGCCGCCGCCTTCCAGGCGATCGTGCGCCGCTACCGCCTCACCGAGCACAAGCGGGTCCTGCCCATCGCTCCCTGAGGGCTCCGCGCCCCCATCTGTCATCGCCCGTCCAGGCGCCGGTCACCGCAGCGGTGGTAAACCGTGGGCCCGGGCGGGAATGCATGCGGCCATGGGAAGCCGCGAAGTGCGATCTCAAGATCAATTGTCAGTGGGGGCGCCTACTCTCCGAGGCATGGGTTACGCAGACCTGCGCGAACTCCAGACCGCGCTGACCACCGCCTCCGACATTGCCTCCGCCCTCCAGCACGCGCCGACCCGGCGCGACGCAGACCAGCTCGTCGACGTCCTGCGCCGGGCGCTGACCGTCGCGGGCGCGCTGGGCGCCGAGACCAGCCCGACGGGCTGCGCCGACCACCCCAATGGCGCGGTCGACCCCTTGTACGGCGACCCAGAGGATCCGCTTCCGCCGGGCTACGGCAAATGCCTGCTGTGCAACGACCGGCGACGCCGGGCGGACGCCCAGCATCCGCATCCGCATCTGCGCCGGCGCCGCCCCCATCTGCAGCTGCACGGCCGGCCACGGCAGAGCGCTTGAGGCCGGGCGCCTGAGACGGGGCCTATTGAGGCAGGGCGCTCGATGCCGTGCGCTCGATGCCCAGCGCTGAGGCCGCGGCATCCGGGCCCGGCGGCCGCGAGCCGCGCGGCGCCCCGCCGCGCGGCTTTCCGCCCTACTCCTCCGCGCTCTCGGTCCGCCGCTCCGGCCGGCGCAGCGCGATCCGCCCCAGTACCGCGGCCACGGCCAGCGCGACGACGGCGAGCAGAACGGCGTCCGGTACGCCGTTCCCGATCCGCGTCGCCCATTCCTCCAGCCCGAATTCGGCGTCCGCGTCGAGCACACCGGGCAGCGCGCCGGCCCCGCCGAAGAGCAGGAAGAGCACGCCGATGCCGATGAAGAAGGCGCCGGACACAACGGACGTGGTGTGCAGCTGCAGCCTGCCGACGGTGAAGGCCCGGCCGCGCAGCCAGCCCCGGCTGCCGAGCCGGAAGCGGTCCCACAGCAGCGCGAGCACGAACAGCGGCAGCGCCATGCCGAGCGCGTAGACGGCGAGCATCGAGGCGCCGTAGACCGGCGAGCCGCTGACCGCCGTCACCGTCAGCACGGCGCCCAGGATCGGGCCCGCGCAGAAGCCCGTCAGGCCGTAGACGCAGCCGAGGAGGAAGGTGGAGAAGGCCGAGCGCGGGGTGATCCTGGCCGCGGCGGCCTGGGCGCGCCGGGAGGCGAAGCCCAGGCCCAGGATCTGGGCGAGGCCCATCGCGATGACGACCCAGCCGCCGATGGTGGTCAGCAGATCGCGGTGGCCGTTGAACAGCCGGCTGGCCGCCGTGCTCGCCGCGCCGAGCGGGACCAGCGTGGTGGCGAGCCCCAGATAGAAGACGCCGGTACGGGCCAGCAGCCGCCCGGGGTTGGCGAGCGAGTAGGCGAAGAAGGCCGGCAGCAGCAGCGCGCTGCACGGGCTGAGCAGGGCGAGTACGCCGCCCAGGAACGCCGCGAGGTAACCGATGTCCGTCACTTCCCGGCCGCCTCCTTCTTCGCCGCCCGCGCCGCCGCGTCCCGGACGGCCTGTGCGAAGACCTCGGTGGGCTGGGCCCCGGAGACCGGCCGGCCGTTGATCAGGAACGACGGCGTGGACTGCACCCCGAGGCCGTAGCCCTCGTCCTGGTCCCGCTTCAGTGCCCGCTCGGCGGCCGCGCTCTTCATGTCCGTACGGAACTTGCCGAGGTCCGGCACCCCGCTCGCGCGCGCCATGTCGACGAGCTTGTCCTCGGCCAGCGCATCGCCCTTGCGGGTCGTGGCGTACAGCTCGTCGTGCAGCTGCCAGAACCTGCCCTGCTGCCCGGCGGCCCAGGAGGCGCGGGCGGCGCGCTCGGAGTCGGCGCCGTAGATGGTGAAGTTACGGAACTCGATGCGCAGGGTGCCCGCGTCGACGTACTTCTTGATCAGCTCGGGCTGGGTCTCGCGGGTGAAGCGGCCGCAGAACGAGCACTGGTAGTCGGCGTATTCGACGAGGACGACCGGGGCGTCCTTCTTGCCGACGGCGAGCGGATCGCCGCCCTCGCGCCTGCTGGTCCGCCGGGCGAGGTCATCGAACATCTTCTGCTGTGCGGGGTCCTCCTGGGGAGGCCCCGAGGCGGCGGCCCGCGGCGCGCCGGCGCCGCCGCCGTCACGACCGCCCTCGACGGCCTTGCCGACGGCGACGGCCACGGCGAGCACGGCCACCACGAGGGCCACGATCGCGCCGATGGCGGCCAGTTTGCGGGTGGGAGAGGCGGTGGGAGAGGCGGTGGGAGCGGGCGGGTGGGACTTGGGCATGCGAAAGCTCCAGAGGTACGTACGGAGAGGAAAGGTGAGGCCGGTCGTCGGGTGCGACGGCCTAGATCCGCAGTACGGGAAGGAGCGCGGTGTGGTCGGTGGCGGGCGCGCTGCCGGTGGGCGGCCGGGCCAGCGCGAACTGCGCGGCGGCGTCGACGGCGAGCGGCGCGGGGCCGGTGGCGGCGGGCGCCAGGGGCTCGGCGCGGTGCGGGGTGGGCAGCGGCGCGGACTCGTTGGGCGCCGGGGCGTGCTGGTTCGAGCAGCGCTTGGGGGCGTCGGCGACGGCGAGGGGCGCGTCGGCGGCGTCCGGCCGGCCGGGTGCGGAGGCGGCCGTGCGTGCCGCCGAGGCGGCCGCCATGGCCAACGGGCCCGCCGGCCGGTCCTGGTCGCCGCCGGTCCGGCACAGCATCGGCCCGAAGGTGACCGCGAGGAGAAGCAGCAGCGTCATCGCCGGTGAGCGGCGTACACGGTGCAGCTGCGGATGCCCGGACATGTCCTCCCCTCCGGATGCCTGGCGCGCGAGTAGGAACTGCCCATCCTACGGACCGCCGGCCGCGCACCGGGGCGCCCGGGGCCCCGGCGCCGTATCAGCGGTCGCCGACCCGCATCTCGAACCAGGTCGTCTTGCCGCGCGGCAGCAGATCCACGCCCCAGCGGTCGGAGAGCTTGTCGACGAGGAAGAGGCCGCGGCCGCTGGTGTCCATCTCCTGCACCGGCATCAGGCACGGCAGTCCGCGGGAGGGGTCGCGCACCTCGATGCGGATCCAGCCGCGGCGGCGCAGCATGCGCAGCGCGAAGCAGCGGGCGCCGGTGTGCCGTACGGCGTTTCCGACCAGCTCGGAGACGAGGAGAATGCCGTGCTCGGCGAGCTGCGGGCTCAGGGACCACTGCTTGAGGAGGACGCAGCCGGTCAGCCGCCGGGCGATGCGCGCGGACTGGGGGCGCGAGGGCAGTCGTACCTCGTCGAGCGTCGGATCGCCGATCAGTTCGAGTCCGGAGAGCGGGCCGTTCGGCACCGGCGTCGCCGGCGCTCCGTCCGCACCGGGGGTGTCCCAGCGTGCGGCGGCCGTGCCGCTCCGCGGCCGCGGCTGCTCCATACCTTCGAGGCCCGCCATGCCCCCATCATGGCTGCTACTGGGCGGTCACGGTGGAGGAACCGACGGAATCCGTTGTCCGGAATCGTCGATTCCTACCTCCCGCGAGACATATGCCAACGGCAGTCAAGGCTCCGGCGCACCCAACTGACCTGCGCGAACGCGCAGCGGACGGAAGGTCATCCGCCGACGTCGACAAGGTGCCCTTAAGTCTGGATTAAGTTTTCCGCAATTCGCCCACACGAGGCATCACGTCCCGGCCAAACACCATGCGCCTCGTCAACACCAGGCGTTTCAGCGGAACTTGGCCTTGCCCGGGCCCTCCTCGACGAAGCTGCGCATTCCGGTCTCCCGGTCCTCGGTCGCGAAGAGCCCCGCGAACCAGTTCCGTTCGATCGTCAGGCCGGTGTCGATGTCCGTCTCCAGACCCGCATCGACGGATTCCTTGGCGGCCCGCAGCGCGAGCGCCGGGCCGGCCGCCAGCCGGGACGCCCAGGCGTGTGCCCGCTCGTAGACCTCGGCGGCGGGCACCACCTGGTCGACGAGGCCGATGGTCAGCGCCTCGTCGGCCTTGACGTGCCGTCCGGTGAAGATCAGGTCCTTGGCCTTGGACGGGCCCACCAGCCGGGCCAGCCGCTGGGTGCCGCCGGCGCCCGGGATGAGGCCGAGCAGGATCTCGGGCTGGCCGAGCTTGGCATTGTCGGCCGCGATCCGGACATCGGCGCAGAGCGCCAACTCGCAGCCGCCGCCCAGCGCATAGCCGGTGATCGCGGCGACCACCGGCTTGGGGATCCGGGCCACGGCGGTGAACGAGTCCTGCAGGGCCTTCGAGCGGACGACCATGGCCGCGTGGTCCATGGCCTGCATTTCCTTGATGTCCGCACCGGCCGCGAACACCTTCTCGCCACCCCAGATCACCACGGCGCGCACATCGTCGCGGCGGGTGGCCTCCTCGGCCAGCTCGCGCAGCCGGTCCTGGGTGGCGATGTCCAGTGCGTTCATCGGCGGGCGGTCCAGGCGGATGGTGCCGACGCCGTCGGCGACCTCGAGGTTCACAGTCATGAGGAAAGGTTAGTCCCCGTTAACGGCGGTGGGCCCGGTGCGCTGCGTCACAGTGCACCGGGCCCGCCGCCGTCAGGAAGCGCTCGGGGGCCGCTACTGCCCGGCCTTCCACTTCTCCCAGGAGAGGTTCCAGTCGCTGAAGCCGTTGTCCGGCTGAATCGTCTCGTCGTGCGAGTTCTTGACGATGACCACATCGCCGATGCGGGAGTTGTTGAAGAACCACGCCGCCGGGGTCGAACTGTCGCCGCCGCCGCGCTGGTCGAACAGGCCCACACAGCCGTGGCTGGCGTTACGGGTGCCGAACGTCGGCCTGCCGGACCAGTAGTTGCCGTGGATGAACGTGCCGGACGTGCTCAGCCGCATGGCGTGCGGCACGTCCTTGATGTCGTACTCGCCGCCGAAGCCGACGGTGTCGCCGTTCATCCGCGTCACCGGATGCTTCTCGCTGATCACCATCTGGCCGTTGTAGGTCTCGGTGCCCGGCGCGCCGGAGGTGATCGGGATGGTCTTGATCTTCTTGCCGTCGCGGACCACGGTCATCATCTTCGACCTGGCGTCGACGGTGCTCACCTGGCTGCGGCCGATGGTGAACGAGACCTCCTTGGCCTGGGTGCCGTAGACGCCGGGGCGGCCCTCGACGCCGTTGAGGTCGAGCTTGAGGGTGACCTTGGTGCCGGCCGCCCAGTACTTCTCGGGGCGGAAGTCGAGGCGGTCGTTGCCGAACCAGTGGCCCTCGACCGGTACGGACGGCTTCGCCGTGACCTTGATGGCGTCCTCGACGGCCTTGGGGTCCGTGATGCCGCGGGTGAAGCGGATGGAGACCGGCATCCCGACGCCGACCTGCTGGCCGTTCTCGGGGCTGTACCGGCCGATGAAGGTGTTCTTGGGGACGAGGGTGGTGAACGTGGAGTGCTCGGCGGCCTCGCGGCCCCGGCTGTCCACCGCCACCGCGTCGACGGTGTACTCCGTCGAGGCGCCCAGATGGCCGCTGGGCTGCCACCGGGCACCGCCGCCGGATATCTTCCCGGCGACCTCATTGCCCTTGCCGTCCTTGACCACGACGGACTTCAGCCGGCCCTTGTCGGCGGTCACCTTCAGCGCGCCGCTGGTGGCGACGTCGTCCGCGCCGTCCTTGGGAGCAATCGTTACTGCGGCCCGCG
Organism: Streptomyces sp. NPDC101227; assembly: GCF_044767545.1. NCBI lineage: Bacteria > Bacillati > Actinomycetota > Actinomycetes > Kitasatosporales > Streptomycetaceae > Streptomyces > Streptomyces sp. NPDC101227. Next base: position 399,559 of record NZ_JBIWOD010000007.1, on the reverse strand, counting down.
AAGCGGCCTTGTCGCCGCCCGCCTTGCCGGCCGGCTTCTTCTCCGCGGCGTCGCCGCCGCACGCGGTCACCAGCAGCAGCATCGAGCCGAGCACCAGGGCGAGCGCACCGCCCCCCTTGTGTGGCCACCGCCGCCGGCGAGCCGGCTCCCCCGCATTCGGCTGCACATTCACGACTGGCCCCTTTTCCCCTCGCACGGCCGCGGTCCCCCGCGCGCGGACGCGCCGCGCGCTTGCCGTTAGATAACCACACGGCGGTGACGGCGAACTCCCCGCCGATGTCACCGTTCCGTCCCAAGTACCCGGCACATGTCGCACGTACCCGGGATCCGTCGCACGTACCGGGGACGACCGCGGCGGCCGCGGGCGCGAGTCCCCGCCCGCGCCCCGTCTCAGCCCACCGCGCTGCCGCGCCGCCACCTCTCCCACGGCATGTTCCAGCCGCCGAGACCGTTGTCCGGCGCGAGGGTGCCGCCCCGGGAGTGGCGCACTTTGACGGTGTCGCCGACGATCGAGTGGCGGAACAGCCAGCCGGCCGGGGTGGCGCGGCCGCCGCCCTTGATGTCCCTGAGGCCCACGCAGCCGTGGCTGGTGTTGGCGCCGCCGAAGACCCGGGGCCGCGCCCAGTAGTTGCCGTGCAGAAAGGTCCCGGACCTGGTGAGGCGCATCGCATGCGGTACGTCCGGGATGTTGTACTCGCCGCCGAAGCCGACGGTGAGCCCGCTCATCCGGGTCACCGAGCGGCGCTCCAGGATCACCATCTTCCCGTTGTAGGTGGGGTTCTCGACGTCGCCCGCGGTGACCGGGAAGGTGGCCGACACCCGCCCGCCGGTGCGCACCGTCAGGGTGTGCCGGGCGGCGTCGACGGTGGTGATCTGGTCGCGGCCGACGCGGTAGTGGATCGTTTTGCGCTGCGTGCCGTATGTGTTCGGCCCGGCCCGCACACCGCGCAGCCGCAGGTCGACGGAGATGTCGGTGCCCGGCTTCCAGCGTTTACGGGGCCTGAAGTCCAGCCTCCGGTCGCCGAACCAGTGGGGGGCGATCTCGACGGCGGGGCGGGCGGTCACCGTGACGGCGCGTGCGACGGCCGCGCGGTCGGCGATCGGCCGGTTGAACTCCAGCGAGACGATCATGCCGGTGCCGACGGTGGTGCCGTCCTCGGGCGAGAAGAAGCCGGCGAACCGGCCACGGGGCACGGAGGTGGTGAAGGTGGTGTGGCGGGCGGAGCGGTGGCCGGCGGTGTCCAGGGCCACCGCGTCGACGGTGTACCGGGAGCCGGGGGTGAGCGCGCCGCCCGCCGGGCGCCAGAACAGCCCGTCGGGCGAGATCCGGCCGGCGACCCGCTGCCGGCCCGCGTCCCCGGTCCGCTGGACCTCGACGCGCTCCAGCCGCCCGGCGGGCACCCGCACCTCGAGCCGGCCGCCGGCCCGTACGCCGTGCGCGCCGTCGCGCGGGACGACCCGGATCGCCGGCTCCGGGGCGGGCGGCTTGTCGCCGCCGCTCCCGTCCGAAGAGCCGCAGCCGACGGGCAGCACCGCGGCCATCAGAACGCCCAGGACGACGAGGGCGGTACGGGAACGGCGGCACACCCGCGTGCGTACCCGCGCCGGTGCCCCTGCGCCGGCCGGGCCATGGGGCGGGCCCTGAGCCGGGTCTTCGGCCAGGACCGTCGCCGGCCCCTTCGCCGGATCCTTCACTGAGCGCATCTCACCGCCGGTCATGTGCCGCATTGTGGCGGAAGATTGCGGAACGATGCGGAATGTTAACCCGCGGAATGTCACCAGATGTCACCGGCCCGCCAAGACGGCCCCACGCCGACGGGAAACGTGAGGCAACGCCCGGTTGCGGGCAGAACAACGGGGAGGGCGGAGACACGAACGCACGGCCGGGACTCCCCCAGCCCACGCTGGGGGGGTTCCCGCCTGCACGGGCCGCCGCCCGACCGAGCCATGAGCCCCAGGAGGCCGGCACGTGTCGAGCGCACCCGAGCAGGAGACGGTCGAGGACGGACCACTCGCCCCGCCCGCCGTCATCCGCCCCGGCAGCCCCACGCCCCTCGGGGCCCGTTACCGCACGGCCCCCGACGGCGTCGCGGGCACCAACTTCGCCCTGTGGGCGGGTGGCGCCGAGGCCGTGGAGGTCTGTCTCTTCGACGACGAGGAACGCGAGACGCGCCATCCGCTCACCGAACTGACCCATGAGATCTGGCACGGCTTCCTGCCCGGCGTGCGCCCCGGGCAGCGCTACGGCTACCGGGTGCACGGCCGCTGGGACCCCTGGTCCGGTGCCCGCTGGAATCCGGCCAAGTTGCTGCTCGACCCGTACGCCCGGGCCGTGGACGGTGACTTCGGCACCTGTACGGAGAGGGTGGGCGCCGGGCGCGCGCTGCCCGCCCAGCTCTACGGTCACGTCCGCGACTGGCCGGAGCAGCGGGTCGCCGACACGGTGCGCGACGACCGCGATTCGGCGCCGTACGTCCCCAAGGGCGTGGTCGTCGCCGATGGCACGGGCGAGGAAGGGGATGACGGGGGTGACGACGAGTGGCGGGACGACCGCCGGCCCAAGACGCCCTGGCCGGATTCCGTCCTCTACGAGCTGCATGTGCGCGGCTTCACCATGCGCCACCCCGGCATCCCGGAGCATCTGCGCGGCACCTACGCGGGGCTGGCGCACCCCGCCGCGCTGGAACACCTGGTCCGGCTCGGCATCACCGCCGTCGAGCTGCTGCCGGTCCACCAGTTCGCGCACGAGGACCACCTGGTGCGCCGGGGGCTGCGCAACTACTGGGGGTACAACTCCATCGGCTACTTCGCGCCGCACGCCGGATACGCCGCCACCGGCACCCGCGGCCAGCAGGTCGGCGAGTTCAAGCGCATGGTGCGGGCGCTGCACGACGCCGGGATCGAGGTCATCCTCGACGTCGTCTACAACCACACGGCGGAGGCCGGCGAAAGGGGCCCCACGCTCTCCCTCCGGGGCATAGACAACCGCGGCTACTACCGCCTCGCGGGCGACGCCCGCCGCTACGCCGACTACACCGGCTGCGGCAACACCCTGCATGTCGTCCAGCCCAACGTCCTGCGCCTGATCACCGATTCGCTGCGGTACTGGGTCACCGAGATGGGCGTGGACGGCTTCCGCTTCGACCTCGCCGCGGCGCTGGCCCGCTCCCTGCACGACGTGGACATGCTCTCGCCGTTCCTCGCCGTGATCGCACAGGATCCGGTGCTGCGCCGCGTCAAGCTCATCGCCGAGCCCTGGGACGTGGGCTCCGGCGGCTATCAGGTCGGCGCCTTCCCGCCCCTGTGGACGGAGTGGAACGACCGCTACCGCGACACCGTCCGCGACTTCTGGCGCGGCGCCCAGCGCGACGTCCGCGACCTGGGCTACCGCCTCTCCGGCTCCAGCGACCTCTACGCCTGGGGCGGCCGCCGCCCCTACGCCTCCGTCAACTTCATCACCGCGCACGACGGCTTCACCCTGCGCGACCTGGTCACCTACGAGCACAAGCGCAACGCCGACAACGGCGAGAGCAACCGCGACGGCACGCACGACAACCGGTCCTGGAACTGCGGCACCGAGGGCGAGACCGACGAACCCGCCGTCACCGCCCTGCGCCGCCGCCAGCTCCGCAACCTCCTGACCACCCTCCTCCTGTCCACCGGCGTGCCGATGCTGGTCGCCGGCGACGAAATGGGCCGCACCCAGCACGGCAACAACAACGCCTACTGCCAGGACAACACCACCAGTTGGCTCGACTGGTCGCTGCTCGACGACCCGCACTGGCGGCCGCTGGCCGACCTCGCGGCCCGCCTCATCGCGCTGCGCCGCGCCCATCCCGTACTGCGCCGCCGCGCCTTCTTCTCCGGACGGCCGCAGCGGCGGGGCGGGCTGCGCGATCTGGCGTGGTTCACCGCCGGCGGTACGGAGATGACCGAAAAGGACTGGTACGCGCCGGGGGCCACCCTGGGGATGTACCTCTCCGGCAACGACATCGCGCAGCGCGATGCGCGCGGCATCCGCGTCGTCGACGACAGCTTTTTCGCCGTATTGCACGCGGACCCCCACCCCCGGCCCGTCGCCCTGCCCGGCGCGCCCTGGGCGGCGTCGTACGAGCTCCTCCTGGACACCGCGCGGGAGGAGCAGCCGGTGGCGGGGGCACCCGGGCCCCGGCATCCGGCGGGCTGCACGGTCACCGTGCCGGGGCGGACGGTGATGCTGTTCCGGGCGGTGCCGGGCTGAGGCGGGGCGGGGTGCGGTGCCTTGCGCGCCCCGCTTTCCGCGGCTGCTTTCCGCCCCGCGTTCGGCGGCTGCTTTCGGCTCCCCGCGGCTTCCGCGTGGCGAAAACCGCATGAGCATTGTCAGTGATGCGCCTTACGCTCGCGAGTGTGGCCGATACCGCACAGACGACGCCCGAACACCCGACCCCTGCCGACGCCACGACGCCGACCCGTCCGCCGGCCGACGCGCAACGCTCCGCGGTGCGCTCGCTGTTGCGCCTGTGGCCGTTCGTCCGCCCGGTGCGGGTGCGGTTCTTCATGGCCGCGGTCGTGGCGGTGGTCGCGTCCTGCATCGGACTGGTGATCCCGCTGGTCCTCAAGTGGCTGGTGGACGGGCCGGTGACGGCGCGCGATCCGGGCGGCGTGTGGCTGGGCGGCGGGTATCTGCTGGTGCTCGGGCTCGCCGAGGCGGGGCTGTTCGGGCTGCGGCGCTGGCTGGTGGCGCGGCCGCTCGCCTCGGTCGAGGCAGCGATGCGTGAGGCGCTCTACCGCCGACTCCAGCGGCTGCCGGTCGCCTTCCATGACCGCTGGCCCTCCGGCCAGCTGCTCTCGCGCGCCACGACGGACCTGTCCCTGCTGCGCCTCTTCCTCGCCTTCCCGCTGATATTCCTGCTGGTCAACGGCACGACGATCGTGGTGGGCTGTGTGATTCTGCTGGTGCAGCGCTGGTCGCTGGGGCTGGTGCTGCTCGCCCCCGTGCTGCCCCTGATGGTGCTGTGCTCGGTCTTCGAGGCCAAGTACGCGCTCGCCGCCCGTCGGACCCAGGACCAGCTGGGCGATCTGGCGACGGTGGTCGAGGAGTCGGTGCTCGGCATCCGGATCATCAAGGGCTTCGGCCGCCATCGCAGCCAGGCCCGCGCGTTCCGGGACCTGACGCGCCGGGTCCGTACGACCGAACTCCACAAGGCGCGGCTGCTGGCCTGGATCTGGGGCTTCATCACCACGCTCCCGGAGATCGCGATCGGCACGGCCCTGGTGCTGGGCACGCTCCAGGTGGCCGACGGCGCGCTGTCCGCCGGCACCCTCGTCGCCTTTCTCTCCACGGCGCTGGCGCTGCGCTGGCCGGTGGATTCCATCGGCTTCCTGCTGGCCCTGAGCAATGAAGCGGCGACGGCCACGGACCGGTACTTCGAGGTCATGGACGAGGAGACCGTGCCGGAGGAAGGTACGGGCCGCGCGGCGGATCCCGAGGCGGAGCCCAAGGCCGGGCCCAAGGCCGGGCCCCAGGGCGCCCCGGCGGCGGCCCCCGTGAGCGGGCCCCCCGGCGAGAGGGGCGGTCTGCGCTTCGAGGGCGTCGAGTTCCGCTACCCCGACGCCCCGGCCGGCGTCCCTCCCACCCTCCGCGGCATAGACCTGCACATCCGTTCCGGCGAGACCATGGCCCTGGTCGGCGCCACCGGCAGCGGGAAGACGACCCTGACGGCGCTGGTGCCGCGGCTCTACGACCCCACCGCGGGCCGGATCACCCTCGACGGCCGGGATCTGGCGACGCTCCGCCGGGACGAGGCGCGCGCGCTGGTGGCGATGGCCTTCGAGGAGCCGACCCTGTTCTCGGCGACGGTCGCGGACAACGTCCTGATGGCCCGCAGCGGCTCCGACGACACCCAAGAGACCGAGCTTCTCAGGGCGTTGGGGGTGGCGCAGGCCGAAGGATTCGTGCGCGCCCTGCCCGAGGGCACCGCCACCCAGGTCGGCGAGCAGGGCCTGAGCCTGTCCGGCGGACAGCGGCAACGACTCGCGCTGGCCCGCGCCGTGGTCGGCCGCCCCCGCTTCCTGATCCTCGACGACCCGCTCTCCGCGCTCGACGTCCACACCGAGGCCCTCGTCGAGGCGGCCCTGCGCCAGGTGCTGGCCACCACCACCGCCCTGGTCGTCGCCCACCGGCCGTCCACGGTCCTGCTCGCCGACCGGGTGGCGCTGCTCTCCGGCGGCCGGATAACCGCCGTCGGCACCCACCACGAACTGCTCCGGGACAACGCCGAGTACGCCGCGCTGATGTCCGGCGACGCCGGCCGCCGCGAGAGGGAGGAGGCCCGATGACGACCACCACGACCAACGCACCCGCCGACGGCCAGGAAGACCCGCACCCGGACCGGGACGCGGCCGCACCGGGACAGCATCCCGCCCCCGGCTCCCCCGACGCGGCGGACGCCGCCGACGCCGATGCCTTCGAACGGGACGTACTCCCCACCCCCCGGGGCGCCTCGCGCACCCTCCTGCGTTCGCTGCTGGCGCCGCACAAGCGCCGCGTCCTGCTCACGGCCGTCGTGCTGCTGCTCCAGCAGGCCGCCGTCCAGGCCGGCCCGCTGATCGTCGCCTACGCCCTCGACCGCGCGGTGCCGGCGCTCCGGGCGGACGACTACGGACCGCTGATCACGGTGGCGGTGGCGGCCGGGCTCTGCGCCGCCGTCTCCGGCGGCCTCCAGTTCGCCTTCATCCTCTTCTCGGCCCGGGTCAGCCAGGACGTCCTGCTCGACCTGCGCGGCCGGATCTTCCGCCACGGCCAGGCCCTGAGCCTCGATTTCCACGAGCGCTACACGTCCGGCCGGCTGATCTCCCGGGCCACGACCGACGTCGAATCGCTGCGCGAACTCCTCGACGAGGGCCTCCAGGAACTGATCACCGTCGTCCTCCAGACCTTCTACATCACCGCGACCCTCATCTACCTGGACGGCGGCCTCGGCGCCGCGGCCATCGCCTCCGCCGGGCCGCTGTACCTCCTCGTGCGCTCCTACCAGCGCCGCTCCCGGCGCGTCTACAGCACGAAGTCCACCGCCACCGCCGCCCTCATCGTGAAGTTCACCGAGACCATGAACGGCATCCGCCCGGTGCAGGCGTTCCGCCGCGAGCGCCCCAACGACGCCGCGTTCACCCAGCTGAACCGCCGTCACGAGCGGGTCAACGGCGATGCCATCCTGGAGATGGCCCGCTATGTCGTCTCCTCCCGGACGGTGGCCAATATCGCGGTGGCGGCGATCGTCCTGTGGGGCGCCTACCGCGTCGCCGTCGGCGGTCTCGCGCTCGGCGTGCTCGCCGCCGCGGCGCTCTATCTCCGCCGCCTCTACGACCCCATCGACCGCCTGGGAATGTTCCTCAACTCCTATCAGTCCGCGGCCGCTTCTCTGGAGAAGATCGCCGGGCTGCTCGCCCAGCGGCCCTCCGTCCCCGAGCCCGCCCAGCCGCTTCCGCTGCCCGCCGTCGCGGCCGAGCGTCCCGGCCGGGAGGCCGCCTTCCACGGCGTACGCTTCGCCTACCGCACCGGCGGCGAGGTGCTGCCCCGCTTCGATCTGACCCTCGCGGCCGGCACGACCGTCGCCGTGGTCGGCGCCACCGGAGCGGGCAAGTCCACCCTCGCCAAGCTGCTGGCCCGCTTCTACGACCCCACCGAGGGGCGGATCCTCCTCGACGGCGTCGACCTGCGCGACCTCTCCGCCGCCGAGCTGCGCCGCGGTGTCGTCATGGTCACCCAGGAAGCGTTCCTCTTCTCCGGCACGGTCGCCGACAACATCGCCGTCGGCCGCCCCGAGGCCACCCGCGAGGAGATAGAACGCGCCGCCAAGGCCATCGGCGCCCATGACTTCATTGCCGCCCTGCCGGACGGCTACGACACCGACGTCCGCAAACGCGGCGGCCGCATATCCGCCGGCCAACGCCAGCTGGTCGGCTTCGCGCGGGCCCTGCTCGCCGACCCGTCGGTGCTCATCCTGGACGAGGCCACCAGCTCCCTGGACATCCCCGGCGAGCGCGCGGTGCAGCGCGCCATGGACACCGTCCTGCGCGACCGCACGGCCGTCGTCATCGCCCACCGCCTGTCCACGGTCGAGACGGCCGACCGGGTCCTGGTCATGGCCGACGGCCGCGTGGTCGAGGACGGCCCGCCCGGCGAACTCATCGCCGACCGGGGCCGGTTCGCGGATCTGCACCAGGCATGGCGGGAGAGCGTGGGGTAGGCACAACGGATGCACCGTCCACGTCTCGATGCGCGGTGCCGCCTGAGGACGCGCGGTGAAGGAGAGACCGGGTCACCCGGCCCGGATCAGGCGGCCTGTCCTTCCGCGGCATCGTCTCCCGCGGCCAACCAGGGCATCCGATGGACGAGGACGTCGCGCATCCTGGTGAGAGCCGCGATCTTCTCCTCCAGTTCGGCCACCCGTCGTGCGCCGACGACGTAGCCCTCGGCGCACGACGGCGAGTACGCGAACACCTCGGGCAGATCGGTGTCGAGGTAGCGCACGAAGGACTTCACGTCCTCGACGGTGAACCCGGAGGCCAGCAGGGCACGGATGTTACGGACCCGGGTCACCGCGCCCGGGCGGTACACGCGATAGCCGGACGTCTTCCGCTCGGACTCCAGGAGCCCCTGTTCCTCGTAGTAGCGCAGGGCGCGGGTCGTGGTCCCCGCCGTCGCGGCCAGTTCGCCGATCAGCAATACAGCCACCTCCGGACCCGTTGTACACCTTCACGCGTACGTCAAGGTCAACTCCCCATCCGGACCACCGTCTTCCCGGTGTATCTGCCCCGGACGAGATCGAGCAGCGCCTGCGGCGCGCTCGCCAGCCCGTCGACCACCGTCTCGTCATAGACGATCGACCCCTCGCGCAGCCAGTTGCGGAACTGCTCGCCGAACTCCGCAGCCCGGTCCAGGTGGTCCCACAAGGTGAAACCACGGATGGTCAGACGCTTGCCGAGGACGCTCAGCAGATCGCCGGGACCGTCGTCCGGGCGGGCCGTGCGCTGCCGGTTGAGCGCTCCGCAGACCGCGATGCGCCCGTGCACGTTCATCACCTCCACGGCCGCCCGCAGCTGCTCGCCGCCCACATTGTCGAAGTAGACGTCGATGCCGTCCGGGGCCGCTTCGCGCAGCCGGTCGAGGACAGGACCGTCGTGGTAGTCGAAGGCCGCGTCGAAGCCGAGCCTCCCGGTCAAGTGGGCCGCCTTCGCCGGCGAACCGGCGCTGCCGATCACCCGGGCCGCTCCCTTGAGCCGGGCGATCTGACCGGCCATGCCTCCCGTCGCCCCTGCCGCGCTGGACACGAAGACGGTGTCGCCGGGCCGCAGCTGGGCCGCTTCCATGAGCCCGACGTAGGCGACCAGCCCGAACCCGAGGTGCAGAGAAGGAGACGGGTAGGCCGCCCTGTCGACGCGGCGGAACGCAGCCGCCGCGGCCACCGCGTAGTCCCGCCAGCCCAGCCGGTGCACCACCAGGTCCCCCTCGCTGAGCGAGGGATCAGCCGAGGCGATCACCTCACCGACCGCGTCCCCGTACATCGCCGCGCCGATCTCGTAGCGCGGCGCCGGCAGCGGGGAGTCGCCACCCATCAGCAGGAGCATGCCGGGGTCGAGCGACATGAACAGGTTGCGCACCAGCACCTGGCCCGCCGCCGGATCCGGGACGGTGACCTCGACGATCTCGAAGTCGTCGAGAGCGGGAAGCCCATCGGGCCGTGCGACGAGTCGGGCCTCCAGGCCCGCGCGAGGACTGGAGTTTCCGGACGACGCCGCGCTCTTCAGGGATGAGTTCATGACGCCGACGCTAGGGATTGACCCATGGGTGAAGGTCAACCCGTCCGACGGGACGCCGCTGATCGGCGTTCGCCGCACCACGGAAACGGGCGGCACCCGGCGGCGGACCACACGGACGGGTGGTTTGCGGTTGACGGCTCCTTCCAGGAGCCGGTGTGCGGCTACTTCTGGGCCGTTCGGGCGTGCACGCCTGCCCGGCCATCCGCCCGTTGTACCGCCGCCCGCGCACCCCGCGCCGGACCCCCGGAGATGCCTATGACCAGCCCCGTCCTCGCCGGCCCGGATTCCCTGCTGCGCCGCGGCCTCGGTGAGTGGCGCATCGCCCTGGTGGCCTGGCGGCTGCTGGTGCTGCAGAACGCGCACCCCGTCGTCGCGGCCGGCGCCGACCGGTTCTCCACCTACCGGGCCCACCCCTGGCGCCGCATGGAGCACACCATGGACAGCGGCAGGCGCCTGTTCTTCTCCGACCGCGACGGCCTTCACCGCGAGATCGCCCGGCTGGAACGCACCCACCGCCGCATCCGCGGCACCGACGACAAGGGAAGGCCCTTCTCGGCGGAGGACCCCGAGGTGCGCGTCTGGGTGCTGGTGACGTTGTACGAGTCGGTCACGGCCATGCGTGAGCTGTGCGGCGACCCCTATTCCCCCGACGAACTCGACCGGCTGTACGGCGAGTTCCGGTCCGTGTGCGCGGACTTCGGACTGCCCGATGCCCTCTTTCCACCGACCGCCGCCGACGTTCCCGCGTATGTCGAGCGCACCATCCGCGAAGAGCTGGAGTACAGCACGGCGGTGCGCTACCTGCTGTACGAGATGCTGCACGAGGCGCCCGCGCCCGGTCGGCTCGGGCCGTTGCGGCCGGCCTGGCCGCTGCTGCGCACGCTCGCCGCGCACACGCTTCGCGCGCTCACCCTCGCCGACCTGCCGCCCGCCTTCCGGGAAAAGTTCGCGCTGCCCCGCACCCGCCATGCCGCCGCGCTGTCCTGGGTCCTGCACCACGGCATGCGCCAGGTGATGCCCCGTCTGCCGGAGCGGCTGCGCTACCGCATTCCGCCCACCGGCACCGCAGCGTCCGCGCCGCCCGCCGGGGGCGGCGTCGCCCCGGCCACTGGGCGGGTGCCGCGGCCCCGCCGCCCGCGTCGCCCCGACGCGCGCCCGGCGCGGGTGGACGCGTTCTTCCGGCAGGTCCTCGACCAGACCGGTGACGGGCGCATCGACGCCGCCGACCTGCAAGCCATGGCCCACAACGTCTGCTGGCAGCTGGAACTCACGCCCGAGCGGGAGGCCGAGGTGTACGACGCCTTCGAGACCTGGTGGCAGCACATGCGCGCCACCATGGACACCGACGACGACGGACACATCGACCGCACCGAGTTCGTACAGGCCGTGACGGCGGGCGTCGACCGCGACCCGGACTACCTCGACAAGGGCCTGCACATCGCGGTGCGTGCCCTCTTCCGCGCTGCCGACAGCGACGGCGACGGCCATCTGAGCCCCGACGAGTACCGCGCCGTCTTCGGCGGCTCCCGCGTCCACCCCGCCGAGCTCAACCACGGCTTCCGGCAGCTCGACACCGACGGCGACGGCCGGATCACCGAGGAGGAATTCGTCCGCGGCTTCACGGAATACTTCACCGCCCGAACCGACATCGCCGCAGGCAGCCGACTGCTCGGACGGCCCTGACCCGCTGCCGGTGCGGATAGCCCGCCGGCCGCAGGCACCGCCGCTGCGCACCGCGCCCGGATTCCGGCGAGTGCGCCGCAGGAGCCGGTGCTCACGAAGGTGAGGTACGTGCGCCGGGTCCGACGGGCCCCGCCTGCGCCGGGCAGTTGCCGGTGATCGCGCGTCGCGGCCTTCAGGGTCGTGCGTGGACCTTCGCGACCTTGGCCCCGGCGCCATCGCGCCGCCCCCGGAGCGCCACGGCCGGTCCGGCGGGGGGGGGGGGGGGGCGGGGCGGGGGGGGGGGGGGGCGCCCCCCCCCCCCCCCCCCGCCCGGCCCCCCCCCCCCCCCCCCCCCCGGGCGGGCCCCCCACCCCCCGGGGGCCCGCCCCCCACAC